>NZ_JAKFGB010000020.1 GCF_022267515.1 Rubinisphaera margarita | reverse complement strand
GGAGTTGGGCGGGCGTATCGGTGAGAGACTTGATTCAGGGGAATGACGAAGCAGGGCTGATTTTATACCAACGTCAAACGGCGGCCTCCTACGGCTGCGCCGCCTTGATAGCGGAACTATCACGGCCACCCTGCGCGGCGGCGAGACTTCAGAAAGCAGCGTCTGGGAACGCTCTACGCGGGTGACGTGCTTCCTGTGACTGCGTCACTCAGACGCACGCGTCTGAGCCAACCTTGTTGGGCCACCCCCGGTCTCTGACCGGTTCATCTACGAGAGCGTTTTTTCGGCGTCTTCGATGATGCGGTAGGCTTCTTCCGAGGTCTCGGCGTGGCTGAGGTCTCGCAGGAAGCCGGGGATTTTGAACAGGCGGCCGAGGCGGGCCAGAACCTGCAGGTGCGTGGTGTTGTCGCGGCAGAGGATCAGGAAGAACAGGTGCGTCAGGCCGCGGGTGCCACCGAAAGGGATGCCATTGCTGGAGCTGCCGAAGGCGATGATCGATTCACCGATTGCATCCGGCATCGGGTTGCGGGGGTGAGGGATGGCGACCCCTTCATCCATAGCCGTGCTCTGAATGTTCTCGCGTTCGATGACGGCCTTCAGGACTTCGTCGGGGGTCCAGACCTGATAGGTGTTTCCGGCCAGCTTGACGAGCCGCTCAAGCACCGAACGTTTCGTCCGGGCCTGAATCGGGACCTCCATCGTTTCCAGCTGCAGCAGACTGGTGACGGGGCATTCCTGATCGACTTCTTCGGACTGCTGCGAGCTTTCGAGGGCTTCCCATTGATCGGGCGAGTAGTTCTCGAACTCTTTCTCGATCCACTCGCGGATCTCGTTGGCCTGGAAGACCCAGTTACCGTCGACGCGGCGACCGGGAATATTCCCCTTGGCCGCAAGTCGTTCGACCTCACGCAGATCCCGGCCCATTTCGCGGGCCAGTTCTTCAATCGTCAGAAGATGGGGGCTGGACATTCTGTTCGCGTCGCCTGGCAAGTCGCTGCGACGCGGTTAGACCTTGTCCGGGAATCATAGCGGCTGGTGTTGAACATCCTTGAACGGCGTCCGGGTGGCACACGCTACGACGACCCACGCGATCTACCCTTCGTCGCGGAAGGAAGGAAAGTGAGCGTTGAGGGCTTCAAGAGATCGCTGGAACGGTTCAATGTGATCACTTTGCCACACTTCATCGCACCACGTGTCGATCTCGTAAATATCACGGTATCCATTCGATTCGAGGAAATCCAGCCAGCCCGTCAGGTTCATCTTTCCGGAATAAGGCAGGCACTGCCGACGCGGTTTCGCCGACGACTGACCATCGCAGAGCCGAACCAGCTTCACGGTGGGCAGCAGGCTTCGGATCTCGCTCTTCCAGTGACGCTCCTGCAACGCGTAATAACTGTGCAGACAAACGCCGACATAGGGATGGTCGCATTCCTCGATCAGCTCTCTGCATTTTCGCAGCGAGGTCAGGAAAGTCCACCCGTAAGAGGCGGAAGCCGACATCGGCATCACGGCCAGCTCAATGCCGTACTCCGCTGCGTAATCGCCCAGGTACTTGAGCGATTCAACTGCGAGGCGGAGAGCGTGCGAATGAATGTGTCGCCCCTGCTCGCCGGTGCAGACAATCACATTGCGCGAACCGATCCAGCTTGCAAAGCGGATCACTTCCTCGGCTTCAGCCAGAGAATCTTCGAGCAGATAGCCGTTGGTTCCTGTGAAGCCGCCCACCCAGGAAATACTGGAAGGTCGCAGCTGATATTTTTCGAGCAGGCTCGCGGCGGCCTGCTCGGACATTTCTTCGTATTTCCATCGCCAGAGGCCAATGTGCCGGAGTCCGAGTTTCTGGACCGCTTCCAGGTCGTCTTCGAAACTCCACTTCTTGGTCGTCATCTGACTGAGCGAAAGTCGATGCATCAACGGTGAACACTCCTGGGCGCTTTGCTGTCGGCTTGTCCCGGGAGACACCGACTCCTTGCCCGCTTCGTGCCGATCCTCTCGAGGATAGAAGTCGTCTGCGTTCAAACGGCTTGGCACGAGGTCATTCCTTAGGTTGTATGATGTGGTCCGTGGCTGGCGATCGTAACGATCCGCTGGCGGGAAATCATCGCCTCCGCAGAGGCCTGACATGAAGTGTAACGTCTCATTCCTGAAGCGGAATGGCAGAACTACGGCTTCTCGACAGCCACTTCAATCTGGTCGACATGAACGTCTCCGCCTCCGACGCGAAACACCACGCCCGGCTTCTTCACGCCGAACGAATCATCGGACGCCGTAAGCTGATACTGATTGTCGATGCTGACGCGAACGTCCTTCCCGGAGGCGGTCAGCTTCACCGAATGCCAGCCCTCCAGGGGTTTCTCGAAACGCACCGTCGCCAGCGTCTCGTCTTTGGAATCCTCCCTGTTCTTGTCGCGATGCTTCTTGATCATCGCCGACTGCGGCGTGAGCACCAGCGAGTAGAGGTGCCCTTTCTTGTCGAGCGTTCCGGGAGCGGGATCGAAGCCGATGTGAAAGAACTTCGCTCCGTCCTCGAATTTCACGCGACAGGTAATCGATCCGTCCGTCAGGGGTGTCTTCAGACGGGCCGCTCCCGCGTGCTTGTCTTCCTTCAGCTCGCGACAGACGAGCGTGTCGTCGTTCAGTTCCCAGTAGCCGAAGTTCGCGTACCAGCTGGAAGGCAGCTTCGAGGGATTCCCGTCCTTGCCTGCCGCTTCCGTGAACGTGGAAACGAACAGCAGCGAACAGAGCACGGCGGCGAACGCATGTCGCATTTCATGATCCTTAAAAGGAAGAGCGGACACAGAGTGCGTTTCGATCGGAAACGCCAGTGGAGCGATCGACTTTCGCAAGGATGGGATCGGACTACTCCGACGAGGTCGGTTGAGATTCCGACTCGCGGATTTCTGCAAGCTTGCGGACGATCGTCCGCTTCAGTTCGTCGAGTCCCTGACCCGTTACTGCTGAGATGACCAGGACCGGCTCGTTAACGGTCTCGCGGAGCAGTTCCGCGGCGGCCTCGGAGTCGGGCAGTTCGGCTTTGGTGATGACAATGATTTCCGGCCGCTCATCGAGTTTCAGATCGTACAGACGAAGTTCTTCGCGGATCTGATGATAGTTCTCGACTGGATCGGTCTGATCCATCGGCGCGGGTTCCACCAGATGCACGAGCAGTCTGGTCCGTTCGATATGACGCAGAAATTCATGGCCCAGCCCGATCCCGGCGTGAGCCCCTTCGATCAGCCCCGGGATATCTGCGACGACGAAATCCTGATCCCAGCCGACCTGGACAACACCGAGATTCGGGGTCTTGGTCGTGAAGGGATAATCGGCGATCTCCGGCGTGGCCCGCGAAACGCGACTCAGCAGTGTCGACTTGCCGGCATTCGGCTTTCCGACCAGACCGACATCGGCAATCATTTTCAGTTCGAGCGTGATCGTTCGATCTTCGCCCTCTTCACCGACTTCGAACTCTTTCGGAGCGCGGTTAATCGGAGTGGCAAAGCGTTTGTTGCCGCGTCCTCCGCGTCCGCCTTTGGCCACGATGACACGGTCGCCCGGCGAAGCCAGATCGCGAAGCACGTGTCCCCGTTCCGCGTCTTTGACAATGGTTCCGGGCGGCACTTCGATAATGGCGTCCGCACCGTTCTTGCCGCGACAGAGCGCCCCTTCACCGTGAGAGCCCCGCTTCGCGTTCCAGTGCATATGACCAGCCAGGTGTCCCAGGCTGTTGAGGTGCTCGTTCACGACGAGAACGACATCGCCCCCGTCGCCGCCATCGCCCCCGTCGGGGCCGCCTCGGGGAACGTGAGCTTCACGTCGGAAGCTCATGCAGCCTCGACCACCGTCACCGGCATGACAGATCAGCGTAATTTCGTCAATAAACATCGTTTAACCGCACCGCCTCAAGAAGAATTTCTCTTTAAGGATAACTAACTCCTGAAGA
This sequence comes from Rubinisphaera margarita, assembly GCF_022267515.1. NCBI lineage: Bacteria > Pseudomonadati > Planctomycetota > Planctomycetia > Planctomycetales > Planctomycetaceae > Rubinisphaera > Rubinisphaera margarita. The sequence goes on along the minus strand of NZ_JAKFGB010000020.1, from coordinate 330,629 downwards.
AATGCCATTGCGGGTGATCAAGAACGCTGGAGTTCGTGCAGCTCTCCCGAGGCATACGCATCGTACAGCTCGAACAGGCACAGTCGCAGGTCTCCGCGATGCCGGGCGAAGACGTCTTTCGTCGGAATCTTCCAATCCGGAAACCCTGATCTCAGCAGCTCGGCGACAATGCGATCAAGCAGTTCCGGCGTCGTCTCGCACTGTCGCAGCGTCGGCAGCAGTCCTGGTTGATGCGTTGTAATCAGGCACCCCGTTTCAGCAGGCAGAGAGCGGATCAGTTTTCGCCAGGTCCACCAGTTCATCTGCTCGGCTCCGTCGACACAGAGCAGATCGTCCGCCTTCAGAATGCGACGCAGTTCCGGGATCGCCCCCGTCGGCAGCACCCGTCGGTCACGGGTCAGGCGAATCCAGTGAACGGTCACCCCGCGTGATTCGTAGTGAGCGGCGATCTCTCTCTGCAGAGTCGTCTTGCCATGTCCTTCCGGCCCCACCAGAGCGGCCCGACGGTTCATCGCGTCCAGTTGTCCGATCAGACCTTCCAGCGAATCGGTCTCAAACTGATACCGGATCTTCACGAGATGTTCGGTGGCGAACGGATTGAAGCGAGCCGCCTGGACAGACATGAAAGACGTCCCCCCGTCACTCAGCTGCGGAATGCAGGATGATTTCGCTCGCTCCCGGAGCCATCAGGAACTCCGTGCGAGTCGATTCGCCACTCGGGAAGACAATCAGCTCGAACGCCCAGACCAGAGACAGCAGCTTGCCGGAACAACTGTAGGGTCCGTCCGGCAGCTGAATCTCTTCGTGCTTTTGACCGCTCAGTCCGATGTTGCTGTAAGTCCAGGTCTCCTCGATGCTCAGATTCTGATCGCCCTTGCCGACCGTATTCCAGACCAGCCGCAGCTCGACCCGACTCTGATCCTCCAGCAGGCTCCACCGGACATCAACCGGAACCACCTGTCCCGGCTCAAACTGAGCCCCTGACCGCGGACGTTCAATTTCGAGCATGAAAGGCTTTCCTGTCCAGGGTGCCAAAACCGTACCGGCGCTATCCTGCCGCCGAATGGACGCACCATGTCAATCCGCGTGGATCATGTCACCGACTTTCCGCTCCGAGAAATCCATGGCATCGGAACGTCATCTCTCCAACCACGCTTTCCCGGCGGCAGGATGCCGCCGCTACGTTCCAACCGGTGACACAGACGCGAATGTCTGTGCCACCGATCTGGATCCCATCACACGCTCGCTTACGGAAGCTCTTTCACGTAGATGTTCCGGAAGTAGAGCGTGTTGCCGTGGTTCTGGAGTTCGATTGCTTCTTTCGGGTAGATCGGCTTGTCGCGTTCCCAGTAGTTTTCCAGCACGACGTTATCGACGACCAGTTCGCCGTTCAGCTTCACGCTGACCTTGTCGTCCACCATCTTGATCCAAAACGTGTTCCACTCGCCGATCGGGTTGTCGGCACACTTGCTGGGCGTACTCGGGTGAATCTTGTTGTTGAACAAACCGCCGGAGCCGACGCTGTTCCGTTCGACTTCGACCGTCGGATCCCAGATCTGCACCTGCGGCGTTCCACGCAGGTAGATCCCGCTGTCGCCCTTCGGCTCGATTTTCCAGTCAACGTACAGTTCGAAGTTGCCGTACTTCTTCTTCGTGCACAGGTTCTTGCCTTTGCCGTCGAAGACGAGAATGCCATCTTTGGGTTCCCAGTGGGCCCGCATTTCTTCGTCGGCTTTCTTCTGAGCTTCGGCGAGCTCTTCGTCCGACATCTCGGCTCGGGTCTTCGGGTTCCCAACCAGCCCCTGCCAGTTGGTCAGGTCTTTCCCGTTGAACAGAGCTTTAAAGCCCTTGGGAGGCGTGTTGAGTTTCTCTTCGGCGAGAATCGGTGAGGCAGTCACGGCGAGCACGGCGACAACTGCGGTGAGGAGGAGGGACAGGCGTGGTGCGGAGTTCACTTGCATGGGGGGCCCCTGTTGCGGAATCATTGAGGAACAGTCACCATGGACTGTAGTCAGGACCGGCTCGTATGTCCGGTCTTCGATGTCAGGCAGGATACCACCCCTCTTCCCTCGATCTCAACCTACCGGTCCATTCTTCGCTTCCACGAACTGAAGGTTCGTCCCCGTGCCCTACGTCCTCGAAGGTCTCGTCACCACGCTGAACGAAGACGCCAGCGTCAATCTGGCACCGATGGGCCCCATCCCTACGCTCGATGCCGAGGGCCAGATTCAGGAATTGATTTTCCGCCCCTTCCCCGAGTCCCGCACCTACCGGAATTTGATCGCACACCCCGAAGGGGTCTTTCACGTCACCGACCGAGTCCTGCCCCTCGCCCAGGCGATCAGCCGCAGCTTCGCCTCTACTTCGGTGGACTGGTTACCCACAAAGACAATTCACGGCCGACTCTTCCCCGACGCCTGCCAGGCGTATGAATTCCGCATTCGAAACCGCGACGAGACGGGACAGCGGATGGTCCTGACCGCCGAAGTCGTTCAATCTCACAACCTGCGACCGTTCCTCGGCTTTAACCGCGGAGCCCATGCCGTAATTGAAGCGGCGATTCTGGCTTCGCGATTGCACATTCTGGAACGGAACGTCATTCTTCACGAACTCGACAGACTCAAAGTTCTCATTGAGAAAACTGCGGATGCCGAAGGTCGAGCGGCTTTCGACCTGCTGGTTCATTTCATTCACGCCGAAACGCAGCAAACAGGAAACCATGCAGATTCGGCCAGGGATGATTAGATGACCGGTCCACACGTTACGAACGTCTCGGTATCCACCGGAGCCCGCCTGCATTGCGGTCTCTTCTCCGACCATCGTCCCGGCGGAAAGCTGTTCCAGGGCTTCGGCCTCATGATCGATGAGCCCGGCTTCGACCTGCTGGCCGAACGCATCGATGGCGACGACCACGAACTCGGCTATTCGCCGGATCTCATCAATGAACTGGCTGAAGAGGAAACCAGCGTCCCAGCCGATCTCATTCGAGACCGCTTCCTCAGTGTCATCGAACGCTGCGAAGCCCGCTGGCCCGCCGTGAAGCCTGCGATTGCTGTCGAGTTCGATTCGCTCATTCCGTTTCATGCCGGGCTCGGAGCGGGAACCCAGTTCGATCTGGCCATCGGCACCTGCTGGGCTCAACTGGCGGGCGTCGACGTCGCCGCCCCGGAACTCTCGCGGGTCCTTGGCCGCGGCAAACGCTCCTGCATCGGCACCTTCGGATTCCACCGGGGTGGACTGCTGATCGATCGCGGCATCAGCCCGGATGAAGATGCCGGGATTTATCGCTTCGCCGCCTCCCTGCCGGAAACGTGGCGATTCGTCCTGGTCACGCCGGACCAGATCGCCGGTTATTCGGGCGAGCAGGAAGAGCGTGCATTTCAGTCGATGCCCGAAATCGCCCCGGATCGACTCGATGAACTCGAAGACCTGTTGCAGACCATCGAAGAGGATTGCTCCAGCTTCAAGGCCTTTTCCGAGACCCTGCAGCGGTTCGGCAATCTCGTCGGCGACACATTCGCCCCGGTTCAGGGAGGACGATTTCGGCATCCCGTCTGCGAAACCATCTTCGACTGCTTCGAACAGGCCGGCATCCAGGGAATCGCCCAGTCTTCCTGGGGTCCGACGATGTTCGGCGTCTGCAAAGACGACGACAGCGTCCAGGCCGTCATCGAACGCGTCTTCTCCACGGTCCCGTCCGCCACTGTCCGCATCACCCGTGCCGGAAACCGCGGAGCAACGGTCACCCCGACCTCCGAGACAGAATAAAGCCTGCACACGCGACACATTATCCCCCACGCCCCGAAGCGTGACTATCCAATCCCAACCCGCAGCGTCCCGCCTCAATCCCAATCCGCAGCGTGAGCGAGGGACCATCCTCCCTCGTCCCCCCAGGCGAGTAGCACAGACATTCCTGTCTGTGCATCATTCGACGCCCTTCTGAAGTAAGACGTCAAATCCCGTTCTCCCACAGCGGCGCCGCCCCGAAAGAATCTTTCGGGGCCACCCATGCTTCTTCGCGTTTTCCGCACTGACAGCGCGTCAACGAACCGAGGATGGCCCAGACGTGTACGTCTGGGTGACGAAGTCACAGGAAGAGGCTGTCCGACGCTGCGGCCGTGTGAAAGTCTGGCTGTTCCGATAGGGAACGTCGGTCAGCGACTGGATGACACAGAGATTCATCTCTTTGTCACGAAGCAACAGGAGGCCTGCCTTCAGCATGAGCGAACACCTCGTCACCCCAGGCCAGTAGCACAGACATTCCTGTCTGTGGGAAAGAACCGCCGCAGCGGAGAATGACTGTCCCCAATGCTCTAACCTGCAACAGCCCCACAACAATCCAGCGTCGAATGACGCACAGACAGGAATGTCTGTGCCACCCTGTCGGTACTCCGGTGTCCTCAGCAATAAGTGCAGCTGGATACAGCCCGGACGACAACGAGCCTCAATCTCACCCCGAGAACATTCCCTGAGACCATTGCATTCCCCCTCGAATTCCATTTGAGTATAGTCTTCTCCCACCCTTCACCTCGAAGCCCAGTTGCCTGTCGACCTGTTAACCGGAATTAGATCTGCGATGATTTGCGTCAGCGTTGGACGAACACGCCTCAAAATGATGCGTAAGGAACATGAAGCGCTTGCTCAGGCAGGAGCCGAGTTGGTCGAGTTGCGGCTCGACTGGATCAAGCAGATCAGCGATATCTCGGTCCTGCTGAAGAATCGCCCCACGCCGACGGTGGTCACCTGCCGCCGGGCGGAAGATCGGGGTCGCTGGCGCGGAACGGAAGAGGAGCGGCAGACGCTGCTGCGATCGGCCATTGTCGACGGGGTCGATTTTGTCGACCTGGAAGTCGACATCGCGAAGAAAATTCCCCGTTACGGACGCACAAAGCGGATCATCAGTTATCACAACTTCGAAGAGACGCCTGCCAATCTGAACGAAATCTACGAACAGATGTCGGATCACGATGCCGATGTGCTGAAGATCGTGACCATGGCCAACAGCCCGGCTGATGGCGTGCGGATGCTTGAACTGGTCGCCAATGCCGAGAAGCCTACGGTCGGCTTCTGCATGGGAGAATTCGGCCTGTTCACGCGACTTCTCTGCAAAAAATACGGTTCTCCGTTCACGTACGCCAGCTTCAGCAGCGAACGGGAACTCGCTCCCGGACAGATCTCATTCACCGAGATGCTCAAGCTGTATCGGTATCAGAATATCAATTCCGAGACTCGAGTCTTTGGCGTCCTCGGCGATCCGATCGCTCACAGCTACAGCCCGCGGATTCACAACGACGCATTCGCCCGCGAAGGCATCAACGCCGTTTATCTTCCCTTCCGGATTTCCGAGCAGCATTTCGAAGACTCCCTGAAAGCGCTCAAGCGGCTCAATGTCGACGGGTACAGCGTCACGATTCCGCATAAGCAGCGAGTGACGAAATTTGCCGATCATCTCGATCCAGAAATCTCGACCATCGGAGCGACGAACACGCTCTACAAGAACAATCGCGGCATCTGGTTCGCCGCCAACACCGATTACGAAGCCGCTATGGCGACGCTGAAACAGGCCGTGACCGAAGCGGGCTGGCCGGAGGGATCGTTCAAGGATCGCAAGGTGCTCATTCTCGGCACCGGCGGCGTCGCCCGGGCAATTGGCCTGGGCATTGTGAACGGCGGCGGGCACCTCACGATCGCGGGCCGCACTCGCTCCAAAGTCAAAGAACTGGCCGACCATCTCAAGTGCCTGCACTGCACCTGGGAAAACCGGGGAGCACAGACGCCGGACGTCCTCATCAACTGCACGCCGATCGGCATGTTCCCCAACATGGACGAAAGCCCGTTCGAGCCGAACTGGATCAAGGACAACATGGTCGTCTTCGACACCATCTATAATCCGGAGAACACGCTGCTCATCAAGCACGCCCGCCAGCGGAAGTGCTACATCGCCAGCGGACTGGAGATGTTCGTTCGCCAGGCAGCCGCCCAGTTCGAGTGCTTCACCGGTCAGAAAGCTCCGCTTGATCAGATGCGAAGCTCGCTGCGGGGAGCCATCTCGCTGGTCAAAACCACTCAAGAGTCCGAATCCGAGTCGTGAGGCCATGATCATTTCTCTGGTTGGGTATCGCGGCACCGGAAAGAGTCTGCTCGCAGGCATGCTTGCTCAACGCCTGCATGCTCGGGCTGTCGATTCCGATCGCGTGATCGAAGAACGAGCCGGCTGCTCGATCGCGGAAATCTTCGCCCGCAGCGGTGAAGCCGAGTTCCGTCGTCTCGAAGCGGAAGCGATTGCCGAGCTCTGCGGCCACGATGGATTGATCATCGCAACGGGCGGCGGAGCGATTCTGAATGCCGACACACGCAAACGATTGCAGCAGGCCGGTCCCGTCATCTGGCTGACCGCCGAAGTGAGCGAGATTGCCCGACGAATGCGGAGCGATGAAACTTCAGCCGCCAGCCGCCCTGCTCTAACCGATCTCAACTTCGAAGAAGAAATCCGCTCGCTGCTCGAACAGCGGGAGCCGTTGTATCGCGACGTGAGTGACTTCGAAGTCGCGACCACGAATCGCGATCCCGAAAGCCTCGTCGACGAGATTCTCAGCCGAATCAATGGAACAGCGGCAAAGGACGATGCTCAATGACGTGGCCCGTGCCGTATCTCTTCGTCTGTTGCGGACTGTTTCTGCTCGGGCTGGTGCTCGGGCGATTCCTCAACCGCTGCATCATCCGACTGCCCGATCACTTTCATGTGTGGCCCGCCTGGAAGTGGGTTGCCTCGAAAGAGCAGCGCGTCGGACATTATCCGAAGTCGAGCTGGCATCATGCGTTACCCGTCTGGGGAACATCCCGCATTGTCGGGCGGTCTCCATTCAGCGGACGTCGCAAACTGAGCCGCGAGCCCTGGTTGGAAGTTCTCAACGGACTCCTCGTCGTCATCACGTTCGTTTGTCTCTTGCCCCCCGAACAATGGGGCGGCTGCGAGAAGGCGAGCGTCGTCAGCAGCTTCAATGCTCAACAGTTGTTCGGCTGGCAGGAACTTTCCCCGCTCTTCTGCTGGGGCCGCTTCATCTTCTTCCTGATCCTGGTCGAAACGCTGTTCGTGGCGACGTTCATTGATTTCGATCTGTGGATCATCCCCGATGGTGTCACCGTCCCGGCGATGTTCGTCGGATTCATCGGTCAGTTTCTCGGCGTCGGCTTCTTCCTGCTGCCGGTCTGGGTCCAGGATCCCTCCATGGTGGAGTTCTCGAAGCAACTCTTCCCGGTCCTCGAACTCTGGCTGCAGATGGGCTACTTCCCGCAGTGGATTCTGTACAACCATCACTGGCATGCCCTGGCGAATTCGACGGCTGGATTCGTTGTCGGCGGCGGCATCGTCTGGTCCGTGCGCATCATTGGTCACTTCGTTCTGAAGCGGGAAGCGATGGGCTTCGGCGATGTCATTCTCATGGCGATGATCGGCTCGTTCATCGGCTGGCAACCCGTCGTCATAGTCTTCTTCATGGCTCCCGTCATGGCCCTCGGCGTGCTTCTGATCGTGACGATTCTCCGTAGTCTCTCGATCTGGAAGTTCCCCGCCGAGCTGCCTTACGGGCCGTACCTGTCGCTGGCGACGCTGTTCGTCGTCTTCGGCTGGAATCACATCTGGCCAGCCGTTGAACGCATCTTCATGATGGGCCCGCTGCTGATCCTGTTCGCGGGACTGATGCTCGTCTTCCTCGTGATGTCGCTCTTCGCCCTGCAGCTTCTCAAGCGACTCATCGGAATTGAAGCCTGGGAAGACGAAGAAGGCGGCTGGCGATCAGCCGATCAGCTCCATTTCTACATGGGCAACAAGAACGATCGGCAGCCGACGGACTGGAAACAGCGTTCCTGGAGCGGAATTGCGGCCAGTCGTGGAAAATTGCACGAACGCCACTGGCGAGGCGACTGTCGATAGGGTAGAGAGAAGGCCCGAGCTCGCCGCCCGTCACGCTCCACGGACTCCCTCAGCTCCGGAAATACGTCCAGAGAAAACAGAAATCATGATTCACATTATCGACTACGGCATGGGAAATCTCCGCTCGGTGGAGAAAGGCTTTCAGAAGGTCGGAGCAGACGTGAAGATCTGCACCACCCCCGAGGAAATCCGCCACGCCGATCATCTCGTCCTCCCCGGAGTCGGTGCCTTCCGCGATGCGATGGCCCACCTGAGAGACGGCGATTTTGTCGAGCCGATTCTGGAGCACGTCGAGTCGGGTCGCCCATTCCTCGGTATCTGCCTGGGGCTGCAACTGCTGTTCGATGTCAGCTATGAAGACGGCGAATACAAAGGGCTCGGCATCATTCCCGGCGAGGTCGTTCGCTTCAAAGAGACGCCGGGCCTGAAGATCCCCCACATGGGCTGGAATCAGCTCAACGATGTCCGTCCGGACAATCCGATCCTGAAGGATATTCCCTCGGACGCCTGGTTCTATTTTGTCCACAGCTATCACGTCGTTCCGTCCGATGCAGCGGTCGTCGCCTCGAAAACCGAGCACGGCGAAAACGTCGTGGCAATGGCCTGGAAGAACAACGTCCACGCCGCTCAGTTCCACCCGGAAAAAAGCCAGGATCATGGCCTGCACCTGCTGAAGAACTTCGCCGCCATCTGATCGCCTGCAGCCTGGAACCGCGAATGGGTTGATTCCGCTTTGCCCGAACGATAGCGTGCGGACTCGCATTCTCATTTTTTCGGGGCTCCTTGCGCCCGGTTTCTGTTACGAGGGATTCCTGAGATGGAATTGATTCCAGCTATCGATCTACTGAACGGCCGCTGCGTCCGCCTGCGTCAGGGCGACTACAATCAGGAAACCGTCTTCAACGATGATCCTGTCGCCGTCGCCAAACAGTGGGCCGATCAGGGAGCGACGCGAATTCACCTGGTCGATCTCGACGGAGCCAAAGCGGGCAAAGTGGTCAACGGCGACGTCATCTCGCGAATCGTCAATGCGGTCGACGTCCCCTGCCAGCTCGGCGGCGGTCTCCGCAACAGCGAGTCGATCAAGACGATTCTCGATCTCGGCATCGACCGGGCCATCATCGGCACGCAGGCCCTGAAACAACCCGCCTGGTTCCGCCACGAGATCGAAGAACATCCCGGTCATCTGGCTCTCGGGCTCGATGCCAAAAACTCGATGGTCGCCACGGCAGGCTGGCTCGACGTGTCGCAGACCTCGGCGGTTGACCTGGCGCGTCAGTTCGAGGGCACGGAACTGGCCGCCATCATCTACACCAACATCGCAAACGACGGCATGATGCAGGGCATCGATGGAGGAACGCTCAAGGACTTCGAAGAACTCGCCCAGTTCGGCATCCCGATCATCGCCTCCGGCGGCGTGACGACGCTCAAGGACATCGAAAACCTGCTCGAAGTCGAAGAACGCAGTCCACTCGTCTCCTCCGCCATCATCGGCCGAGCCCTGTACGAAGGCACTATCGAACTCCCGGAAGCCCTGAAGCTGGTCAACCAGAGCTGAGTTCCCAAGTACCCAGCTTGCCGAACGGACGCAGCAATAGAACGGCTGGCTCAGACGCGTGCGTCTGAGTGGCGCAGCCACAAGAGGTCGCTAACCGATATTCCCTGTCGGAACCTGCAACGCCGGACAGCTACTTCGGGTGGCCCCGAAAGATTCTTTCGGGGCGGCGCAGCCGTCGGAGAACGGGATTTGACGTCCCACTGCAAAACACCGCCCAATGATGCATAGACAGGACTCTCTGTACCACCCTGGCCGCTGGTGGTTGGCACAGACGCGTGCGTCTGAGTGGCGCAGCCACAAGAGGTCGCCGACCGATGTTCCCTATCGGAACCGCCAGACTCTCACACTACTGCAGCGCCGGACAGCCTCTTCCTGTGACTTCGTCACCCAGACGTACACGTCTGGGCCGTCCCTGAGTCGTCGGCTTACAGGAAGGAAAGCTCAACCACGGGTGGCCCCGAAAGATTCTTTCGGGGCGGCGCAGCCGTCGGAGAACGGGATCTGACGTCCCACTGCAAAACACCGTCCAATGACGCACAGACAGGAATGTCTGTACCACCCTGGCCGCTGGTGGTTGGATCAGACGCATGCGTCTGAGTGGCGCAGCCACAAGACGTCGCTGACCGATGTTCCCTGTCGGAACCGCCAGACTCTCACACTGCTGCAGCGTCGGACAGTGCAACACCGGACAGCCTCTTCCTGTGACTTCGTCACCCAGACGTACACGTCTGGGCCATCCCTGAGTCGTTGGTGCACAGTCAGGAATGTCTGTGCCACAGGCTTGGGGCTCTCACGCTGAAGACAGGCCTCCTGTTCCTTCGCAACACAGAGATCAATCTCTGTGTCATCCCGGTGGGAGGGAGCCTTACTTTGAGCGGAGCGGGCGAAGCGACGTCAGGCGTCGTCGCCGGAGCTGGCGTGCTTGACGATGTGGACCGAATTGCCGCGTTCGTTGTAGCAGACTTCATCGAGGAAACTGCGGACCAGCAGGACGCCGCGGCCGCCGCAGCGTTCGAGGTTTTCCTCATCGGTCGGGTCGGGCAGATGAGAAGGATCGAAGCCTTCCCCTTCATCGGTAATGGTGACATCGATCCGCGTCGCTGACAGGTTCCATTCCACGGTCACCGACTTGTCGTAGTCCATTCGGTTCCCGTGACGGATCGCATTGGTCAGCAGCTCGGAGAGTGCGAGCCGCGTGCTGAACAGATCGCGGGAGCTGAACGACTGCTGCTCCATCTGCTCAATAATCTGGTCCTGCAGATCGAGAGCGCAGGCGTCGTCACTCGGGATGACGACACGTGTGGTGGTCGGACAGCCGGAACTGGAAGACTGTGAACTTTTCGGCTGTTGCATAATCCCGTCGCATTTCCAGGCCCGCGGAAAGATGTCGATCAGGGAGTTCAATCAGAAAGGAACCAGGAAACCGACAGAGTCAGTCGCATGCTATTCGCTACCCCGACGTTTCTCGATGGTGAGCACGTTGCCCTTTGAATTGTACTCAATGACATCCATGAAGGCCCGCATCAACATGATGCCACGCCCGCAAGGCCGTTCAAGATTTTCATCGGCCGTGGGATCTGGAACGTCTTCCATGCGGAAGCCTTCGCCCTGATCTTCGATCACGACCTTAACTACCTCGTGCGTGATCCCCCACTCAATCAGAACGGTCTTGTCCAGATCCATTCGATTGCCGTGTTTGATCGCGTTGATAATGCCTTCTTCAAGCGCCAGGCGTGTACTGAATACGTCGCGTTCAGAGAATTCGTACTTCTCCATCAGAGCGATAATTCGCTCCTGGATTTCCTGCCCGCGAGCCGTGTCGCTCGGAATCCGTTCGCTGAAGAATTCGTCGAATTTCTCGGCCAAAATCATCTCACCAGTTACCGCGTCTCGCGAACTGCCGGAAAATTGAAAACGAATTCCACTCGTTCAATGACTTCTGGAACTCGCCAAAAGAGATCTCCCCGCTGCCCGAGAACGTTGACACTCTGAGACAGCCGGGAACTGCTGTGATCGCGGACCGCGTCCGCGCCTGAGCCCTCCGGACGCCGATCAACACTCTCGACCAGCCGCAGGGACAGGTCCTGGGTTAAAAGCCCTGCAGGGCGTCTTCCTGAGTGTCTTTGATATCAAACAGCTTGTTGAGCTTGGTGATCGCGAACACTTCATAGATGTCGGGACGAATGGCGCACAGCCGCAGCTTGCCGCCGGCTCCCTTCACCTTCTTGTCCATCGTGATCAATTTCCCCAGTGCTGCGCTGGACAGATACTCGACATTCGAGAAGTCGAGGATGATCCGTTTCCGACCATCTTCCTCGACGAGCGCGAACAGCTGACTGCCGATCTGCTGAATATTGTTCTCGTCCAGAATCTTGCGATCAACAAAGGTTGCGATTGTCACATCACCGACTTCTTCGACATCAATGCGTCGGCCTGTTGCCATATTTTTCTTCCTAACACGACTAAAGTAATGGACCCGCAGAGCGTTCGTCGTCCAGATTCCGGGATGACAGTCGAAGTCCCGGGTGCTCCCTGTCGAAGATGGACTATCCGACAGGTCTTGTCCAGACCGGAAACTCAAAGAGCCACCAGGACCGGATTGAGCGCTGAATTCTGACGAACTTCTGTCCTGTGAAGAACAATGGGGACGAGTATATCACTGGTCGCATCAGATTACACGCGAAAACAGACCGTGGAAACCGTCGTTCGAATTCGCGGCAACGAGTCGATGCGAACCACCGAAACTCTGAGAAACTCAATAGGAATTGATCGTTGTCGACAATCAGAAAATCGACATAAGAATTTGTTTATATTGAGCGACTTTCCGGTAATTGTCAACCAGGATTCGCGCCGGCGATCAGGGAAGCGTTCTTCCCAGCAACTCCGGCAGTACAATCGATTCCAGCCGCATAGCATCCTCAAAGACCGTCCATTTCTTAGTCGGCACCTCAGCGAACGCTCGACGAAACCGCAGTGAGTCCGGCGGATCCGGCGTCACATTGCGAACGCAGATGCCAAGCACCTGATCGGGATAGCGGCGGGCAATGTCGCCGTACATCTCCGGGTCCTTCTCGCCGGTATCGCCAAACAGCAGAAATCTCCGCTCGGGAAACCGCTCCATCAGGTTCGCGATCACCTTCCGTTTCTTCTTGTGAGACGGAAAAATCTTCTTCAGAAACGTCACGTCTTTCAGGTCAAACTTCCGCAAATGAATAGAACCTTCCGGGAAGCCGTGTTCTCCCAAAAACCGTGAAACCGTCGCGATCATCTGCCAGGGAGTCGCCGAGATGTAGTGAAAGCTACTGTCGCGAGCCGCCAGCTTTTGAAAGACTTCGGCCATCCCTTCGATGGCACGGAACGGACGCAGAAATGTATTGGCCAGCAATTCCGACTTATTGGCCACATTCGAGAACTTGATCGTGTCGTCAATATCGGAAATGACCGACAGCCCGGTCGGCGGAATCAGATAAACGTCGCCGGCTGCCTTCAAATCGCAATCGGTCCGCAAGGCCCTCAGGCTCGTTTTGAGACTCCCGAACGACGTGTGCGTGCACAGTTCCTCACTCGGCAGCGCCAGATTGAGAGCCGACTTGAAGTGCCCGTTCCGCTTCGATTTGACGGCCAGCTTGACCGTTTCCCGATCCGCGACTTCGACGACGATCTTCTTGCGATTGTCGACCACGAAACCGAGTGCCCGTTCGCGGAAAAAGGGCGGGTCAGGTACGCCGCGGTCCAGTTTGAGAGTCCGGCGTAAAATCGCCGCCCGTGCCCGCTGAAACTGCACTTCTTCGACACTGTTGAAGCACCAGCCGTGCACATCCGCCAGCCACGTCTCCGTCATCGCATCGTGATGGGCCACTGTTGGAAACAGGACCAGACTCTCGCCAACAAGGCTCAAAACAGACTCCCGGTTAAACGCATTTCCAGCGCGGTCCACTCCCGCGCTGGATTTAGGACGGCTCCCAGCCCTCCCCCTTCTGATCAATCCGCTCGGACGCCGCGAGTCGTATTAAACATCGCACAGGGCAACGGCCTGCTGCAGACCAGTCAGGGCGTCGCGTGTCGGAATGTATTCCTGACCGACGTAGCCGTCGTAACCGACGTCCAGCAGAGCCTGCATCACGGCGGGATAGTTAATCTCCTGCGTGTTGTCGAGTTCACCCCGGCCCGGATTGCCAGCCGTGTGAATGTGCCCCAGATAATCCTTGTGCTGCCGGATGCGGCGGATCACATCGCCATCCATGATCTGCACGTGATAGATATCGAAGAGCAGTTTCATTCGCTCCGAGCCGACCCGTTCGCACAGATCGATGCAGTACTCAACGTGATTGCCCTGATACCCCGGATGCCCCTTCATCGGATGGGTGTCGTCGCGAGTATTCAGATGTTCCAGGCAGACATTGATCTTATGCTTTTCGGCGAGCGGCATGATTCGCTTGAAAAACTTCACACAATTGTCCGCCCCTTCTTCCGGGGTCAGATCGCCGCTCATGCCGGTGAACGTGATCACGCTCGGACAACCGAACTCGGCGGCCTGTTTGATTCGCTTCGTCAGAATCTCTTCGCAAGCCTCCCAGTTCTTCGGATCGTTCGGCCCGGCCTTGAAGCCGTGGCTGCCGGCGATCGCACAGGTGAGGCCATGCTTTTTCAGCGTCGGCCAGTGTTCCGGATCGATCAGCTCGATACTCGGCACGCCCAGATCGACGCACAACTGGCACATCTCTTCAACATTCCAGTACGGCCTGTAGCACCAGTGAACCAGCGACTGCTTGATTCGTCCGTTCTTCGCAACCTTTCCCGAGGCCGCCTCTTTCCCGACCGCCTGCCGTCCGACCAGCAACCCGGCGGAAGCGGCAACCGCTCCCTGCAGCAGCGTGCGGCGATTGCTGAGGAAACCCTGTTCGGCGGAAGTCTGTTCCGGTGTCTGACTCATCTCTCTGGCTCCTCAGCTGGGACAATGTTAACTCACGACAGTGCATCACCGAGTCAGCATACTTGGCGAGGTTTTAACTGTCGAGCAACGTCCGATGAATTGACCGTGAAGCCCCCATTCCGGCGGCAACTTTCGCCCACGCAGAGGGTGGCCGCGATAGCTCTGCTATCGGGGCGGCGAAGCCGTCGGAGAATGCCATCTGACGCGTGCTTCAAGCTGAGCACTGCTCCCCCAGGCATTGTCTCGACTCAATGACTGATCCCGTCAAATCCCACCCGAGGAGCACATCTCCATGAAGCCCCCGTCCGAGAAACTATCGGCTCGTCGCCTGCTGCCGGAGTTGCTCGTGAATGTCGACCCCAACCCGTTCATTCCACTTCTCCAGCAGTTTCTGCGTGAACTCGCCGGGGCACGACAGGCCGGCCACGGCACTGTTCAGCCGGGAGACGCCGAGCAGACAGTACGGCGTCGAGGTTGTAAAGATCTCCTGTGACTGCAGCAGATCATCGACCGTCATTTCCTGAACCGAAAACGGCAGTCCGAGTTCTTTCGCCAGTTCGATCGTGATCGCTCGCGTCACGCCGGGCAGAACGGTTTCTTCGGCGGGCGTTCGCAGCTCCCCATCGCGGACGAGAAACAGATTGGCCGTGGTCGTTTCGCGAATAAAGCCGAACTGATCGCAGACAATCGCCCGCGATCCCGGATACCGCTGCTGCACATCACGGTCGGCCAGATACCAGCTGACCCGGCTGCGGGTCTTCGCCGCGACCGGTACACAGCGGTCGGGCACCTGCGGCACACTCGAAATCGCCAGATGCTGCCCCTGAAGCGTCGCCGGAGCCCAGAGCTCTCCCGGCAGTTCGAACGTGTGAGCAAAGAACGTCGGCTCGATGACCGCCCCTGCTCCGACATACGTCCGGTTCGGCCCCGGCGTCGCTGAGAGAATCACGCCGAGCTCGCCGTGTTCGCCCAAATCCTGAAAGTTGTGGTCAACGATTTCCTTTATTGCCTCGGCAACCCGGCTCTGATCGGGCAGCGGAATGCCGAGCACAGCCGCCGAGTTTTCAAGCCGCTTCCAGTGGGCGTCCCATTCGAAGATTCGCCCGCGGAAGGTCCGCAGCATCTCGGTGATGGAGACGCCGTGGACGATGCCCATGTCCGAAACGGGGAGCTTCAGATCGGCTGCGTCGATGATTCGTTCGTTGAGATAAGCAATCGGGTTGAGCTGGGACATTCTGTTCATTCGTCAAAGGGGACTTTGGCGGAATCGGTAGAACCGGTGCGACCGCCAGTGTCGGCAATCGGCCATTTCCGGTAAACAGCAGGCTTCAAAGCCGGGGCGGGACCGATATAATCGAAAGAGGGCCGGACCGCGTCAAATGCGCAGAATTCTCCAATCCGCTTCGTTTCAGATCTGGAGAATGGATTTCGCGTCAGTACGATCGAGACATCGTACGAGCCGGGAACTCTCTTTGCGAATCGCGGCCACTGCACTTACTCGAAGGATCCTCGATATGCCGGCGCGTCTGCAACCTTTAGATTCGACTCGCACTGTTTCCGTCGACAAACCGATTCTGTTTGTCGGCCGCCACCCGGAGTGCGATCTGGTCATCAACACCAGCCGCAAGGTGTCGAGAAAGCACTGCTGTCTGGCCGAAATCAACGGCAAGTTCCTGGTCCGCGACCTGGGCAGCACGAACGGCGTGCAGATTAACGGCAAGCGGGTTTCCGGAACGAAGGAACTCAACTCGGGTGACGAACTGGTCGTCGGCGATGTCGTCTACACCTTCTTCGACGCCTCGGCTCCCAAACAGAAAGCCGCCGCCCCACCGCCGAGTCCCCCTCTCTCCGACGACGGCGTCCCCTTCCGCGACAACACCGACTCCAAGACCGACTCGCGCGAGATCGTCCACTACGACCACGAACTCAGCAGCGACATCCCGGTCATGATCGACGAAGAGGACGAAGCCTTCGAAGACTACTCCGACGGCCCCAGCTACGACGACCTCCTGAGCGGAAGTGACTCGCGGAACTAACGTGATCCACGCAACATCACGTGCCAGGTGCCATGCCCACGCTCGCGTGGGCATGCAGGCACATTGAACTCATTCGTCATCGGGAACGCCGAAATGCCTCCCTAGCGACGTTTCCTGCCAGAGGACGGTTTTCTTTCTGAAGTTGATGATGAGGAAATCGTCCTCCAGAACGAAGATCGCCGATTCAGCGTTGTCACAGCGTCCGCCCTGCACATTGCCCGAGCTGTCGATCACGGCATACGCGGGCAGTTTCTTCTTGAGAAAGACTTCAACCTCTTTACCGCTGAAGTAACCGCCGTCGCTGTAGATTTTCAACTCGTCACATCCAGAGACGCTGTAGTGGCGATCATCAGCGAGATAGTACGAGAATGGTCCCTTGTTGAAGGGCTTGTAGACCGAATGCAGATGCTTCCTCGCAAACGCGTCCAGGCGAGCATTGAAGGTCAACTCGTCTTCCGACCAGACCACATCGTCGAGTTCCTCTCGCACAATGAGCCAGTCGACAGGCTTCTCCGCCGGCTGCGTCGCAATAATCGCTTCGTCAGTTTCCAGCAGCACAAAGAGCGAGAAAACGATTGGCAACGCGGAAGCAATTAACGGACGGGGGCTAAAACGTCGCATAAGAACCTCTCGGCAACTAAGTTAAGCTCAGCCAAAACAATCGAATGGGTGCCATGCCCACGCTCGCGTGGGCATGCTTGTGAGCGGCAGTCGCCTGTCTTATCCGAGTTCAACGATTTCCAGTTGAAGGCCAGCGATGCAAAGACGTTTTGGCAACTGGCCGCAACGCGATTCCTCTTGCTGACCTGTTGGTCTAGCTTCGAGGACTTTTCCGTAATGTTTATTATGTGAGAGAACAGTCGAAAATTGAAGACAAGTCGCTTGTTGCCTGGCAACACAGAGATGAATCTCTGTGCCATCCCCTGTTCTAATCAATGAAAAAGAGCATGCCCACGCAAGCGTGGGCATGGCACCCGTTGTTGGTTTCTCGGGGCTTAATCCCGGGAGCCTGGGGTGATTTCCAGGTTCAGAGTTTTGTCGCCACGCTGGAGTTGGATCTTCACCGTTTCGCCGATCTTCAGGGCTTCGATGGCGTAGGTGTAGTCGTAGATGTTCTCGATCTTTCTCCCGGCCAGTTCGGTGATGACATCGCCTCCCTGGATGCCGGCTTCATCGGCCGGGCCGCCTTTGCCGACGCCGGAGAGTTGAACGCCCTTCACGTCGGAGGCTGAGTAATCGGGGATGGTGCCGAGGTAGGCGCGGAGGTTGGCGCGGCGCTGATCTTCCGGCCGCGGCTGGTTGATGTAATCGGGTGTCGTTTTGCTCGTCGCCAGACCTCGGGCGATCAGGCCCATGAGCCGTGCGATCTTCGCGGCCATCTCGTAGTTGATCTTCTCCGGCGTATCCCTCGGCGTGTGATAATCCTCGTGCGTGCCGGTGAAGGCGGAGAGAATCGGGACGCCGTTCATGAAGAAGACACTGGCATCGGTCGGGATGTAGCTGTCGTTCTGCAGCGTGAGCGGAAGCCCGACCGGGGCGTTCCGCTGTTCGATGACCGACTTCCAGATCGACGAGGAGCCGACGCCCTGCAGGACGAGCGCCTTATCGAAGCGGCCGACCATGTCCATGTTCAGGCAGGCGGCAATGATCATCCGCAGTGTCACTTCCATCTCGTGCGGGTTTTCTTCGCCCTCCTTCTTCTCGCCGTCCTTTTTCTTGGGAGCGAAATTCTTGAACGGCTCCAGTTCCTTGTTGAGCTCCTTCACGAAGTGATTCGCTCCGAACAGGCCGAGTTCCTCACCCGACCAGGCAACGAAAATGACATCGCGTTCGAGCTTGAGTTTCTTGTCTTTGGCCGAGTTGGAAAGATACTCGGCGATCTCGAGCATGGCCGCCGTGCCGGAGGCGTTGTCGTCAGCTCCGTAGTGAATCTGCTCCGACTCTTTATCGGAAGCGAGTGAAGACGAGGTGCCGCCGCGACCAAGATGGTCCACGTGAGCGCCCACGAGCACGGCTGGGAGCGGATGCGGGAGATCATTCGCTTTGAGAATACCGATCACATTGCGCCCCGTCTTCGTCACCTGCTTGATATCGATGGTGACGGCCAGTTCCTTCCCCTTGCCCGCGAAGCCCATGACCGGATTGCCGGAGTCGAGCTCGGTCTGGTAATCCTTGAGCGACTTCTTCGCGTTTCCGAGCAGGGTGGAGGCGAGCTCATCGGTCACGCTGATGACGGGGATACTCGTCCCGGCCATTGATCCGTCGTATCGCAGTTCGATCAGCTGACTGTTGACCTGCGAGTTCGGTCCGGAGACGACAATCAGCCCCTTGGCACCACGATCCCGGGCGACCATCGCCTTGTATCGCAGCGACGCATACGTAGCCCAGTACTGCCGCTGTTCGGGGCTGATGTCTTCCGGCAGATAGCGGAAGACGACGACCCATTTGTCTTTGACATCCAGATGCACGAACGAGTCGTATTCTTCGTACGTGTCGTTGCCGGGAGCGACGATGCCGTAGCCGGCGAAGGCGAACTGATCCGACTTGAACTCACCGGTTTCGGAAAACGAAATCGGACGCCAGTCTTCGTGCAGTTCGTGCTCTTCACCATCGAAGGTCAGCTGATTGCTGTCGCCGAGATCGATCCCGGCTGTGAATTCGAACTTCTGGAAATAGCTGTCGCCATCGCCGCCCGGTTCGAGGCCGAGTTCTTCGAAGTACGTGGCCACATACTGTGTCGCGAGCCGTTCCCCTTCGGTGCCGGTGAGGCGGCCGGCCAGTTCTTCGCGGCAGAGAAAGTTGACGTGTCGGGCGACATCGGCGGCGCGGAAATCGGCAGCCGACTGTCGGTAACTTTCGGAAGCCGACTTTGCGACCTCGGCGTCCGTCAGTCCGGAGGAGCCGAGCAGTTCAAGCGCGGCTTCGTGGTTCCAGTCGGCGATAAAGAGCTGAGAATCGTTGCTGCTCGTGCGATTCGAGGTCCACACGAGTTGTTCGCCATCAGGGCTGAAGGCGGGGAGTCCGTCGAAGCCATCGGTGTACGTCACGCGCATCGGACCCGACTTGCCGTCCGTCGAGACGATGTAGAGCTCGAAGTTGGCGAAGCCGAGACGGTTTGTGGTGAAGATGAGGTACTTGCCGGAAGGATGGTAGAACGGAGCCCACGACATCACACCCCAGTCGGTGATCTGCTTCACGTCGCTGCCGTCGATGTTCATCGTCATGATCTCGGCGACCGCTCCGTTCTCGTTGAAGCGACGCCAGCAGATCCGCTGCCCGTCCGGCGAGAAGAAGGGCCCGCCATCGTAGCCGAGCGTATCGGTCAACTTGCGCACATTCGAGCCGTCGGAGTTCATGATGTAGATCTCCATCATGGACGCCGGATCGAGTTCGAACAGCTCCTTCTCTTTCGGAGTCAACTCCCGTTCATACGCCTGCCGGTTCGAAGCAAAGGCGATCAGCTTGCCATCGGGGGAATACGAACCTTCCGCGTCGTAGCCGAGTTCATTAGTGAGAGCGGTGTACTCTTCGTTCTCGCTGTCGTACTGATACAGGTCGTACTGCGGATCGTAGTCCCAGGAATATCGCTTCTCTTTCCCTTCCGCCCGAAACTGCAACTCGGCTTTCTGCTTGGCGACCGCTTCGGGATCGGCGTGCGTGGAAGCGAACAGATACTTGTCTCCACTCGGGTGGATCCAGGCACAGGTTGTTTTGCCGGAACCGGGGGAGATGCGGGTTTCATCACCGGTTTCGAGGTCGAGGACGTAAATCTGGAAGAACGGATTCCCCGGCTCGCGTTCGCTCTGGAAGATGAGCTGGGAGCCATCGGCACTGAAGTAGCCTTCCCCGGACCGCCGCCCGGCAAAGGTCAGCTGGCGGGTGTTGGAGAGCAGGAGCGATTCCTGTTCCTGAGCATCCGGCTCGGCTGCGAGGGCGGGAATGGCGAACAGTCCGCAGAGGACAAGAAGCAAAAGGCGGGACATGAGGATCACTTTCATGGGGATTGATTCTCTCGCGATGATCGATGTTATCTCGCCCCTGGAAGCAAAACGCACGCGGCAAGTTGAAACCAGGGTGGCCCTGACAGCTCGGCTATCAGGGCGGCGCAGCCGTTGGAGGCTGCATTCAGACGTACTAATGGCACTTTGCTGTTTTGCCGTTCGTTGCCAGGACGAAGCCCATTGTCCGAATGACGATCAACAGCTTCGCCGACGGAATACCATTATGGGAAGCGGGAAGACTTTGACAACACTCGCGGAACCCCCGCCGTAGCGGCGGCAGGGATGCCGCCGGTCCTTTCTTACTTCCGGAAGCCGGTGCCCGTGGTGGCTTTCCAGGCGAGGCTGAGCAGGTCGGCTTTGGAGAGTTTGGGGCGCTGTTCGAGGACTCGGTAGTCGATCTGCCGAATTTTGTCGCAGAGATGCAGGCCGCCGAGGGCGAACAGGCGGATATCGAAGCGGATGTTCCGCGGGACGCGCTGGCCGAGCGGGCCGCCGCTGAGTAGAAGCTGCTCGGCTCGATCGACCTGGAATGCGAGCAGCCTTTGAAACGCGGGCGTTGACCGGCCGTGAGCGAGATCACTTTCGTTGACGCCGTAGCGATTCAAATCTTCCTGCGGCAGATAGACTCTTCCGATTTGCAGATCGCGATGTACGTCCTGCCAGAAGTTGATCAGTTGCAGTCCGGTGCAGACATCATCAGAGAGCCGGAGTGTTTCGTCGTTCGCCGCCTCGGCCAGATGCAGCAGGATTCGCCCGACAGGGTTGGCGCTCTGTACGCAGTAAGATTGCAGATCGGCGAAGGTCTCGTAGCGGGTTTGCCGCTGGTCGCGTTCGAACGCTGAAATCAGATCGTGGAACAGATCGGGCGGCACGTTCCGCTGGCGGATCGTATGGCCGAGGGCGACATAAACGGGATGCTGAGCGCGGTTGTTCAGGCAATCTTCGAGCCCGCTTCGCCACCAGGCAAGCAGCGAGAGGGATTCCTCGCTCGATTCGACTTCATCGCCAAGGTCATCGGCCCAGCGGCAAAAGGCGTAGACGTTGTAGAACGGTTGCCGCAGGTCGCGGGGGAGCAGTTTCGTAACGACCGGGAAGTTCTCGTAATGGGTGTGAGCGAGTGTCCGCGTGTATTCTTCGGCTTCGGCCAGCGTCACGGTTCGAGACGGAGAATCGGGCCCCCACTGTTCGAGCTCACGCTGAAAAATCGTTGCGGTCGAAATGGGACTATCCTCGTTCTGGCCAGATTACTTCACGGTCAGCGAGGCCAGATCGGCGGCTCGCTGGCGGAATTCTGGCGAATGCAGAGCGTCCTTCGCAACCGAGTTGCCTTTCAGATAGCAGTCGAGAAACGTGAGCGTTGTACTTTTCACGAGCAGCGAATGATCGGGAGCGACGGGTCCCGTATTCGCCCGAGTGCGAACACCGCTGATGCCGCCGAAGTTATGGTGGGCTCCGTCAATCCACAACAGATACTTCTCGCCGGGCGCGAGATGATCGAACGCTTCTTTCCGCCATTCACCTTTGCTGCTCTCCCGACCCCGCCGCGGCGTGCCGTCGTTATCGCCGGTAATCATCAGAATGGGGCCGCGGATTGATTTGTAACCCGCCGGCTGGAACAACCCGCCCGTCCCCTGTGGACTGATGGCGATTGCACATTGAAAGCGTGGTTCGGAAAGCTGCTGCCCCACCCCCGGGATATCGAGCCCGCTGAGGAGCATCGTGGTATGCGCTCCGTAAGAGTGCCCGGTGACGGCCATCTTTTCGCGATCGATCTTCCCCTTCAGTTCAGGAATCGTCTCTTCCAGCCGATCGAGCGAATCGAGAAGGAACGTCACATCCTGCGGTCGTTCGTTCCAGACACGCGTGACGGCGGGCGAGTTAACGAAGTCGCCGATCGAACCAAACTCCCGGCGTTCTGCAGGCGTCAGCAACGAAATCGAATCGCCGAACGTCGGCTGAATGACGACATAGCCGTGACTGGCCCAGTGCTCGACGAGCGGCTCGTAACCGTCACGCGAGCCGCCGGCTCCGTGGCAATGGACGATCAACGGAAGAGCCCCTTCGACCTCCGGCACTGTGATTCGCAGCGGAAGCGTCTTGCCACGAGTCGCATCGTCCAGGTCGAACTCATGGGCCTCGAAACTAAACGTCCCCGCCTCGGTGCCGTAGAGCTCGGAGTTCTGCGGATCGATCTGAGCCGGAATCGATTCTTCGTTTCTGCCGGCCAGATAGTTCCGGATCTGCTCCAACCGCTCCGGCGAGATCCGCCGTTCTCTCTGAGCCGAGGCCGCATGAGGGAGAAGCAGGCAGATGGTCATGGCAGCTACAAAAATTCGCATCGTGATATCCCGGCCGGCTGAAGGTTGTCGTCTTACTGATTTAACCACGAAACCCCGCCGAAGGTTTCATGAAAAGCTCCGGTTGCGGGGAGTTTCAGCATTCGGCTTCTTACCACTCCCCGCTGGTGTGTGGTCCTGAAAGATGATGAAATCCAACGCAGTTCACGATTTGAAATGCAGGACGTCTCAATTGGTCGTCGCGCGGCTTCGGCGGCAAGATGCCGCCGCCACAGAGTCCACCGCCGTGGACCAGCGACAGGAAGGCGGGAGAGTTGCATCCGCGCTGGAGACGATTATCGTAAGGGACAGCAACCGAAGCTTCGTTTGCTGTGGTTAAGGAATTCCTGTCTCGCTCACCGGAAGAAGAGGTCCCTGTGAAAACAGTCTTTGCATTTGTGTTTGCCGTGATGATCGCGGCTGCGTCTCCGCTGTCCGCAGCCGAACGGCCGAATATTCTGTTCATCTTCACCGACGATCACGCTCCGCACGCCATTGGGGCCTATGAAGGCTGGCTGCAGAATGTGAATCCGACGCCGAACATCGACAAGCTCGCCGAGCAGGGCATGCTGTTCCGCAACAGTTTCTGCTCGAACTCGATCTGCGGACCGAGCCGGGCGGTAATCCAGACCGGCCTGCACAGTCATTTGAACGGTTTTATGGACAACGGCGACCGCTTCAACGGCGATCAGCAGACATTCCCGAAGCTGCTCCAGAAAAAGGGCTATCAAACCGTGATGCTCGGCAAATGGCATCTCGGCACCGATCCGCAGGGATTCGATCACTGGAAGGTGCTGCCCGGTCAGGGAGACTACTACAACCCGGCCTTCAAAACGCCGAAAGGCCGCGAAGTTCAGGAAGGTTACTGCACCGACTTGGTGACCGATGAAGCGCTGAACTGGCTCAAGGAACAACGGGACGACTCAAAGCCGTTCATGCTGATGTGCCAGCACAAGGCCCCGCACCGCACGTGGATGCCTCCCCTGCACTACCTGACGCTGTACGACGATGTCGACATTCCCGAGCCAAAGACGTTGTTCGACGAATGGGAAGACAACGCCAGTCCGGCCCGGCATCAGGAGATGGAAATCGACGGGCATCTGAATATCGTCTTCGACTGCTTTGGCCCGCCGATTCATGGCTGGGACCCGTATGCCGGGAAGTCGGTCGACCGCTCGGGAGCGAAGAACCTCGAGAAGATGACGCCGGAACAGCTGAAGCAGTGGAACGCTGTCTTCGACATGAAGAACAACGAACTGAAGAAGCTGAACCTCACCGGCAGGGAGCTGATCCGCTGGAAGTATCATCGCTACATCCGCAACTACCTTCGTTGCGTGAAAGGTGTCGACGACAGTGTCGGGCGGCTGATGGATTACCTGAAAGAGTCGGGGCTCGATGAGAACACGATCGTCATCTACTCTTCGGACCAGGGTTTCTATCTGGGTGACCACGGCTGGTACGACAAACGCTGGATGTACGAAGAATCGCTGAAGATGCCGCTGATCGCGAAGTGGCCGGGTGTCATCGAGCCGGGTTCTGTGAATACCGACCTCGTCCAGAACCTCGATTACGCCGAGACGTTCCTCGACATCGCCGGAGTCGAAATTCCTGAGAACATGCAGGGCAAATCGCTGGTGCCGCTGATGAAGGGAGAAACTCCGGACGACTGGCGGGACGCGATTTATTACCACTACTACGAGTACCCCAGCGTGCACATGGTCGCGAAGCATCGGGGCATCCGTACCGATCGCTACAAGCTGATTCAGTTCTATCAGTTCGGCGAATGGGAGTTCTACGATCTGCAGGAAGATCCGGAAGAACTGACCAACCTGTACGGCAAGGAAGAGCATGCCGAGAAAATCGCCGAGATGAAGCAGAAGCTCGACCAACTGGCCGAGCATTACAAAGATGATTCGGACATCAGCGAGATGCCCGACGACTGGAAGAAGAAAATGCGAGCCGAGTCCTGATTCGGTTTCCCATTAACGCAAGAAAGGCTGGGATCGACGCTGTCGTCCCAGCCTTTTTCTCGTTACTTCGTAGAATCAGCCGTGTCGATCCATGCGGATGTTGTTGTTCCTGACTCGATGCCAACTCGGCTGGTCTCGCATCGGACCGCTGGGCCGTCCCTGAGCGGCGTTGCCGATCATCTCGCGAATCTTCTCGATGAGAGCCCGGCGATCAATCGGCTTGGACATGTAGACATCGCAGCCCGCCTTCAAGCATCGTTCGATCTCACCGGGAAAGACGTGAGCTGTGAGGGCAATGATAGGCAGCGTGTGCTGCTGCTCGCGGAGCCTGCGGGTCGCGGTGTAGCCATCGACGATCGGCATCTGCATATCCATCAGGATGACATCGATTGAAGAAGCTTCGTTCGAGTTCATCACGTCCAGGGCCTGCTGTCCGTTCTCGACGATGACGATCTCGGCTCCCGCCTTTTCAATAATGAACTGGACGAGCCGCTGATTGTCGATCCCGTCTTCGGCCAACAGAATCTTGCGGCCGTCGAGAGCATGCGCCAGCGAGGATCTGTTCGGCCGGTTGTCATCCACCGCGAGCGGCCGCTCGGGACGAACTTCGACTTTGAGGGTCGCGAGAAATTCGCTCCCCTTACCGACTTCGCTTTTGACCGAGACTTCACCGCCGAGACACCGGCAGAGGCTACGGCAGATGACCAGCCCCAGGCCTGTCCCGCCGAACCGACGGTTCGTGGAAGCATCTTCCTGGACGAAGGGTTCAAAAATGTGCGGCAGAACTTTGGATGAGATTCCAATCCCCGTATCGCGAACGATGAATTGAATTTCTCTCATTGCCAGATCCAGTGTTCGCGACTCGACCTCGATCTCGACCAACCCATCTTTCGTAAACTTGATGGCGTTTCCGACGAGGTTCATCAATACCTGACGGATGCGGACAGGATCGGAATGGATTTGTCTTGGCACGTCGTCGGCAATGATGGCTTTGAAATCGACGCCGTTTCGCTCGGCCTGCGGCTTGTAGAGGTTCACAACGTCGTTGATCAGGGAAAGGAGATCGAACCGCGTGTGGTTGATCTTCATCTTTCGGGATTCGATCTGCGCGACGTCAAGGATGTCGTTGACGATCAGCATCAGGTGATCGCTGTTCCGCTCGATGACTTCAATGTGCTCCAGCGCATCCTCCGACTTCATGACATTCCGCAGTTCTTCGGTGAAGCCGGAGATGGCTGTCAGCGGAGTGCGGATCTCGTGACTCATTCGCCCCAGGAACTGAGTCTTTGCCCGGGACGCGTCTTCAGCAACCAGTTTCGCATTACGCGAGCGGATATTGGCCGTGATCAGACATCCGAGAGTCAGCGCGACAAGAATCGAGCCGATGCCTCCGAGAATCCGAATGGAATAGACGTAAGGCGAATGGGCCTGCCAGCCATGCATTGGAGCTGCCAGAATCTGCCAGGAGCCTCCCAACAGCGAAATCCCCTGTCGGATCGGCTCCCGCTGTTCGATGTCTTCGCTTCCGTAGAAGTACTCGCCAGCGTCTCCTCTTCCGTCCTTCCCACGGATCGCGATCTCCAGCGACTTGGGAGCCCCTTGAAGGACTTCGTCGAGGAGCGTCTGCCCGTCGATGACGATTGCCGCCATTCCCCAGTACTTTTCGGAGGCTGGGTCATCAGGATCAGGCACGAAGATAGACGCACGATTGATAAAAGCCTTTCCGCCCCCCTGTATGAGCTTCAACGGGCCGGCCAGCACCGGATCCTTCGTGGACATGACGTGTTCAATCGCTTCGCGCTGGTGGGGAATCTCGAGCAGATTGACGCCTAGAGCTTCTTTGTTCGGCTCATACGGCCAGACGTTGCAGATGGTCGTACCGCGAGAAAGGGCGATATTGCGGATGCCCGGAGTGGCCGAAATCATGGTCGCGCCGAGACGGCCGAAACGCTCGGGGTCAATGGCGACACTGGGATCGGAAGAAACAAAAGCGCGGAGTGCGATCGTGAGCGACATCCGGGCGTTGACGGCCGATTCTGCCCGGGAACGAATCAATCCAAGTTCTTCAACGATATCGGCACGGACTTCGTGGTGATAGCGTTCATTCTCGAAGCTCTCGATCAGGAGAACTCCGGCCAGGCAGATCAGCAGTGCGACTCCCCCCCCGATCCAGGGGGCCAGTCGAGATGAAAGTGTCTTGAGGGACATCCGTAAACAGCTCCGTAATTCAGACTTCAATCGTGGGAGACATCCGAGTTTCCTAGCTAAAGACTGGAGTGTGTTTGGACCCCGCAACTGAAGTTTCAGTAAAAACACTGAGCAGCTCACAAAGAAAGTTAGTGACAGGGAGCACCACTTCCCCTTGTGTCGAATCGCTCGATTGCGCGGAAGATCCCCGTTGTTCCGGGTGCTCTCATGTGTTTACAGGAAGTACATCAGGAGCTTGGGACGCAATCGGCACATGAGAGCCGCAGAACCTGCATAGTCGATCGATGTCGGATGTTCGACAGGAAGCGTCGGACGCAGGACATTCGGAGCGGGGGTCATTACCCAGGCAGCGGTCTGATGTTCAGCGATCGGGGGCTGCGCTTTCATTTTCCGGGCCGATTCCGTACGGTTCTCAGGTCTGATGTCCCGACTTCCAGAACCCGCTTTTCATCGACCGACAAGGCTGTTGCACACAATGTTTCAAAAGGTCTCCGATTCCGACTTCATTCGCGGCGAACATTCGGCTCTGAAGTTCTGGTCCAGCCGCGAGATTTTCCGCAAGCTGCGGGAAAAGAACGCCGGTCGCCCGAAATGGTCGTTCCTGGATGGCCCGATCACGGCCAACAACCCCATGGGCGTGCACCATGCGTGGGGACGGACGTATAAGGATGCATTTCAGCGCTATTTCGCCATGTCCGGGCACGAACTTCGCTATCAGAACGGATTCGACTGCCAGGGCCTGTGGGTCGAAGTCGAGGTGGAAAAGCAGCTCGGCCTCGGCACCAAGACCGCGATCAACGATTACGGCATCGATCAGTTCGTGAACGAATGCAAGCGTCGTGTGCTCAATTTCGCGGCTCGCCAGACTGAACAGTCGCAGCGGCTCGGCTACTGGATGGAGTGGGACAGCCCGAACGAACTGCGGAAACTGGCCGAGAACGTTGGCTCAGACGGAGCCATCGAGTACGAAACGGCTCGCGGCGAGAAAGTCTCTGATGCGGCTCATCGGATCGTCTCCAGGCTCGGCAACCCCGACTGGGGCGGGTCGTACTTCACCTTCTCGACCGAGAACAACGAAACGATCTGGACCTTCCTGAAGAAGTGTTTCAATCGCGGCAAGGTCTATCGCGGTCACGATGTCATGCCCTGGTCGGGCCGCAGCGGCAGTGCGTACTCGCAGATGGAAATCGCCGACGGCCGCAAACTGACTGTGCACCGTTCGCTGTTCGTGAAGTTCCCCCTGAAAGAGCGGGAAAACGAAAGCCTGCTCGTCTGGACGACGACGCCGTGGACGCTGACCAGCAACGTCGCGGCCGCTGTGAATCCGGATCTCGATTACCTCAAAGTCCGCATGAAGCGGGACGGGCAGATCTACTACTTCGCCAAAGAGAACCTCAACTACAAGCGACTCGACAAAGAGTTCAAGGAAGGCTTTGGACGACCCGAATGGTCCTGGCCGGACGACATCGGCAAGCTGAAGACGCTGGCCCAGATTCTTAAGGAACAGGGCGGCTTCGAAGAGCTGGGCACCATCAAGGGAGCCGAGATGGTCGGATGGAAATACACCGGCCCCTTCGATGAACTTCCCGCTCAGAGCCAGCCGGGCGGCTATCCTCCGGAAAAGAACCTGATGGACAAGACCGCGGTCGATTGCCATCTGGTCGTCGATGGCGGTCGCGATTCCAAAGGCAACGCCCACGTCGTCGCCGGCGAAGGAACCGGGATTGTCCACACCGCCCCCGGTTGCGGGGATGTCGACCATAAAATCGGGATCGAGCTGGGAATCGTCGGCATTGCTCCACTCGGCGAGAACGGATTGTTCCAGGAAGGCTTCGGCGAATTCACCGGCCGGAATGCGATCGATCAGGAAACGGTCGATCTGGTGATCGAAAAGCTGCAGGAAAAGGGCCTGCTGGTTTCGGTCGAGAAGTATCCGCACATCTATCCGCACTGCTGGCGAACGGGGGACGAACTTGTCTTCCGACTGGTCGACGAATGGTTCATCGACATGGACTGGCGGGAAGAGATCAAGGACGTCACCCGGCAGATCAAATGGCTGCCCGACAGCATCGACGGCCAGAACCGCGAGGTCGAATGGCTGACTAACATGCGGGACTGGATGATCTCCAAGAAACGCTTCTGGGGTCTGGCTCTGCCGATCTGGATCAATCCGGATGATCCGAGTGACTTCGAAGTCATCGGCTCGCTGGCGGAATTGAAAGAACGGGCTGTCGAAGGCTGGGACGTTCTCGAAGGGAATACGCCTCACCGTCCGTGGATCGACGCGGTCAAAATCAAGAGCGAGAAAACCGGGGCGGTTCTGTCTCGCATTGAAGACGTCGGCAACCCGTGGCTCGACGCGGGGATCACCCCCTTCTCCACGATGGGTTACAACACGCATCGCGACATGTGGGAGAAGTGGTACCCGGCCGACTTCGTCACCGAATGTTTCCCCGGCCAGTTCCGTAACTGGTTCTACTCGCTGCTGTCGCTCTCCACGATGATGCGGTACGACGAGACCGATGATCCGGCGATGAAGCGCCCCTTCAAAACGCTGCTCGGACACCGCCTGGTCATGGATGAACTCGGCCGGCCGATGCACAAGTCGGATGGCACGGCGATCTGGTTTGAAGAAGCGGCCGAACAGCTCGGCGTCGATACGCTTCGCTGGATGTACCTGAATCAGAACCCGGCGGTCGATCTGCGTTTCGGCCTGCGGGACAGAGATCAGCCAGTGGCTCTGGAAACGCCCGAAGGGACGATCACCGAAACCCTGGAAGGCTCGCCGACCTGCAAGGTGACCAGCAAGCCGGCCGATGAAATTCGCCGCCAGTTCCTGATTCCGCTGTGGAACTCGTACGCGTTCTTCGTGAACTACGCCCGCCTCGATGAGTTCAACCCGAACGATGAACAGATTCCGTATGCGGACCGGCAGGAGATCGACCGCTGGATTCTGTCCCGGCTGCAGACGTTGATTCAAGTCGCTCACGAGAGCTTTCAGGCGTACGACACGTCCCGCTTCGTGACGACCGCCGGACAGTTCATCGACGATCTGTCGAACTGGTACATCCGCCGCAATCGCCGCCGGTTCTGGCGGAGCAAGGATGTCAACGACAGCGACAAACGAGCCGCCTACCAGACGCTGCACGAAGTGATTGTGACGCTCTGCCAGCTGCTCGCGCCTGTGATCCCCTTCCTGGCGGAGCGGATTTACCAGAATCTGGTGTTCGGCCGGGATCTCGTGGCTGGAAACGCCGACAGTTCCGCGGACTCCAGCTGGCCCGAATCGGTCCATCTCTGCGATTATCCCCAGGTGAAGGCGGAACTGCTCGATGAAGAGCTGAATGCCCGCACCGCGACCGCTCAGCGGGTCGTCAAACTGGGGCACCAGGTTCGCGAGATGACCAACATGCGCGTTCGCCAGCCGCTCGCCGAGATTCGTGTCACATGCAGCGATGCGGCTCAGAAGGCGGCGATCGAACAGTTCGCGGGCGTGATTCAGGACGAGCTCAACGTTAAGAAGATCACCGCGGTCGAGAATCTCGATGGCATCGTTCAGTACGCCTATAAGCCAAATCTGAAGACCGTCGGCCCGAAATATGGCAAGTTACTCGGCAAGATCCGACAGGACCTTCCGAACCTCGACGGACAGCTGCTCGCACCGCTGCGGTCGGGTCAGGCGGTGACGGTCGAAATCGGGGGCGAATCGATCACGCTGGAGCCGGAAGATGTCCTCGTGAGCACCGAGCAGTCGAGCGAATGGGGAACGGCTGACGAGCAGGGTGTCCAGGTGGCGATTTCGACCGTTCTGAGTGAGGAACTCATTGCCGAAGGAATGGCTCGCGACTTCGTCCGACATATCCAGCAGGCCCGCAAGGACGCCAATCTCGAAATCGAAGACCGCATCCAGATTCGCTACGCGGCAGGAGAAGACCAGATCCAGCAGATGATCGAGGCGTGGCAGGACTACATCTCCACCGAAACGCTGGCTGACTCCATCTCCCGTCAGGACAGCGTTCAGAACGGGAAGACGGTCAACGTCGGCGATTTTTCGGTTGATCTCGCAGTAGCGGTCAGCTGAAGGCGGTCAGTTGTTCCAGCCGGCGAAGATCTACTGGAGTGACGCCGAAATTCAACGTTTCCTCCCCCTGCGGGCCGCAGAGACGATTGACAGTTCAGTAGTTGGCGGATAATTTTATAGAAGCACCGGGGTGCAATCTTGCAAAGATTGCGCTTCCATTTTTTGCATTGATTGATGAATCGCGGCGGTCCTGCCAGACGTTAAAGAGGCGAGAAACTGCGATTGAAGTCAATATCCACTCGAATTCTCCGGAATTCGTTGGACTGTTTGTCAGCGTGTCAGGAGCGGGCAATGTGGAGTTGCGTGAGATGACCAACGATCGAGGTCAAAAATGATCGTAACCGTCATTCTTGCGGCAATTCTCCGGTTTGCTGTCCTCCGCGTGAAGCAAATCAGCAGAAAGGCAACTCTTATGTGAGCGCCGAAATGTGGGATTTTCCCCATCTCAGTCATCGCATGGAGTTCCCTGGAACTGCCGATGGCACAGAACGGTTCGATAGAAGTGGGTTTTTTGGAACCCGCTTTTTTATTTTTACAGCGGAATAAATTGCCGAGTTGTCGCGGGCGGGGAATGTCACCCGGACGGAATTCTGTCAGCGACCTCTAGAATGACGCGATGAGACCATCGCGCTTTCGTTCGGAAGGAGAAATATGAACGCCAGTGAAGTCCTCAGAATTGTCGATGCCATCCACCGGGACAAAAGCATCGATAAGGAAATTGTGTTCGAGGGCATCGAACAGGCGATCCTGACGGCGTTGCGAAAGTACTACGGTGAAGAAGACGAGCTTTCCGTCCTCATCGATCGAACCTCTGGCGAGCCGACCGTTACGCACAATGGGGAAGACCTGGATCCGGATATTCTGGGCCGCATTGCCGCTCAGACGGCCAAGCAGGTGATGATTCAGAAGATTCGTGAAGCCGAACGCGATTCTCTCTACGACGAATTCATCGAGCAGAAAAGTCAACTCATGACCGGCACGATCACCCGGCTTGAATACGGCGTGGCGACGGTCAATATTGGCAAGGCCGAGGCGATTCTGCCTCGCAGCGAACAGATTCCCGGCGAAAGCCACCGTGTGAATGAGCGGATCCGAGCCGTTATTCTGGATATCAAAAAGGCAGGCAGCCGTATCAAGATCGTGCTGTCCCGCGTGCATCCAGACTTCGTTCGACGGCTCTTTGAGATCGAAATTCCTGAAGTCGCTGAGAACGTGATTGAAGTTCGCTCGCTGGCTCGTGAAGCCGGTTACCGGACCAAAGTCGCCGTTTCCTGCTACGACAACAGCATTGATGCCGTCGGAGCCTGTGTGGGTGTCCGCGGAGCCCGTATTCGGAACATCGTCGACGAACTCAGCGGCGAGCGGATCGATATCGTTCGCTGGAACGATTCCCTGCAGGTGTTGATTCCTAACGCACTGCAGCCGGCCGAAGTCGAGGACGTAATTCTCTGCCCGATGCTGGGACGCGTCATCGTCCTGGTCCGGGACGATCAGCTGTCGCTCGCAATTGGCAAGAAAGGTCAGAACGTTCGACTGGCGTCGAAACTGGTCGGCTGGGACATCGAAGTGATGACTCGCGATGAACTGGACGAGCAGCTTGAGCGCTCCGTGGCCGCTTTTTCGCAGGTTCCGGACCTTTCCGAAGATCTGGCCGAGTCGCTGGTTTCCCAGGGCTTCTTCAGCTTTGACGACCTGTCGGTCATCGAGCCGGAGCATCTGATCGAACTAAGCGGGTTGTCTGCTGAGCAGTGCGATGAAATCATTGCGTACGCAGACGTCGAAAGTCTGCGACTCGAGGAAGAAGAAAAGATCGCCAAAGCCGCGGCTCGAACTGCTCGAGCTCAGGAAAAACTGGCGGTTCCAAGCAGTGGAGGCACATCCTCCGAACAGTCGGCTCCGAGCGTCTCCACAGCTGTAGAGACCAGTGAAGCTCCGACGGAGGAAGCACCGGTCGCGGAAGCCACCGCAGAGGAGGCTTCCACAGAAGAACCCGGTGAGGAAACAGCGGAAGTCGGTACAACCGAAGAAACTGAAGTTGCTCCGGAATCGGCTGAAACGCGGATCGATCCGCAGGCTTCTGTCGAAGAAGAAGCCGTTCTTGGAGAAGAGGCAGAAGTTCAGGATGTGACTCAACCCGGAGCCGAAGGTGGCGTCGAGGAAGACGAACAAAAACCGGAACAAGAGGCGTGATCAGGAAATGGCACGTCTCAGATTGTCATTTTTCCTGAAGAACTGGACAAGACGTAAGGACAGGACAGGTCATTCACTGCGTGTGATCGATCTGATCCGGTTCACAGAGGGTTTATCAGAGGGGTTGCGTTTTGAAGATACGGATTTTCGCTTTGGCGAAAGAGCTCGATTACGATAGTAAAGAGCTGATCAAGCATTGCAACGATGCAGGAATTCCCGTGAAAAGCTCGGCTCTGGCCAGCATTTCTCCAGAAGAGCGGGACCATTTGCTGAACTACCTTGATTCGCTGAAAGGCAACAAGGTGGCGACAGCGTCCTCATCGTCCGCCCAGACTCCGTCTCCCGAATTCGCTCCCGAAAAGACCGTCGGCAAGGTGCGATCGATTCGTACCATGACCCCGCGTCCGACGCCGAGTCCGCGTCAGGAAGAGCCGAAGCAGGCTCCTCCCGCTGCAGAGCAGCCTCCCGCAGAGGAAGTTGCCGAGGAACCGCAGGAAGAGCAGGAAGTTCAGGCTCCCGAAGTCGCCGCCGAAGCGGAAGAGCCGAAGACTGCTCCTGAAGAAAAACAGGTTCCGGAAGTTGTCGCCGAGACTGAGGCGCCAGCAGCTCGCGAAGCTGAGCCCGAAACAGAAGCCGTCGCCGATGCTTCTGTCGAGGAGAGCGTCGAAGACGATGACTCGGATGAGTCCTCTCCGACGCAGCCGGAATACATGTCCCCCACGGGCAATCTCGGCTCGAAGATCCGGGATATGAAGCCACGGGCCAGTATCCAGGAATCAGGACCGCGTAAGCCGAAGCCGAAACCCCGTCCGGCGATGCCGAGTCTGGCGACTCCCCCGAAATTCAAGACCGAAGGTCCGGTCCGCAAAAAGGATGAAGCGCCGGCTCAGAAACCGGACGTGAAGCTCACGGCGGAAATTCTGGATGGCCAGAGCCCGCTTGCCGCACACATCCGCAAGCACGGCGAAGATAAAACACGAGGTAAGGGCGGCAAAGCTCCAGGCGCGACGGAGTCGGACGATCGTCCCAAGACACGCGGCCGGTTCGGCGGCGTTGCCGATCGCGAAATCCGCCGCGGCCAGCGTGGTCGACGCAAAACATCCGAAGACGATCGTGATGATTCGCTGTCAGGACGTCGTGGCATCCGCCAGCGTCGGAATCGCAATGTCGAGTACAAATCGTCCGCGATGATCGAACAGCCGATTACGGTGCGAAGCCTTTCGGAAGCCATGGGGCGTCCCGCGAAGGACCTGCTGACGATTCTGTTCAAGCAGGGCATCATGGCCCAGATCAACGATTCGCTCGACGAAGACACGGCGACCGATCTGGCCATCGAACTGGGTGTCGACCTGACCATCAAACGCGAGGAAAGTGTCGAAGACCTGCTCGCTCTGCGACGGGAACAGGAATTCGAGGCCAACGACCTGATTTCCCGTCCGCCGATCGTGACGATTCTCGGTCACGTCGACCACGGAAAGACCACCCTGGTCGATACGCTTCGCACGTCCAACGTGGTTGCCGGCGAAGCCGGGGGAATCACGCAGCATATCGCGGCCTACCAGGTTGAAAAGAACGACCAGAAGATCACCTTCGTCGATACGCCGGGTCATGCCGCGTTCGGGGAGATGCGATCTCGCGGTGCGAACGTCACCGACATCATCGTGCTCGTGGTCGCCGCCAACGACGGCGTCATGCCACAGACGGTCGAATGTATCAGTCACGCCAAAGCGGCTGGTGTGCCGATGATCGTGGCTATGAACAAGGTCGACCTGCCCGATGTGAACGAACAGAAAGTTCTTCAGGAACTCGCTTCGCACGACGTGCTCGTTTCCGAATGGGGTGGCGACGTCGAAGTCGTTCGAACTTCTGGTCTGAAGAACATCGGAATCGACGATCTGCTGGAAACAATTCTCCTGACCGCGGAACTTCACGAGTACAAAGCCGCTCCGAGTGCCGATGCCTACGGGGCCTGCCTCGAAGCCTTCCGCGACGAAGGACGTGGTCCCATTGCCTGGGCGATCGTCCAGCAGGGAACCTTGCGCGTCGGAGACGTGATTGTCTGCGGCACGGCTTACGGACGTGTGCGGGCGATGTTCAACGACTACGACCAGGAACTGACCGAAGCCGGTCCGTCCCAGCCTGTGCGAATTGCCGGTCTCGATACCGTCCCCGCTGCCGGAGATCACTTCTTTGTGATGCCCGACATCGAAGAGGCGCGAACGATTGCCGAGCAACGCATTCATCAGGGGCGAACCGAGTCTCTCGCGAGCCGTGGTGGTCCGAAAACGCTGGAACAGATCCTGGGAAGCGGCGGCGAGAAGAAGCTGCCCGTTATTCTCAAGGCCGATACACCAGGCTCAATCGAAGCCCTGCGTGGCGAAATCGAGAAGTTTGAACATCCGGAAGTCCGCACCGAGATTCTGCATTCGAACGTCGGTGGCGTGAACGAGAGCGACGTGTCGCTGGCCGCGGCGTCGGGAGCGATCATCATCGCCTTCCACGTCATCGCCGAAGACCGGGCCGCTCACCTCGCCCAGAACGAGGGTGTCGATATTCGCCGGTACAACATTATCTACGAGATCACGCAGGATATTAAGCGGGCTCTCGAAGGGTTGCTGTCACCGGAAACCGTTGAGGTCTCCACAGGCCGCGCGATCGTCCTCCAGACCTTCAGCATCAGCCGCACGGGAACGATTGCCGGTTGTCGCGTGCTGAACGGCACGATCGACCGCAATGATCGCGTGCACGTGATTCGGGACCAGACCATCATTAACAACTATTCGATCGCTTCGCTGCGACGCGAGAAGGAAGATGTGAAGACGGTTCGTGAAGGCATGGAATGCGGGATCCGGCTCGACGGGTTTAACGACATCAAGGAAGGCGACCTGCTCGAAGCATATCGCATCGATAAGCTGCAGCGGACACTGGATGATTAATGCTGACTGGCTTAATCACCGAGTTCTCTGTTTTCGCTCCCAAGAAGGAATCCGCACTGAATGTCGACACGTCGAACAGCTAAAGCTTCCCGAGCCGTGCGGGAAGTGATCAGCACGGCGATCCTGTTCGAACTGAACGATCCCCGCATCAAGAACGTAACCGTCCTCGACGTCGATGTCGCCACGGACATGCGTTCGGCCAAGGTCTATGTCAGCGTCATGGGCGATGAGAAGTCGCAGCAGTTGAGCCTCCACGGCCTCAACTCCGCTCGTGGCTTCCTGCAGAAGCTCGTCGCCGACCGCATTGACACCCGCTACACCCCCGTCCTCACGTTCGTGCTCGACAACAGCGTCAAAAAGAGCATCGAAACGGCGAAGATCCTTCGAGATCTCGCGATCGAACGGGGCGAAATTCCTGCCGAAGACGAAGTCGCGACCGACGACGAACTTTCTGCGGACCAACCGGACGACTCTGATTCGTCGACAGCAGACGACGAGACCGAAGACGACTCCGAGTCCCGCGAAGACGCCTGAGAGCCGGGAGCTGGCTCAACAGGCAGAAGCGATCATACACATACCGACTGAGGTGGACCTGCAATAATGTCAACAAACCGGATCAAAGCCGCTGACCGCACGAAAGTCTGTCAACAGATCGTCACGCAGCTGAAGAAGAAGTACGGGTCGCGCGTTCCAAAATCGGACCATAACGTTCTCGACTCCCTGCTGTTCGCCATCTGCCTTGAAGACGCGACGCACGAGCGTGCCGAGGCAACGATCGTCCGATTGCACGAAGCGTTCTTCGACTACAACGAAATCCGCGTCAGCTCCATCACTGAAGTTCAGCATGTCTTCGTTGAAGAATCCGAGCCGGAGTGGCGGGCTATGCGCGTCCGGGAGTCGCTGCAACAGGTCTTCGAAGGCCGCTACAGCTACGACCTCGAAGACTTCAAAAAGAAGAACCTGGATGCAGCCGAGAAGTACCTGAAGCAGATCAGCTCGCTGACACCATTCGTCATGTCTCACACGATGATGACGACGCTGGGGACACATACCGTCCCGGTCGACACTTCGTTGCTCAAGTGCAGCATCTGGCTGGGCCTGTTGCCTGAAGACGCCGACGTTTCCAACGGTTCCGATCAACTCAAAGCCGCTGTCCGCAAGGCCGATGTGCCGCAGTTCTTCCATCTGATTCACGAACTGGCTAACGACCCTGAGTACACGCCGATCTTTAACAGCCTGCCGGCTCCAACTCAGGAAGATCCGCTGGATGTCCTCAAGGGATCCATTGCCCGTCTGAAAGATTTGCTGGACGGCAAAGTGAAACCCGCCCCCGCGAAGGCGGTATCCTCGTCCGCCAAATCGAAGAGCAAAACCGCGGAAAAAGCTTCGTCCGGCAAGACCACCAAGAAGACGACGAAGAAGAAAGCCACCAAGAGCAGTGGCGGCGACAAAGCTCCGTCGAAGTCCGCTTCTAAAGCTTCGGCACCTCCCAAGAGCAGCACCGCGACCAAAAAGAAAACCAAAAAGAAGTCCTGAAACGACTCCTTCTTTTTGAGCCATAAGCCCACTCTGGCACGTCGCGTTCAATTGCAGATTCGGTTCCGTTCGAGTAGCCTCAGATCAGCGCTGGGACATGTGTTTGCGTCCCTGCGGACCTGCCTGAGTTTCATGCTGCCGGGAAAGCTCACCATCCGGCGGTTGTCACCGAACCACTGCGACCCGGGGTCACCTAGCGTTCCCCGAGTTCGAGGAGAAGCGCTATGCGTGCGGATTTCCTTCGATCGATCGCGTTCCTCGCAATCGGACTGATTTCAACAGAGTTAATCGAGGCCGGACCGGTTGAAGTCTTCCGCATCGGCGGGGACAACTGGGGTGATGTCGTCCCGGACGGCAAGGAAGTCGATGCCATCCATGGCGACTTCGTTCTTCGCAACGATCATGTCGTCGCCGTCGTCGCACAACCGCTCGCGACTCGCAATGCCAACATGACAACGCATGCTGTCGGCGGCTGTTTAATCGACTACACCACGCGTCTTCATCCCGCCGATCAGCTCACCGCGTACTACCCAGGCAGCCGCGTATATCCGTTCCGCTCCGTGCGGCTTCGGAACGCAGCTCATGAATCACTGGAGTTTGACGACCGCAATACCTTCTCGGATGAGCAGGCCATCGAGTTGACCATGATTGCGCCGGGCGCAGAAGATCGTGCGGAGATGCTGGTGACGTATCGGCTCGAAGCGGACAGTCCCCATCTGATCGTACGGCAGACGTTTCGCAATTCCGGCAAGTCGGAGGTCGACGTCCTGCTAAGCGATGATCTCCGCTACGATGCCGGCAAAGAGGATTCCATCAAGGCGGCCAATGGGAAGTCTGATCTGTTTTATACGGATGATCGCTACTGGGGCCAGGCATACGGTGTTTCGATTCCCGGTCGCACCGTGACCTCTCGCAGTGATTCCCGAACGTCTGTGTTGCGTTACGGTCGCGGGAGTCGCCAGCCGGATGTCACGCTGAAGCCCGGTGAGCAGTATTCCCTCGAAGTCAATCTGCTCGTCGCGGGCAATACATGCACATTGAGAAACCTTCATGCGTCGACTCACGACGATACTCCGGTCGCGTCGACGATCACCATCACCGGTGGGGGGCGTCGAATTCCGAATGCTCGTGTGGAGTTGACGCGGGACGGCGACTACTACGGCACGCTCTGGGCCGATGGCAGCGGACGGATCGATCAGAAGCTGCTGCAGGGAGACTACGCGCTCGCAGTCTCCTTCTGTGGTGTGCCTGTCGGAGCGTCATATCCGTTCGAAGTCAGTGAGGAAAGCGCTCTGATCGACCTGGAGGTTCCGCTTGAAGTCGGCACGCTTGAGATCGATGTCGACGGAGCAGACGGCACACCTCTTCCCTGCAAGGTCGAGTTGCGACGTCGGGGCGAATCAACGCCGCTCGATCTTGGTCCGGAGTCCGCAATCCGGCAGGTCAAGAACTTGCTCTATTTGCCTCGTGGCAAGGAAAACATCCTGCTTCCCGCCGGAGACTATGAAGCGATCATCAGTCACGGGCCGGAGTTCGACGCCGCCTTCATGGATGTCGCAGTGAAAGCGGACGGAACAACTCGTCTGACCGCTCAACTCGAGAGGACTGTCGACACAACCGGCTGGGTCAGTACCGAGTTTCACAGCCACAGCAGTCCCTCGGGGGATAACACTTCTCATCAGATGGGTCGCGTCCTCAACCTGCTGTGCGAACATCTCGAATATGCCCCCTGCACCGAACACAACCGCATCGATACTTACGCGCCGCATCTCAAGACATTGAAGATTGAAGATCTGCTGGCGACCTGCACGGGAATGGAACTGACAGGCAAACCGCTGCCACTCAATCATCAGAATGTGTTTCCGCTGAAGCATCATCCGGGCCAGCAGGATGGCGGAGCCCCCGTGACGGACGACAGCCCGGAAACCCAGCTGCAACGCGTCGCACTCTGGGACGATCGAAGTGAGAAAGTGGTACAGCAGAATCATCCCGATCTCGGCTGGCTGTTCTACGACAAGAACGGGGACGGCGTAAAAGACGAGGGGCACGCACAGTCGTTCCCTTACATCGACTGCATCGAGATCCACCCGCCATCCGCGGTGCTGAAGATTCCGGCTGATCTCGACGGCTCGACAGCAATCCCCAACAGTAACCGCGTCTTCAACTGGCTCCAGCTTCTCAACCAGGGATACCGTTTCACCGGCGTGGTCAATACCGATGCCCACTACAACTTTCATGGTTCGGGCGGATTGCGAAACTGGGTGAAGTGCTCGACCGATGTTCCGTCCGAAATCAAGACTGACGAAATCGTCGAACAGGTGACCAGGGGCTGCGTGATCATGTCGAACGGTCCATTCCTCACGGTTGAAGCCCGCCCAGCCGGTCAATCGAAAGGCAACCCGGTTCTGCCTGGTGGAGAGTTCGCGTGCCCAGACGGTAAAGTCGCACTGGCGATTTCCGTTCAATGTCCGAACTGGTTCGACATCGACCGTGTGTTCGTCCTCGCTAACGGCAAGCACGTTCCCGAACTCGACCTGACGCGGGAGAAGAATGCCGACATGTTCGGAGACGGAGCTGTGAAGTTCCGCCAGACACTCAACCACGAATTCCCAGCAGACACGCATCTGGTCGTGGTTGCCGCCGGGGAGAATTCCCAACTCGGTTCCGTGCTCGGCACCGGGTGGGGCTCGCAGCAGCCCACCGCGATCAGCAACCCTATTTTCGTCGATGTCGACGGCAATGGATTCGCCGCCAATAACGACGTGCTGGATGACGGCTTGCCGGTGAAGCAGCAGTAGACGGCTCGCGGTTTACCAGAACTTCCACCAGCTGCGGGCCTGGTCCGGCTCGCGGCTGTAGCCGACCGGCTGAGGCGGAGGAGCGGAAACAGCCCGTCGCTGCCGGCTCGATGTCAGCACTTGCCGTTCAGGGAGCAGAACGGCGCTCAATGCTCCTTCGCGGCCCCCCGTGGTGTCGCAGAGAATGCGGCGGTCGCCAAAGATGACGTCGCGAAACCAGACATGGCCGGAGACGACCGTCTGGCGGCAGTCGTCGGGGACGGGGTCTTCGGCGTAGTTCTTTTCGCACAGCCACTGGGGCCGGTTGAGTGAGAAGTCTTTCTGCCGCAGAATCCGCAGCTGCATCTCGGTCGGCGTCAGCGGATCGAGGCCGGCATGCACGACCAGATAGTCGGGATGCTCTACCACCCAGGGAAGATTGGCCAGAAAATCGCGATGGGCCTCCGGCAACGCTTCCTTCAGGGCCTTCAGGTCGCCGAAGGGTACGTCGTAAGAGGCGAATGTCGCTTCGGAATCGTAATGGTCGATCCAGCGTCCCGCCCAGTTGGAGTATTCCGGAGCGGGGATCAGACCCAGGGACGCGCACATCGCGAAATCGTGATTCCCCGCCACAGCTGTGGTCCGCGGGTGATAATCAACGAACTCGAGAATCATGTCGATTGTTTCGCGGGTTTCGGGACCACGGTCGACGAAGTCGCCCACGAACACGATCCAGCGTTCATCGAAACGGGGAGCATCCTGAATGCGATCCAGAATGATTCCGAGCTTGTCGACCTGACCGTGTACATCTCCGATTACGGCGATCGGCCCTGAAATATTTGTTTCGAGATCCATTTCGAAAACCATCTCTTCTTGCAAGTTCCCACTGTTTTCGGGTGTTGAACGATCACGGTATTCTGTCAGTTCCATTCCTCCGGGACAAGGTGAAGTCGAGCGGACACGCCTTCAAACCTGGGGTTGGTCCGTCAGAAAACTGTCCGGGACCGGTTAAACGGAACTTCTGGTCGAGCGATCCCGGCAGGTTTTGGGAGACCCGCCCCCTGGCGTTGGCCCTGGTTCCTCTCCGGCGATACAATGCGGGAAAGGCTGTTTTGGCTGTCACAGTCTGCTTCCAGCACGCATTCTCATGCATTCCTGTCTATCTGTCCGTCAGCCAGAGGAACGGAGTTAACGCGGCATGCCTGCCACCAATTCATTGAGACAACTGCACCTGACGCACCAGCAACTGGAGGACGCACGGCAACAGCTCGAACGAGGCCCGATTCAGATCAAAGCTCGCGAATCGATCGTCCGCAAGCGGGAGCAGGACCTGGTCGACTATCATGCTGAACTGAAGCGGCAGAAAATGTTCGCCGATTCGAAGTCGCTCGATCTGAATGCCCTGGAGAAGAAGATCGTCGATCTGAAGGTCAAATTGAACTCGGCTTCGTCCAATCGAGAGTTCGATATCTTCAAAGAGCAGATTCGCGCCGACGAAATGGCCATGTCCGTCCTGGAAGACGAGATTCTCGAGATCATTGACCGGGTTGATACCGAAACAGCCAAACAGGCCGATTACGAGCAGGCGGTCGTCAAAGCCAAAGAAGAACTCGATTCCTTCCGGTCTCAGTTCGAATCGAAATCCCGCGACCTTCAGGATTCCATCAAGGATCTTGAGAGGCATCTCGCCAGCCTGGAGAGTCTGCTGCCCAGCGAACCGAAGCAGCAATATCGCCGTTTGGTCGCCAGTCGCGGCGCAAAAGCGATGTCGGCCGTGTCCAACGGAGCCTGCGGAAACTGCTATGTGAATCTCACGGCTCAGCAGCGGATTCAGATCAAGACGGGAATCGTCCTGTTCTGCAGCAGCTGCGGCTCGTTGCTCTACATTGATGAAACGCTTTGAGACCCGACTGGTCAATCTGAACACAGAGTCTGCGGACAGGATTTTCGTGTGAAAAAATCTGGAGATTCGGATCAATCTCTCTTTCACAAACTCTTTCGACACCAGTTGCCGCTGGAGTCGGAGACGACGATTTTCATCCTCGTCAGCGCGCTCGATATCTTCATGACATGGATTCTGCTGTCGGGCGATGGCTTCCGCGAATCGAATCCGATCGCGAAATACTTCCTTGATCGCTGGGGCCGCAAGGGGTTCGTCGGTTTCAAGTTCGCCTCGGTCGCTGTCGTCTGCGTAATAGCCCAGATCGTCGCCTCGAAGAATCTTCGCCTCGCACGCCTGCTGCTTCTGTTCGGTACGGCTGTGGTGGGAGCGGTTGTCGTCTACAGCTTCGTGCTCTGGCTGCGGGCAAATGGTCTTGCGTAGCAAACTGGGCCGACTACCTTATAAGGACTCGTTCCGAATTGATGCCGCGAGACTGCTTCGCGTCTTCGGCTGCTTCGCACATACCTGCACGGACGACCGCTCTGCGACAGCCCGATCTATCTGGCTGAGACCTTCCCGGCGGTCAGTCTGCTGAACCTGCAACATCGAGATTGTCCCAACGAAAGAAGAACCGATGCCCGTTTCCTGTGATTCACAAGTCGTTGACCAGCTGAAAAAACATGAACAGGATCATCTGTTGCGGCACTGGGAAGAGCTTTCCGACTCCGAGCGGCAGCATCTGCAGGAGCAGTGCTCAAGCATCGATTTCGACGAGTTCAAGAAACTGATCGCACAGGCTTTCGATAAGGATTCCGGCAAGTCGATCGATCCGTCCGCCATCAGCCCGCTCACGCAGGCGATTCGGTTGCCTGAACAGGGTGAAGAACAGGCCTGGGTCGAAGCCCGCAAGACCGGTCATGAGATCCTTGATGCCGGCAAGGTCGGAGCCATTCTCGTCGCCGGCGGACAGGGAAGCCGACTTGGATTTCCGCATCCGAAAGGAATGTTCCCGGTCGGACCGGTCACCGATCGCACGCTGTTCCGGATTTTCTTTGAGCAACTCGTCGCCCTCTCAAAGAAGCATGGTGTTCGCATTCCGTACTTCATCATGACGAGCGACGCGACGCATCAGGAGACAATCGACTTCCTCAAGGAGAACGACTGGTTCGGCTATCCGGAAGAAGACGTCTTTCTCTTCAAGCAGGGAACGATGCCAGCCGTTGACGACCAGGAAGGCAAGATCCTCCTCAGTGAGAAGCATTCCATCGCCATGAGCCCGGATGGCCACGGCGGCCTGCTGAACGCATTGCATCGGGCGAATCTGTTCGAAGAAATGCAGCGGCGGGGAATCGAGTATCTGTACTACCATCAGGTCGACAATCCCTGCGTCAACATCTGCGATCCGGCCATGCTCGGATTCCACAAGCAACGCGAAGCCGAGATTTCCACCAAGGTCGTCGCCAAGCGGGACGCGGGG
Source organism: Rubinisphaera margarita (assembly GCF_022267515.1). NCBI lineage: Bacteria > Pseudomonadati > Planctomycetota > Planctomycetia > Planctomycetales > Planctomycetaceae > Rubinisphaera > Rubinisphaera margarita. The sequence continues at coordinate 286,775 of NZ_JAKFGB010000020.1, read as the reverse complement.
GAGAAGGTCGGCGTGCTGGCGGAAGTGAACGGCACGCAGATGATTATCGAATACAGCGACCTGCCGGAAGACATGTCCCGCGATACCGATGACTCGGGTGGACTCAAGTACTGGGCCGGCAACATCGCGATTCACGTGATGAATCGCGACTTGCTCGAACGGCTCGCCACTGGCGAAACCCGGCTGCCAGTGCATATTGCCCATAAGAAAGTGGGGCACGTACTCCCGGACGGCTCAGAAAAAGAAGCCGACTCGCCGAACGCTTACAAGTTCGAGCGGTTCATCTTCGACTCGATTCCACTCGCACAGAATCCCCTCGTCATCGAGACGTCCCGTCAGGAAGAGTTCAACCCGGTGAAGAACGCCGAAGGAGACGACTCTCCCGCCACGTCAAAAGCCGCCCTCAACGCCCGCGCCCATCGCTGGTTGCGGGACGCCGGCTACAAGGTCGACGAGAACGCAAGCATTGAGATCAGCCCGCTGGTGGCTCTGGATCATGAAGACCTTCGCGACAAACTTCAGCCCGAGCAGCTTGAAGGCGACTCGATTGTGCTGGAGCCCTAGCAGAGCTCAGGGTGTCGCAGACATTCCTCAGTCGTTGATAATCTTGCCGGAGTGCTCGTGCGTCACCGCCAGGGCGGTCCCGAAAGATTCTTTCGGGATGGCGCAAACCGCTCGCGGTGGGAGCGACGCGAAAGACAAGCCGCTTGTTGATTTGCAACACGGAGATGAATCTCTGTGTCCTCCCGGCTTGGGTTGCTTGCTCTTCAAGTCGATTGCAACGCTGGATCACGGCTGCGGCGGGTAGATGCCAAGGGCGCGCTTCTTCTCTTCAATCAATGCCACGTGATGCGGGATGTGACCGGTGATTCGTTTCAGCAGCACTTCGATGCTGATTTCTCCGTCGCGGGAGTGCTGACCGACCCGCTGGAACGCTTCTTCGGGGACATTGCTGAGAATCTCACGGATCTGCTGCCGGACGGCTCGCATCAGCGTGAGTTCGTTATCCAGATTTCGCACGTCGTAGCCGAGTCCTTCCGCGAAGGTATCGGGATCGCCGCCCATGAGCAGCGGTTTGTCTTCGACGAGGACCCGCTTGATGCGATCGGCGTAGATCGGCTCGAAGTCGGCCAGGTGACAGACGACCTCGCGTGTGGACCACTTACCGGGAACGGGGCGGGCGTCGATCTGTTCCGAGGTCATCTCCGAAATCATCTCGGCGAGTTGATCCGGGCCAGCGGCGTATTCTTCGAGAAGGTGAGCGTACTTCATCGCGTGTTCCTGCTTTCGATATTCGGGTCCATGATGATCAGAACTTTGTGCTGACCTTTCTCGGCTGCAGTCTGAAGAGCCTGATCGGCCTGCTGCAGCGGGAATCGTGACGTGATCAGCGACTCCACTTCGATCTCCTGATTGGCCAGCGCTTCAATGGCCCGAGGAAAGGGGCCGCACCGCGAACCAACCAGCCGCAATTCGTCGATGACAATTTGAGCCATGTCCAGATCGTATCGGCCCGCGATTGTCGTCTTCATCACAATTGTTCCGCGTGGACGAACCAGCTTCAAGGCCAGCTCCAGTCCCGATTCCGATCCGGTGCAGTCAACTACAACTTCGGCATTCCGCTCTGGGGTGAGTTCGTCGAGGACAATCGTGGTCAACCCACGGGCGCGGAATCGCTCCAGCTTGTTCGCATGCTTCCCAATTACGGTCACATTTCCACCCGCCGCGTCCAGCACCTGAGAGCACAGGTAACCGAGCCGGCCGTCGCCAAGGACGGTGACCGGTGTCCGCGGGGCGATCTCGATCTGTTCCAGAATTTCGAACGCGGCCGCCAGCGGTTCGATGAAGACCGCCTGCTCGTCGGGAATGCTGTCGGGGATCTCGTAGAGATTCTCTTCCGGAACGGCGATTCGTTCTGCGAAGCCTCCGCTTCGGCCGAGGATTCCAATTACGGTTCGATCCGCACAATGGTGCCGATTCTCGGGACAGCGATCACACCGGACCGTGGGGCAGCAATTGATATCCGGAGCCACGCGTTGGCCCTGATAGCGTCCCGAAGTCGGCACGCCGACGAATTCATGACCCGGAATTCCTTCAAATCCCATGTAGCCCTGAACCAGCTGCAGATCGGTCTCGCAGACGCCAGCCAGTTTGACGTCCAGGACGACTTCGTGCGGCAGCGGCTGAGGTTCAGGTAAATCCCTCTGCACCGTCAGACCATTGGCCGTCAGAACCAATCCCAGCATCCCTGATTCCTTTCCGTGTTTGTGTACGAACCGCGTAACCGGCTCAATCGTTCCGTTCGGCAACAACGGCAAGTTGCTCGTATCCCTCCGCGATGAATTTCAGGGAGGCATCGGGAAAGATGGCCACCGAGTGGAGTTTAGTGACCTATGTTTCCAAAAGGGAACGTCTCGTTTTCGGGACAGCGGCGAGGGTCTGCACTGTGCAGGGCCACTTCCCACGCTGCCCGAAAGTCCCGGAAATCCTCCAGATCGACCGACTTCATGAACGTCACGCCATCCCAGATCGGGTTTGTTCTGTTCGTACTCGCGAACGCAACAATCTTCGTGCGCCCGTGGGAAGTGCTGCCCGAACTGGAAGGCTTTCAGGTTTACGAGTTCCTCATTCTGACGGCTGGCCTGCTGAGCTACAAGCAGATCCAGCATCACATTAAAGTCCGTTGCCTGCTGGCCCAGCCGATCACGCTGTGCGTTCTCGGTGTCCTGGTCTCGGTGCCGATTTCGCATCTCGCGAACGGTTATCTGGGTGGAGCCATCCAGGGAACCGTAATGATGCTCAAGACGGTCGTCTATTACCTGGTCCTCGTCGCAGTGGTGGACTCAACACGGCGATTCCGCGCCTTCCTCATGACGCTGGCGATCTGCGGACTGCTCAGCATCGGCATCGCGGACGCCGACTATCACGATCTCATCAAAATTGAGTCGTTGACGCATATCAAAGAACGCATCGGCTACTCGGCTTCCGGACAGGATCAGTTCCTGATTCGGCTCTGTGGGCTGGGCATGTTCCATGACCCGAACGATATGTCGCTGCTAATCATCACGACCGGCTTTCTCTGCATGTCTCAGTTGATGGATCGCCACTGGGGCTGGGCCCGGCTTGTCTGGTTGCTTGCCTTTCCGCTTCTTCTGCTCGCCATTCACGATACCCACTCGCGCGGCGGCCTGATTGCAGCCGCCGCAGGCATCATGGCTTATCTGACGATGAAGCGAGGCCGGGCTTTCGCCATTGCGGCGATCTGCTGTGGAGTCGCAGCGGCTCCGTTGATGCTGGGTCGCATGGCCAATTTCGATCTGTCCGGCGGAACCGGTCAGCAACGAATTCGTCTGTGGGCTGAAGGATTTCAGGCGATTCAGTCGCCGAAGATTTTCTTTGGCATCGGTCAGGGCATGTATGAAGGGCTGACAGACTACGTTGCTCACAACTCCTACGTGCATTCCTTCGTCGAACTGGGACTGTTCGGCGGGTCGATGTTCGTCGGCTGCCTGTTCTTTGCAGCGTACGGCATGTTCCGACTCAAGCGGGATGACGAAACCGTTTACGACGCGGATCTGAAATACTTTCAGCCGTTCGTCGCCGCCATCATCGCCGCCTGGGCCGCCGGTTTCCTGTCGCTGTCTCGCTGCTATCCCACGCCGACGTACACCATTATCGGCATGGCCGCGGCGTATCTGAACATTACGGGAATTCATCTCTATCCGAGACGTCCCGTGTTAAGACTCGATTACGCGCTGACTCAACGCTGGCTGGCCAGCAGCATGCTGGTGTTTGTCGCGATGTTTACCGCCACCAAGATTTTCGCCCGTTTCTAAGTCGAGAACCGAAGAAGACAGAATTCGATGTCGGTCAAAGTTAACGTTCTGATCAGCTGGCTCGCGCATGCGGTGACGCTGGGAATCGGCTTCCTCTTGATGCCGTATATCCTGCACACTGTCGGAGACAGTACGTACGGAACGTGGCTGTTGTTGAACTCGATTGCCGGTCATGCCGGTCTGCTCTACTTCGGCTTCGGCGAAGCGATCTCGCGGTTCACTTCGAAGTATCACACGGAAGAGAAGTGGATCGAACTCAATCGGACGTTCAGCTGCATCACGTCGATCTACCTGATCTCCGGCTGCATCGCATTTCTGCTCGGTATCGGGCTGGCGATTGCTGCGCCCTTCATCAACGACTGGCCGGGCCACGCCGTTGCAGAGATCCGCTGGACCATCGTGATTCTGGCTCTGAATGCCGCGATCTCGATTGGCGGCAGCTCGTTCGGTGGGATCCTGATGGGGATCCAGCGGTTCGATGTCGAGCGAACGATTGTCATCTCGATCAACATTCTCCGACTCGTCCTGACTCTCGTGTTCCTGCATGTGCAGCCGAATCTATTGACGCTCGCTCTGATCTTCCTGGCCGTGACGGTCGCCGAGAACGTTGCAACCTGCATCTGCGCCTTTCGTTTCGTGCCGACGCTACAGTTTCGCTTCCGACATCTTCGCCGACGGGTCTACCAGCGTTGCCTCTCGTTCAGCATGTTCACGTTCCTGTCGCTGATCGCGGAACATCTGATCTACATGACCGACACGATTGTCATCGGTTTCCTGCTGGGACCGTTGGCTGTAGTGCCGTATTACATCGCGTCTCGAGTCTGCGAAATGATTCGAGCCCCTGTGATCCAGGTCGGCTACGTTTTCATGCCGCGAGCGGGACAACTGCACTCGACGAGTCAGAATGAAGAACTGCAATCGCTGGTTTGCCGCGGCTTTGGACTCGCCGTCGTGCTGACGGGGTCGGCTCTTATCGGCGTCTATTTCTTCAGCCATCTGTTGATTGAGGTCTGGATTGGCAACGGCTACCTGCAAAGCAGCTGGCTGCTGTTGATTCTCCTGGCCGGTCAGTTAATTGCTCTGCCAACGCAGCTCATTCGCCACGTTCTGACAGGAACCGGCTACGTCCGACTGCCGGCTCTGCTCTTCCTGGCGGAAGCCGTCACCAATTTGTGCCTGTCGCTGGCATTACTGCCGTGGCTCGGCGTCTACGGCGTGGCGATCGGAACCCTGGTTCCGCTGGTTGTTTTCGAGGGCGGCATTCTTCTCCCAATGGGAGCGCGACATCTCGGATTGACCGTGCGACAGGTTCTGCGGCGCGGGGTCGTCCCTCAACTGCTGCCGCTGTGCCTGATTTTGATTTACTCGCTGCTGATCGATGGCCTGCATCCCCAGGCAACGTGGATGCACGTGTTCGGCATCCTCGTTGGCGCACTGGTTGTCCTGCTGGCCGGTCTGGCCGCCGCCGAACGGCTGAGGCTTTCCGACGACCTGCCGAGACCCACACCATCGCTGTTAAACCAATAGAGGGAACCCGTTTGATGATCGACACTACGACTTCGTCGACCGCCACAACGGTCGCATCCTCCAGCCTTCGAGACACATTGCCTGTCGGCGCCCCCGCTTCGATGATAATCTCGCTCCATTCGATGGACGACTACACACAGGTCAAAGCCGCCTGGGAAGACCTTGAACTCCGACTCGCGAATGTGCCGCTGACGTGTTCCTGGTTGTGGACCTCGACCTGGCTGGCCAACTACAGCAACGTCGTCCGTCCGGTCTTTGCCATCGGCACAATAGACGGAACGGTTCGCGCCGTCTGTCTGATCAGCGAAGTTCGTCACAAACTCCTTCGCCTGTTCCCCATTCGCAGCCTCTACCTCGGAACCGCCGGAGAGCCGCACGGACACAGTGTATGCGTCGAGTACAACGAAGTGCTCACCGAGGACACCTGTCGCGAGCCGTTTCTGGCTGCCCTGCAACAACTCCTGTCGTCGCGTAAAGACTGGGATCAGTTCGTACTCAGCGGCGTGGACGAGGCCAACAGCCGGGACCTGATCCCGCCGCCGAGGTCCGGGATCACAGAAGCTTCGGTCCGCTCGAGGGAATCACGATACTTCGATCTTAAGGGCTGCCGCGAAAGCGGAGCCGAGGTCCTGGAACACCTCGGCAAGAGTACCCGTTCCAATCTCAAGCGTCGTGTGAAGCAACTCGATCCGGTGGAAGTTGAGTGGGCCGAATCGCTGGATCAGGCTCGTGACATTTACCGCGAACTCGTCGAACTTCACCAGGCTCGATGGCAGGCAGTCGGAGAACCGGGCGCCTTTGCCAGCCCGCGTTTCGATCAGTTCCAAAGACAGTTGATTGAACAAGGCTTTAAGCAGCGGGCCGTCGTGCTCACGCGAATCCGTTCGGCCGGAGAGACCATTGGCTGTCTGTATCTGCTCAATGACCGCAATCGCCTGCTTGACTATGTCTCCGGCTTTGCATCGTTCGAACAGGTTTCCAGCCCGGGGCTCGTGTCCCACTTTCTCTGTATGAACGAAGCCCTCCTGCGAGGTTACGACGCTTACGACTTCCTGGTCGGAGACAAACGCCACAAAGAAAACCTTGGCAAATCGTCGAATCAACTTCAGTGGATTTCCTGCGAACGAAAGCGGCTCGCCTTCACCGTTCGGGATCAGCTGCGGCAGCTTAAGCAACTTATGATACGTACCCCGAAAGCTGGCCAGAATGACTGAGAACGTCACAATGCCGACAACCCATTCCACGCCAACCGCGGGCCCCGGCACGACGGACGGAACGAAGATTCGCATCTGTCACGTGAGCATGTGCCTGAGCACTGGTGGACTGGAGCGACTGCTCGTCGAGTTCGCCCGACGGCGGAACCGCTCCCAGTTCGAGACCATCTTTGTCGCTCTGGACCAGATCGGTCAGCCAGCCGCGGAGATCGAAGCTCTGGGCTGTAAAGTCATCTCGTTGAAGGATCAATCCGGAGGGCGGTTCGCGAAATGGGCCGGTCTGCGACGCCTGTTCCTCGATCACGGCATTGATGTCGTTCATTCGCATAACACGTATGCCCATTTCTACGCGACACCGGCCGCTCGAGCTGCCGGGATTCCGGTCGCCATCAACACCCAACATGGCCGAGGATGCGGTCACCACTGGAAACAGCGGCTTCATTTCCTGCTGGCCAATCGTCTCGCCGATCGCGTCCTCGCGGTCTCCGAAGACTCGGCCCGCATCTGTCGCGGTCAGGATCGATTAAGCCAACGCAAGATTGAACCGCTGTGGAACGGCATCGACGTGAATCGGTTTGCGTATTCGGGGCCGGTTGATGAGCCGCACGCCATCAGCGTCGCCCGGCTGAGTCCTGAGAAGGATTTCCCGACATTGCTTAAGGCGACACGAATCGTCGCTGATCGACATCCCGATTTCCGTCTGACACTCGTGGGCGACGGCAAGGAACGAGATTCGCTCGAACAGCTGGCAGCCGAGCTGAATCTGGGCGGCACTGTGACATTTCTTGGCGAACGATCGGACATCCCGGAACTGCTGGCGAAGTCGGCCATGTTTGTCTCATCCTCTTCGACCGAAGGGATCTCGCTGACGCTTCTGGAAGCCATGGCCGTCGGGTTGCCGATCATCACCACATCGGTCGGCGGCAATCCGGAGATTGTTACGCCCGACGTCACCGGATATCTGGTTCCCCCCGCTGAGCCGGAACAATTGGCCGGAGCGATCTGTGGACATCTGGAACGCCGCGATACATGGAAGAGCATGGGCACGGTCGCCCGGCATCAGGTCGAACAGAAGTTTCACATTGATCGCATGATTCGCGAGTACGAGTCGTTGTATCGAAGTTTGATGTCGGAATCGTGGGGAAAAGTTTAGTATCTCTTTCGTCGACCGGAGCTGGTATCCGACTGACGGAACGCGGTGAAGGTAACCTTCAGATCTGAAAGTGCGGGCCCGCCGATGAATATTCTGTTTCTAAGTTCGATCTTTCCCGACGCGCAGAATCCGTCGCGGGGAACGTTCAACTACGAAACCTGCTGCGCACTTCAGCGAGCCGGCGTGGACGTCCGCGTCATCGCCCCTCAGGCCTGGCGGGAGATGATGTCTCGCAAAATGCGGCACAGTCCGGTCGAACCGACTGAAGGCCTGGTCAGCCATCAGATTCCCGTCCGATATCCGACCTACTGGTACCCGCCGAAGATTCTGCGTTCGAAGTACGGACACTTTTACTGGAAGTCGATTCAACAGGCTCTCTCGGACACGCTGTCGGGCTGGAACCCGGACTTCATTCTTTCTTACTGGGCGCATCCCGATGGAGACGCCGGTCTGCGTCTGGCTCAACAGTTGAATAAACCGTGCGGCGTGATCATTGGCGGTTCCGACGTGCTCGTGCTGCCGCAGGACCGTTCCCGTCGGAAGCCGATCATGCAGGTTCTGCAGGAATCGGATGCCGTTCTGACCGTCAGTCAGGGACTGGCTGACGTGGTCGAGAGTTTCGACACCCCCAGCTCGCGAATTTTCCCGGTCTATCAGGGGGTCGACACCGAACACTTTCGTCCGGCCGACAAAGAGAATGCCCGGGCATGGCTCGGTATGGATCCCGAACGTCCACTTCTTGTCTGGGTCGGACGGATGGTGGCGATCAAGAATCTGAACATGCTGCTGGCCGCCGCAGAGATCAAAGCGAACCGGGGCGACGATTTTGTTCTCTGCCTTGTCGGCGATGGGCCGCAGCGGGCGGAGATCGAACAAAAGATCCGCCAGAAAGGACTCGATTCAATCGTCTCGGTAATCGGCTCGGTGAGCCACCGCGATTTGCCGAACTGGTATCAGGCGGCCGATGCGACCGTGCTCTGCAGTCATTCCGAAGGCTTGCCAAACGTGTTGCGCGAGTCGCTGGCCTGCGGGACGCCGTTTGTCAGCACCGACGTCGGCAGCATCGCCGAGATCGCGGGCGATGAGTATTCGGTTCTCGTTCCGTCCGGCGATACGGAAGCTCTGGTCGACGGTATCGACGAGGTTCTGTCGGGGCACTATCAGGTTGGCGCTGAAAGCACTGCCGTTCGCAGCTGGGACGACATGGCTGATGAAATCATCGAGATTGTGAACTCACTGCCGGCGACGCACCAGGCCTGAGTCCCATACGCGAGCCTGAACAAAGAACCGGCTGCCGTTCCGCACCATCAGGTTTTGCGACCTATACTTGAAGCGTTGAAAAACGCGAACAGTCTCGCCGCTCGGAGGCGGGGCCCGATCCGATCCACGCAGACAGGGCCAATCTGGTGCAGGCACCACGGAGAGTTCTATTTATCGCCTATCAGTTTCCGCCGTCGGGGGGAATTGGCGTCCATCGCGTGGTGAAGTTCACCAAGTATCTTCCCGACTTCGGCTGGGAGAGCTCGGTGCTCACCGTCGCCAACCCCTCCGTCCCCCTGAAAGATGAATCGTTGCTCCGAGACGTTCCCGCCTCGACGGAAATCGTGCGAGCCCGGACCCTGGAGCCAAGCTATGAGTTCAAAGAACGCTTTTCGGGAAGCAGGAAGAAGACTGCGGCAGCACGAACGCCTTCAACTGATCCAGGGCCGAGCAAGCCGTCTTTGAGCCCGGCCCGTTTAATCAAGGGTCTGGCCCGAGGAGCGGCCAACCTCGTTTTTCAGCCCGACATGCAGGTGTTGTGGGGTCCGAACGCGTACCGCGCAGGTTGCGAATTACTGCGCCGAAAACAGCACGATGTCATCGTCGCGACCGCTCCGCCGTTCTCATCGTTTCTTGTCGGCGCACGGCTCTCGAAGAAGTTCGGGATCCCGCTTGTGCTCGACTATCGCGATGAATGGGGCATCAGCAACACGTACTGGGAAAACAAGCAGCAGAGCCGACTCTCTCAGCGGATCCAGCAGCGAATGCAGAGCCGACTGCTGCGTCAGGCGACAATGGCCATCGCGACGACTCCCTCCAGTCGCCAGTCCGTGAAGAACTCGGCCATCGCCGCAGGCACATCGCTGCGGTGCGAATACATTTACAACGGGTTCGACCCCGAGGACTTCACCGCCGCTGCCGGCAGCCGAAAGGACTACGGAAACGGGAGGGATCTGTTCCGCCTCGCCTACGTCGGCACGCTGTGGAATCTGAATCCGATCGAACCGCTCGTGAAGGCCATCGAGCAGTTGCACCAGACCTCGCCGCTACTTCTGTCCCAACTCGAGCTGGTCATTGCCGGACGTCGCACCCCTGACCAGGAAGCCGTCCTCGATCGACTGACCAACACCGGATGCCGTCTCGTTCGGCTGCCTTTCATCAGCCACGACGAGGCTGTTCGACTGATGCAGACTTCGGACTGCCTGACACTGCTCAATGCCCCGGTTCCTGGCGCGGAGCGGATTGTGAACGGTAAAATCTTCGAATATCTCGCCTGCGAAAAGCCGTTCCTGCTGATCTCGCCGCAGGGAGATATGTGGGACATGACGGCCGATTGTCCGTATGCCCTGCCCTGCGATCCGCTGAAACCAGAGCAGATTGCTCTGAGTCTCGCAACGGAAATGGAGCGGCATCAGGCGGGGATTCCGCGCGAACGAGCGATCTGGTCTCCGGCCGCCCATGGGCGGCGTCAGCGGGCCGAACAGCTGGCGGCGATTCTCGACGGTCTGACCGGAGCGAACTCCGATTTCGCACGCGACAAGAAACCGCATTCTGAGAACGCGGTCGATACGCTAATATCCCGATAAGCCTGAACCCGTCGTACGCATTCTGGCGAAGATTTTCTCATTCAGAACTCGCAAGAACAACAGCCGCATGTGGTATCTGCTTGCTTTTATTCCCGTTATCGCCCTCGGACTTGTCGGCGGTTATCTGCTGGCACTGCGGAAGCGGGAGATGCATCGCTGGCTGGGGAGTTATTATTTCCCCACGGACCGCGAAGTGCCCGTCGATCTGCCTGATGAGCCGCTCGACGTCTTTATCGCGATTTGCGATCACTACGAACCAGAGCGGGGCAATCTGCCGAAACCGCAGGCGCTGGAACTGGTGAACCGCTGGTGCAGCGAGTATCCGAAGCTGTTCAAAGAACTGGTCGATGTCACCGGCCGCCCGCCGCAGCATTCGTTCTTCTTTCCGCAGGATGAGTATCAGCCGGAATACCTCGATGCCCTGCGTGAACTCTGCGAAGCCGGATTCGGCGATGTCGAGATCCATCTGCATCACGAGAACGACACCGTGGAATCCCTGACGGAAAAACTGAGCACGTTCCGCGATACGCTATTTCATCGTCACGGACTGCTTCGGAGAGATCCGGCCACTGGCGAGATCACCTACGGTTTCATTCACGGCAACTGGGCACTCTGCAATTCCCATCCGAAAGGCTGGTTCTGTGGCGTGAACGAAGAGCTGACCATTCTTCGGGAAACGGGCTGTTACGCCGACTTTACGATGCCGTCCGCTCCTTCCCCGACTCAGGTCTGCACCATCAACAGCCTGTATCACGCCTGGGACCGCCCCGGCCAGCCCGCCTCACATGCGACGGGCCAACGGGTCAAAGTCGGTCGGAAGCCGCCTCAGGACTCCCTGCTGATGGTTCAGGGCCCATTGGTGCCTGACTGGACCAGACCGAAGCTTGGAATCTTTCCGAGAATCGAGAACGGAGACCTCCACGGGACCCGTCCCCCGACGATGGGACGGCTCGATCTCTGGTTGCAGGCCAATGTGCATGCTCTTGGGAAGCCGAACTGGAAGTTCGTGAAGCTGCATACGCATGGCTGCAAAGAGGGAAACATCGACATGCTGCTGGGGCCGCAGATGGTCGAGTTTCACCTGAACCTTCGCAAACGCAGCGAGCAGGATCCACGGTTCCGTTATCACTACGTGACCGCCTGGGAAATGGCCGGCCTGATTCGGCAGATCGAACAGGGTTCAGCCGCCGCGACCCTTCGGGAAACGGTTCCCACGCGAGGTTGAGGGAGATGACCACGAACAATCGTCCTGAGAATCCTCAGAACCGTTAAGACTCTCCACAAGGCCGCAGTTTCCGCTGGTCTTACCACGTTCCTGTTTTGCCAAACCTGCCAGCGTGTGGCAGAGTTGCAATGTGCTGTCGCTGATTGATAGTGGGATAATCCGCCATCGAAGCGCGCAGGAGGTTGCATAGAGACTCTGACCACAATGAGGTGGACAATGCTGAAGGACGTAACGGGTGAGGAACTCGTTGCCGATCGTCGCACTAAGCTGCGACGCGCAATGAGCGAACGTCGCCAGGATGACAATCAGAAGGGCCCTGACGGGGCCGAGAATCGCAAGGGAGATCGACGGAAGGTCGAACGCCGCCGTCAGATCGACCCGACAACATGTGAACGCGATTACTCCGGCGACGAAGTCGAATTCATGCGGGCGATTGACAACTACAAGCGACGCAGCGGACGTCAGTTCCCGACCTGGAGCGAAGTCCTGGAAGTGATCCGCGACCTCGGTTACCGCAAAGTCGCCGAGCCGACGATGACCTTCGTTCCCGATCAGCAGAACTAGCGTCAGGAACCGTTGAATCAAATAAGGCGACGAGGATCTTTCCTCGTCGCCTTTCGCATTGACTGGGTCCAACGGCTTCGTAACGAAAACAGGCCACCCACTCGGATGGCCTGTTCCATTTGTCGCTCGAAGGACGAACTATTCGTTCGGCACCTTCTGAAGCAGGGCGTTGGCCTTGGACTTGATCGCCGAGGAGCCGCTCGCTGTTTCCAGCTCTTTCAGCCCCGTGGCAATCTCATCGGCGTTGGCCACGCCATTCGCCTTCATCTTCTCGGCTTCTTCGTGCATCATCGAAATGCCGCTGTCGAGCTGGCCGCTCTCGGCGACCCCCTCAAGCCAGACGCGAACATTCTCAGTCGGGCTGGGAGCATTTGAACCAGCAGGCAACTCCTGATCAGAGACCGATCCACCACCACAGCCGGGCAGCAGAAGCCCAATTCCCAGCAGGCACACGCAAATTCCAGCTCGCATCATCAGTCCGTCCATCTCTGCAAAAAAGAAGAATACTCAAGAGTTCAAAGGATTTAGAATTCGCCCAGCACTTCGCCGTCGTCGCGAACGCCGAGACGATGCCATGTCATCAGGTCGACGTTTTCGGAGATGAAGCGGACCGAACCATCGGCCAGACCGGCCTGAACGCCGCCCTGGTGACGACTTCGGGAAACGTACAGCCCGCTGCGGTCGGCACATTCACCGAATCCGCCCCCGAAGGCTGCGGAACGGTGCTTCCAGTTTGGCGGAGCAGCCGTGTTGAACATCGTCTGATACGCGTGCCCTGCGGCCCAGTCGCGGCCACAGTTGCTGTAAGAGCCAGCGGCAGCGGGGTCTTCGGCATCAATCGCCGCACCGGCGGTGTTGAGTTCCGCCTCGGTGATGAACTCAGGATCGGCGAAGGTCGGAGCTGTTCCCAGGCGAACGATGTCGCTGTCGGAAACGCGTCCCTGGTTGCCGTCACCGGTCAGGATCTCACCAACCATAATGACGTTCGAGGTCCCGTCGAGGATGTCCCGCATTCCAATGCAGTTACGACGGGTAATCACACCGTGCGTATCGGCTCCCGTCCAGATGTTCCAGGTCGAACCTGCACAGCCGGCGTAGTTGTTACCCGGACCGCCGCCGGAACCGAAGTCGGTATCGGACGGACAACGGAAGGCCGACAGATTGTTCTGACGCAGCGTGTTGTTAATCCCGCTGTAGCAATGCAGTGAGTTATCCCACTGATCAAAGATCGCGCCCTGCTCCAGATTCGGCAGCAGCGAGACCCAGGCACTGTGGCCGTGCCAGCTGGAACCACCCTGAATGTAGAACTGCCCCTGAGGGAACATCGTGTAGGTGTCGTGATAGTTGTGCAGCGCGAGGCCCAGCTGCTTCAGGTTGTTCTTGCAGGAGCTGCGGCGAGCAGCTTCACGTGCCTGTTGAACGGCCGGCAGCAGCAGTGCCACCAGAATGGCGATGATCGCGATGACCACCAGCAGCTCGATCAACGTAAATGCCCACCTGCGCCGAGGGCTCAATTGCGAAGTTCGCGCACTCATGTGTACATCCTTTGATGAAGAATTAGAAAAACAAATAGAATCCCGTCGGCAGTTCGCAAGAATTGCGAGTGACCAGAGGGAAAGACGACAAGCGTAATCCATTAATAATCTTAGATGACTGGATGCCAAGCGTCAATCGACGAAAAATAAACGGGGCCAAGGACTTACACCCGGCAAATACCTGAACGAACGTTTCAAAAACTAATAAAAATGCCCGGTCAGACGTTCAGAATGACCGGGCTTTTTGCGTATTCAGTGAGACTTCGCCACTAAGTGGTCGCCACCGCGTTCAGGAACATGGCCGTGAGTGCTTTCTCCGCCTTTTCGGCCTGATCCCGCCTGATGACCGCCGTCATCCGCATTTCGCTGGTGCCTACAAGCAGAATATTGATATCGTTCTCTGCCAGAGCATGGAACATCTTCTGCCCGACGCCGGTATGGCTGCGGAGGCCGATTCCTGCAACGGACACTTTGGCAATTTCTTCGTCCCAGTTGAGAGTGACGCCATCGGAGAGGTCGATCGCTCCCCGGACTAGCTCAAGACACTTCTGCAGATCGCCCCGCGGGACCGTGAACGTAATGTTCGTCCGCCCCTGCTGGCTCACGTTCTGGACAATCATGTCAATCATGACGCCGCCACGAGCGACCAGGGTGAACAGGCCGGCAGCAATCCCCGGTTCGTCGGCCAGATTCAGGATCGTCACACGGGCCTGGTTCGTGTCGACGATGACATCACTGACAACGATGTCTTCCATATTGGCGAGCTGAAGAACGACCTGACGCTCGCGTTTTTCGTCGACCTGAATCGCTTCGGTCGCTGCCCCAGGCAGAGTCGATCCGAGCGGAGGCGTAATATTCTTGACCTGATCCAGCGCAAAGCTCTTGTGGATCGCCTTGACGGCATCGATCGCGTGATCCGCTTCGATCAGAGCAGAAATTTTGATGTCGCCCGTGGAGATCATCAGCACGTTGATGCCGGCGTCGGCGATCGTCTGGAAGAGCTGAGCGGCGACGCCAGAATGCGTCTGCATGCCGCTGCCAACGATGGAGACCTTCGCGAGCTGCGTCCCGTGGTGGACCGTTCCCTCCCCGAGTTCTTCAACGGCTTCGCCAGCTGCGGTCAGGGCATCGGCAAAGTCGGCGCGGGGAACTGTGAACGAAATTTCGGCAATGCCTGAGTCGGCGATATCCTGAACGACCAGATCGAGCGGAATCTTCCGAGCCGCCATCTTCGTGAAGATCAGACTCATAACGCCCGGTCGGTCGGGAACGCCACGAAGACTGACGCGAAGTTCGTCCTTCACCAGAGCGACTCCGGTCACAACGGGTGCGGGATCTTCCGGTTCCATCGCGATCAGAGTTCCTGCTCCGTCGTTGAATGACGGCCGCACTCTCAAAGGAACGCGGTACTTCTTGGCGAACTCGATCGATCGGGAATGCATGACCCCTGCACCGAGGCTGGCCAGTTCAAGCATTTCGTCGTAGGAAATCTTGGGCACCTGACGGGCATCGGGCACGATCCGCGGATCGGTCGTGAAAACACCTTCGACGTCGGTATAGATCTCACAGAGCGAGGCGCTGAGAACGGCTGCCAGGGCGGTCGCCGTGGTATCACTTCCCCCGCGACCGAGCGTGGTGATGTTTCCGTGCTGATCCATCCCCTGAAAGCCGGCGGCGACGACAATGTTGCCCGCTTCGAGATAGCTGTGCAGGCGGCTGGTGTCGATCTGCCGGATCCGAGCCTTGGTGCTCGCCTCGTCGGTGACGATGCCGATCTGGGGGCCTGTCAGACTGATCGCCTTCTCGCCCAGAGCGTGAATGGCCATCGACATCAGGGCGATCGTTTCCTGCTCGCCGGTGCTCAGCAGCACATCCATTTCGCGAGGGGATGGACGCTCGGTGATCTCCGCAGCCAGGCCGATCAGTTCATCGGTCTTCTTGCCGCGGGCACTGACAACGACCACAACCTGATGTCCGTTCTGATGAGCCGCGACAGCCCGACGAGCTGCGTTTCGAATTTTCTCGGCGGACGCAACGCTCGTTCCGCCGAATTTCTGAACAATGATCGACACAAATGCCTCCCATGAGTTTTCTGCTGGAATTCAAACTGGTCAGCAGAATATCAGATGCGGGAAGCAACTTCACGCGATGCCCGCCAGCCGTGTGACGGAAGAGAGAACAGGGGCTGTTCCTCCGCCGTTCTCGCACGACCAACTTCGCGAGGCGCGCATAGAAAAGGACCAGCAGCGAGTGCTGATCCTTCGTCTTTACGGCAGGTTTACGGCAGTGACCGCTCGAGTCAGCCTGTTCGGCTTAACCTTCGGCGAGCGGCTCTTTCTTCTCGGTAATGACCGGCAGTTCCTTGCTCTTATCGGCGTTGAGCTCGATGAAGCTGTTCCACTCGTCGGGCACGTTGTCTTCGTGGAAGATCGCCTCAACGGGGCACTCGGGAACGCAGGCCTCACAATCGATGCATTCATCCGGATGGATGTAGACCATTGTCTCGCCTTCGTAGAAGCATTCTACCGGGCAGACAACGACGCAATCGGTGTACTTGCAGTTATTACAGGGTTCGCAAACGATATGAGGCATAGCTGGTCCTTCAACGACGTGCAGTTCCGAACGGAGTCAGTTCAAACGGATAATCAACTCAAGCATCCCGGAAATCCGCGGCTGCTCTCTCTTATTATTCGCCCCCAATGCTAGTGTTGGCTTGAATGGAATTCAAGATGATCTGACCCTTCGCCACCAACTGACATTCAATCTCAGAATTACGCCCGTTTTCAGGGTCGACCCCGTCCTTCGACGGCCCGTTTGCGTTCGCTCGTCCTCGCCGTTATAAGCACAAATATTCACACTTATTGATGCATGAGTCGCGCTGCGGTGAATTCGTTCCCGGCGCTCCCCTTTCGATCCGCCTTTCGGCCCCTCATAGAGTTCATCACCATGAAATCAGCAGCCGAACTTCCCCCTGTCGATATCCGCCCGGAGCAGGAAGTCCGCGATGCCCCCACGGCCGTCTGGCCCACGCTGAAGCAACTCGGCCCTGGCCTCATTATCGCGGGAAGTATTGTCGGATCCGGCGAGTTGATTGCGACGACCAAAACCGGAGCTCAGGCGGGCATCTCGCTGCTCTGGCTGATTCTGCTCGGCTGCGTGATCAAAGTCTTCGTTCAGATCGAACTGGGACGGCATACCATCATCCACGGGCAGACCGCCCTCCAGGCGCTCAATCAGGTCCCGGGCCGGTTTCTGTCGCTCAACTGGATCGTCTGGTTCTGGCTGGCGATGATGGTCTCCGGCATCGTTCAACTCGGCGGCATTGTCGGGGGCGTGGGACAGGCCGCAGCGATCGCGATGCCGATTACGGGCGATTATCGCGATGCAATCGCCGTCCCTTCGTCAAAAGAACTGAAGTGGCTGCTGACGTGGGAAGAGCGGCGTCAGAATGAGCCCGAACGATTTGAAGCCCTGGGACCGGCACAGCAGCAGCGGGTCATCGAAGGGAGAAAGCGTCTGCGTCAAAAGCTCGACGCGATTGGCGATCGCGGTACCACCGCCGTGCAGGCCGTGCGGGACGGCAAGCCGCTGCCCGATCCGTACACCTGGGACGACAAGTACTGGGCCCTGGCCGCGACGCTGATTACCGTCGCCCTGCTCTATCGGGGTCGCTACGGATTGATTCAGAACATCACAACCGTCCTCGTGGTCATGTTCACCTTCGTGACTATCGGCAACTGTCTCGCGCTGCAGTCCACGGCGGAATGGAGCCTGTCCTGGTCCGAGATTTCGCAGGGGCTCAGCTTCGGTCTTCCTCCCACGACCGAAGGGATGCGTCCGCTGGCGACCGCGCTGGCGACGTTCGGAATCATCGGAGTGGGAGCCGCGGAACTGGTCTCCTATCCGTATTGGTGCCTGGAGAAAGGCTATGCTCTGCGCACCGGTCCACACGATGGCTCGGAGGCCTGGTATCGCCGCGCTAAAGGCTGGTTGCGGGTGATGCACATCGACGTGTTTCTTTCAATGATCGTTTACACACTGGCGACGGTCGCCTTCTACATGGTCGGCGTGACCGTGCTGTATCGATACGGTCTCGATCCGGAAGGCATGCGAATGACGAGCACTCTGGCCGAAGCCTACGTGCCGATTTTCGGGGACTACGCACGCTGGCTGTTCCTGATCGGTGCCATCGCTGTGCTTTACTCCACGTTCCTGGTTGCTAACGCCAGCCACACTCGGACTTATACTGACCTTTTTAAATTAGTGGGGTGGATTCCCCGAGGCGATCGGGAAAAGCACTGGCGATCGATCTCGACGCTCGGCTGCATCCTCCCGGTCCTCTGCCTGACCATCTTCTGCATGAACGTGAAACCGGACCTGGCAGTCCTGGCAGCCGGTATCATGCAGGCACTGCTGCTGCCGATGCTGGGGATCGGTGCCCTCTTCTTCCGTTACTGGCAGACTGAAGAACGACTTAAGCCATCGCTTCTGTTCGACATTTGCCTGCTGGCCTCCTGTATCGGATTTCTGATTACCGGCGGCTGGGGCGTGTACGAAAACGTGCTCCCTCTGTTCTCCAACGCCTTCTAGGCGGCTGACGTCGTTTCCGCGAAGTCGTTCTAGGACCAGCATGGCGGTTAAGCGACCATCTGATGTCGCGGCTGTTGACTGCCCGGCGACCACCAATCCTTCTTAATGGCGTTGTTTCTTCGATATTCCGCAGCTCCCGGTTTCTCGGCATGCCCGTTGCAGCCGGTATGAGATGCGGGCAGTGCGCTTGCCCCACATCGAAGGACATTATTGAAAGAGGGATGACTATGAGACCATTTGGAAAAATCGCAGCAGCGACGATCTGCGGGATGGCCGCATTCGCAGCCAGCGGATTGTACGCACAAGAAGGAGGCGCCCAGGGTGGTGGCTCTGCACAGGGCGGAGGCTCAGCACAAGGCGGAGGCTCAGCACAAGGCGGCGGCTCGGCACAAGGAGGCGGGGGTTCCGCTCAAGGCGGCGGCTCAGTTCAGGGCGGAGGCTCGGCCCAGGGCGGAGGTGGTTCCGCGCAGGGTGGAGGCGCTGTTCAAGGTGGCGGATCAACCGATGGCGGCGGGTCCGTTCAAGGTGGCGGCGAGGTTCAGGGCAGCGGTCAAGCTCCCCGGGGCAACTCCGGTCAACGAGGAGCGGGAAACCGCGGCTCGGATCAGCAGAGCCCCCGTGATCGTGCCGATGGCGACCGCGATGTTCAGCGTGGCGACCAGAATCGCGGCGAAGGCCGCAACATGGAACGTCCGGACGGACAACAGCGTGACGGAGAGCGACGTGAGTCGAACTTCCGCGGTCCGCTGGATGGACAGGAAGGCCGTGGCGAGCGAAACATGGATCGTGAAGGACGCGGCGATCGCGAGGGAAATCAACCGGAAAACCGAGAGACGGATCGTGATGGCAACCGCCCGAACGGCGATCGCCCGGAAATGAACCGTGGCGATCGGGAAGGACGACAGGACGGAAACCGGGATTTCACCGGTTCACAGCGCCTGCGGAACTATCTGCAGGGTGACTGGCGTCCCGGTCAACGCGATGCGCGTGGAGATCGTGGTGCTCGAGAAGAAGTTGAAGATCGCACCGCAGCCGATCGTTTTCGCGACCGTCTGCGAGGCGAAGAGAATGAGCGTGGCGACCGTGATCGCGGAGACCAGTTCCGTGATGGAGATCGCCGCGAGCTTGGCCAGCGCCAGCTGCGTCAGTGGAACGACTCTGGACAGATCGCCGCCCGTATTCGTGGCAGCATCACCCAGGGCAATCAGTACCGTGGACCACGATTTGACCAGGACTTCTGGCGGTCGTCGATTCGCGAAAACCAGCGGAACCAGTACTACCACTTCTACGGAGCCTACAACACCAACCGTGGCCGAAACTATGATCGCGGTTACTGGTGGCAGCCCACTTCGGCTGATGTTCTGACCAGCTTTGTTGTCGGTAACTGGGGACGTCCGGTTTATTACAACTATGGCCCGGGTGGAACGGTTTACTACCGCGACGGTTACGTTTACATGAACGGCGACCGTTACGTGACTGGCCCGCAGTACTATCAGCAGGCCGTTCGTATCTGCCGATCCGCCCCCGACTATCGTGTGGAAGAAATTGAGAAGCACGAATGGAAGCCGCTCGGGGTTTATGCCCTGACGACAGAAGAAAGTCAGGAAAATCCCAGCCTGATCGTCCAGTTGGCGATCAACAAGGATGGCGTCCTCTCGGGAACCTTCTACGATGAAGAAACCGAGGAAACGCATCCGCTTCGAGGTAAGGTCGATCCTGACACGCAGCGCGCCGTCTGGAGCTTTGCTGACCAGGAAAACAGCGAAGTCGTCATGGAAACCGCCTTCTTCAATCTGACGAAAGAAGAAGCGACCGTGCTTGTTCACTTCGGACCTGAAGTGACTGAGTCGTGGTTGATGGTTCGCCTGCCGTCTCCTAACGAGTCGTAAGCGACAAGCTGATGAATGACAAAGGGGAGTAGAACGAATGTTCTACTCCCCTTTTTTCGTTTCAGGCCTCAGGCTGAAGCAAACGCCCCGCTTAGAGCGGATCGCTCTATCGGATGTCCGCGAATGAGCGTCGAATCGCCTGAAACGCTGCATCTTTCGCGGACCGAACGGTTACACCAAAAAGTAAACTGCTCTAGAAGCCCTCCTGAAGATAGCCATCGAAGGTCTGCATGAGACGGTAAATCACGTACGCTCCCATTCCGACGAGCATCAGCATGAAAATGCTGATCAGAATGCCGCCGGCGAACTGATGCATGGCACGTCCCGAAGGAACCTGTGAGAATTCGCTGTTATGATTCCAGCCGACGGGTTCTTCGGAGATGACCGGTTCGTCCCAGGCATGTTTGTTTCCCGGGGCGACACGGGGATATTCCCCCCGTAGTGATTCCCGTTTGGGTCCGAACTCTTCGTGCTGATAGTCCTCCCTGCGATCCTCCTCCTGGGGTTCTTTCATGGCTCCGCTCTCCAATTGAACTGTCTGTCCCCCCTATTCAGGACGTCCGTTGTCTGCTGGTTTCCTGCCCTCGACGAGAGCTTTCGCCTGACGCACATATCGACGCCCGAGGAGTTCATAACCTTCCTGCGTGTAATGCAGATCGTTGACTGTGATTTCGCCTTTCTTCTTATTATTGAGATCATCGCAATCAACCCAGGCGCCGAGAGGATCGTCCTCAGCCACCTGAACCTGGGCCTGTCGCACGATCTCCCAGTGAGCCCGTTGCGGCTCCGGTCGGAAGTCGCTCAGTCGTCCGATGACAAACGTCATCTCCGGTTGCTTCAGATCACGCCGCAGATTGGCGATCAACAACTTGAGAGCATCGGCATAGGCGGAACTCAACCGTTCCCGGGCATCCCGTTCTCCCTGCATCCAGCAAAACGTCACGCGTTTCGGCCAGCCATTCTTCTCAGTGTACTTTTCGTACTCATCGAGAATCCGTGAATAGTAATTCTTCTCCGAGGCTGCTCCGGTGAGCTTTGTTTCGAGGTTGTAGCGTTCCGCCAGCATGTTCCAGTCGTCAGGTAACCAGAAGCGAATCGGCTTTCCGCCTTCGGCAATCTTGATGTAGGCAGTCTCGCCCTCTTTGAATTCTTCGGACAGTTCCGGGACGAAGCCCAGGTCCGGTTTCATTCCCGCCATATTGGATTGCCCCGACAGGATGAACAGATGCGTCGGCTTATCGGCGGCGACGGCGGGAGAAACGGCGAACAACAGTGCGAAGCAGGAAACGAGCGGAATGCGGAACCAGTTGGGCATGGAAATTCTCCAGTAAGCGAACACATAAGGATTCTGTGATAATACCGCCCCGGAACCGGTTTGCGGGGGACAATCGGGCACTGAAAACCCGTCCTCATCGAGTTTTCGTCGAAAAGTGGCTTCCGATGGCTGAAACCAACTCGCCTGGGAGGTGGAAATGTCGCCGACAGGCCCCGAAATGGCTCGAAATTCCAGTCCCTTGCAAGGGTTATCCACGGTTGCTACCGTTTCGGCTCACAAAGTTCGCGCACGGTTCGCGCTACGTCACAACGTTTACGCCTGTATTTCGGTCAAATCTGGAGCAAGACAAACTATGTCCTCTGGTACAAAGTATGTGTACTTTTTCGGTGGTGGGAAGTCGGACGGAGATTCGTCCATGCGGAATCTGCTGGGTGGCAAAGGGGCCAACCTGGCTGAAATGAGCAACATCGGTCTTCCCGTGCCAGCCGGCTTCACGATCACGACCGAACTCTGTACTTATTATTACGACAACGATCGCACCTATCCGCCGGAACTGAAGCAGCAGGTCCAGGACGCCCTGAAGCAGGTCGAGCAGACGATGGGAGCCGAGTTCGGATCCCAGGAAAATCCGCTGCTCCTCTCCTGCCGTTCCGGTGCTCGCGAATCGATGCCTGGGATGATGGACACCGTCCTTAACATTGGTCTGAACGACGATACCGTCGAAGTTCTGGCCAAGAAGTCCGGCAATCCGGCCTTCGCCTGGGACAGCTACCGCCGCTTCATTCAGATGTACGGCGACGTGGTGATGGAAGTTCGTCCGGAAGGTAAAGAAGAAGACGGCTACGAGCTGATCCTCGACGAAGCCCGCGAAAAGGCCGGCGCCGAGTACGATTCTCAGCTCAACGTCGATCAGCTGAAGGATGTTGTCGCCAAGTTCAAGAAGATGATCCGCGACAAGGCTGGCAAGGACTTCCCGACCGATCCGATGGAACAGGTCTGGGGAGCCGTCGGAGCCGTGTTCCGCAGCTGGATGAACGACCGCGCCATCGTTTACCGTCGCCAGTACGGCATCCCTCATGAGTGGGGCACAGCCGTTAACGTTCAGGCGATGGTCTTCGGTAACCTCGGCGACGATTGTGCCACCGGTGTCGGCCTGACCCGTGACTGCTCGATGGGATCGCCCGGCTTCAACGGCGACTATCTCATCAACGCTCAGGGTGAAGACGTTGTGGCGGGTATCCGCACTCCGAAGCGAATCGAACGAACGCTGAAGGACGATATGCCGGATGCCTTCGAGCAGCTGACCAACATCGGTCAGACGCTCGAACAGCACTACAAAGACGTGCAGGACATCGAGTTCACCGTTCAGAAGGGCAAAGTCTGGATGCTCCAGACTCGTAACGCCAAACGAACCGGTTTCGCTGCCGTCCGCATCGCCGTCGACCTGGTCAACGAAGGTCTCATCGACAAGAAGCAGGCTCTGACCAAGAAGCGTATTCCGGCTGACGACCTGAACCAGCTGCTGCAGCCGATCTTCGATCCAGCCGCCAAGAAGAAGGCCATCGAAGATGGAACCTATCTGGCAACCGGAATTAATGCCGGGCCCGGTGCAGCGACGGGTGTGATCTGCTTCCACGCCGAAGACGCCGAAGCTCTGTATGCCAAGGATCCCAACATTCAGCTGATCCTCGTTCGTCGCGAAACGAGCCCGGAAGACCTCCGCGGGATGCGAATCGCCAAGGGAATTCTGACCGCTTTCGGTGGAGCTTCGTCTCACGCCGCTCTGGTCAGCCGTCAGATGGGTAAAACCTGTATCGTCGGTTGCTCGGAACTCGAAATCGACTACCACGAAGGCAGCCTGACCGTCGGCGACAAGGTTCTGAAAACCGGCGACTGGATCAGCATCGATGGCTTCACGGGCGAAGTTTTCGCAGGCAAGGTCGAAACTAAGCCATCCGAAATCATCGAAGTGCTTATCCACAAGACCAAGAAGCCGGAAGAAGCCGAGATGTACCAGCGGTACGCTCAGCTGATGGAATGGGTTGATGAAACCCGCAAGCTTCGCGTGCGAGCCAACGCCGAACCGGACGATGCGGCGAAGGCGATCGCATTCGGTGCCGAAGGGGTCGGCCTCTGCCGTACCGAGCACATGTTCTTCAGCCACCTCGACGAAATCCGCGAGATGATTCTGGCCGAAGAAGTGGAAACTCGTCAGAAGGCGATCAACAAGCTGTTGCCGTTCCAGCGGGAAGACTTCGAGATCCTGTTCAAGGAAATGGCCGGCCGTCCCGTCACGATCCGCCTGTTGGATCCGCCGTTGCACGAGTTCCTGTCGGAACACCACCTGCACGAACAGCCGGACCTGGCTCACAAGCTGGCCGACATGGTCGGAGCGGGCAAGGAGTTCATCTACCGTCGCGTCGAAGAGCTGAAGGAATCGAATCCGATGCTCGGACACCGCGGTTGCCGTCTGGGCATCGTGTACCCGGAAATCACCGCGATGCAGGCTCGGGCCATCATCGAAGCCGCCTGCAACGTCAAGAAGGCCGGCGTCGAAGTTCACCCGGAAATCATGATTCCGCTGGTCGGCTTCAAGACCGAACTCGACAACCAGGAAAAGGTCGTCCGGCAGGTCGCTGAAGAAGTCCTGAAAGAACAGGGACAACAGATCGAGTACACCGTCGGTACGATGATCGAAATCCCCCGTGCCGCCATCCGAGCCGATGAGATCGCCAAGACCGCTGAGTTCTTCAGCTTCGGTACCAACGACCTCACGCAGACGACTCTCGGTATGAGCCGCGATGACTACGGTGGATTCATCGGCTACTATCAGGAGAACGACATCGTCCCGAACGATCCGTTCCAGACGATCGATCAGAACGGTGTGGGCGACCTGATGAAGCTTGGCGTCGAACGCGGACGCAGCACCCGCTCGGACCTGAAGATCGGCATCTGCGGCGAGCACGGCGGTGATCCGGCCTCCGTGATCTTCTGTCATAAGCTGGGACTGAACTACGTCAGCTGTTCGCCGTTCCGAATTCCCATCGCCCGCCTGGCTGCCGCTCAGGCTGCTCTGGAAGACTAACGGTCTCTCGACCTGAAACCGAAACGATCCGCAGGGCTGTTGCTCTGCGGATTTTTTATTGCGCGGCTTCCAACCGGCTGGCATCTCGTTTAATGTACACTCACGGAATTTCCCGCCCCGGATGCTCTCCCCATGTATCGGCGTTTCTGCTTTCAACTCCAGCGATTTCGTGACAGGCACAAACTCATCTGTGTGCTGACGGTCGTGGTGTTTGTCAGCTCATCCATGGGATTACCACTGAAGCCGTCCGGCGTTCCGACGTCAGGCTGCCGCTGTGGCGACTGCTCGTCGGAAGAAGGCTGCGGGTGCTGCCGGACCAGGGAAACATCCTGCTGTGCTGGCGAGAAACAGGTTTCCTGCTGTTCGAAAACCTCGGCCTCACCCGACTGCTGCAGTCCACCGGCAAAAGCCGATTGTTGCTCGAAGCCGTCAGTACCGAGTTGCTGCTCAAAGAAGGCCGATTCCGAACCGCCGGTAAAAACATGCTGCAGCAGTTCGCCTTCTGATCGCTCCTCCTCCCCTCAGCCCGCCGGCTGGAACGCCTGCACCTGTGGAGTGACGATCGTATTCGACATGCTCATCAATGCGGAACCGCGAATTATGCCGCCCGTTACCGAGCCGTCCCCGGCTTCCGAGAACGGGCAGGCGATCGTGCTTTCCGATCCCCCTCTGCTTCAAGACGCACCGCGACCTGAAACTCCCCCGCCTGAACGAGCCACGATCTGATCTCTGAGCATCGCCTCAACAATCGATCGCACCGGCACGTCGCCGGTTTGCGTGCTCGTTCCATCTATCCAAAAGGGGAGCCTTTATGGCCATTTCTGTTTCTGCGCGCCCGGTGCGCGCGAAGGGTTTCACGTTAATCGAACTTCTGGTCGTCATCGCAATCATTGCGATCCTGGTGGCCCTGCTGCTGCCCGCCGTTCAACAGGCGCGGGAAGCCGCTCGACGTTCGTCCTGCAAAAACAATCTCAAGCAGTTGGGACTGGCTCTGCACAACTACGAAGCAACGCACAGCATCTTCCCTCCCGGCGGACTCGGCTATCCGTTTGTCTGGTCGGCTCATGCACAGCTCCTGCCATTCGTTGAACAGGCGGGCCTTCAGAATTTGTTGAACTACGACTATCCACCGATGAACGCTTTTGCCGGCTCGTATGATCCGGTGATTGTCGCTCAGAACGACACGGCTGCTCAGATCTCGCTGGCGATTCTCGTCTGCCCAAGCGACAAGGATCGGGTAGCCGGATCCGCTTATGGCGGCATCAGCTACCCGGCCTGTGCAGGTTCCGGTCTGAACGGGTCAGGGACCGCCGACGATGGCGCTATCAGCAACGCCGATGGTGTTATCTTCTCTCGATCAAAGATTGGGTTTCGCGACGTCATCGACGGTACCAGCAATACCATCGCGTTTGGGGAACAAATGCTGGGAGACGGAACGAACTCGGCTCCCAATGCGAATGATTACCGTCACCGGGTCATCGAGTTAAGCATGGGAACACAAACGACTCCAGGAGCCTGTGATCCCGCGACTGCAACCACGTGGTCAGGTCAGCGGGGGGCCAAATGGGTCAACGGCCATCTGGCTGACACGATGTATAATCACTGGTACGGACCCAACTCCGCGGTGAACGCCGATTGCCACAACGGTTATCACAACTTCGCGCTGGTGAGTGCCCGCAGCGCCCATCAGGGGGGGGTGCAGGTCGAACTCGTTGATGGCAGTTGCCGCTTCGTCAGCGAGAATATTGACCTGACGACCTGGCGCAACCTGGCAACCCGCTCAGGCGGTGAAGTGATCGGCGAATTCTAGAGCCTACTCGACGATCGTAACTGTACAGAAACAGCTCCGGTGTTTTTTGGACCGGAGCTGTTTCCTTTTCGCAAACTGCGGGATGGCCAGTCTACTGCTGTGTATACTCGTCCTCCGGAATCCACGTGAGGTTGTCCCACCAGCCCGTGTCATTACCGACGTGCGGGCCGGGAACGGACCGGCCGCTGATCACGATCCGTGTCAGCGTCTCCTTCAATTGCTCAACGATCTCCGGCCGCTTACTCACGAGATTCTCCTTCTCAGCGGGATCTTTCGTCACGTTATAAAGTTCCCGCTTATCCCGCCGATACTCCATGAGCAGCTTCCATTCATCCCCATCAATTGTGTCACGGACCGCAAAGCGTCCATTCGATTCGTGATGCACCATCGCCGGGCGGATTGCAATCTTCTTCGCCCCTCTCAGCACGGGCAGAAAGCTGACGCTGTCTTCGCCCGCATCCTCGGGCAGTTCGACATCCAGAATCTCCGCGACCGTGGCAAGGACATCCGTCTGACACACCGGTCCATCCCACTCCGTCCCCGGTTTCACTACGGCTGGCCAGCGAACGAAAAACGGCACCCGATGCCCCCCTTCGTAAGCATCCCGCTTGCCGCCCCGGTAGGGTCCGGCACTGTCGTGTCCGTACTTTTCGACCCGCTCCGGATAGGTGTTCTCGGGGCCATTATCGCTGGAGAAAATTACCAGAGTGTTCTCCGTCAACTCCTGTTGATCGAGTGCGTCCAGGACGCGGCCGATGTGGTAGTCGGTTTCAATCATGAACTCGCCGTAGCCACCCGCTTCGCCCTGCCCCCGGAACTCCGGAAGAGGCACAACCGGCTTATGGGGAGACGTATACGGCAGATAAAGAAAGAAAGGCTTCTCGCTCCCGGCACTGGTGTCGATGAATTCGATCGCTTTCTCAGTGAAGCGCGTCAGGCACGCCGTATCGATGAAGTCGGGCGCGACCTCAACCGCTTTCTTGTTGGGCGGTAGCTGATCATAAGGGGGCATGAAGCGAAAATCCTGCATCGCCAGATCCGTCGGTTTGCGATCGGTAAACAACATGGGCGGCGTTTGGGGATATCGACCTTCAAACCATGCCAGGACGCCGAAGTTCATCGAAGCCGGGATGCCGAAGAAGTAATCAAACCCTTTATCGAGCGGCATGTCGCGCGTCGGTTTGCTCCAGTCTCGTTCCCCGAACGTGCCGGGAAAATCCATGCCCAGGTGCCACTTCCCGACCATGCCGGTACGATAACCATTCTCCTTCAGCAGCGAAGCCAGATTGACTCGGTCGTCCGGGAGCAAACAGGGCTCCTCCGCGCCGAAGACTCCCGACTTCAAGGTCGTTCGCCAACTGTATCGCCCAGCCAACAGCCCGTAACGAGACGGCGTACAGACCGTGTCGGAACAATGCCCATTGGTCAACGTCATCCCTTCCCGAGCAAGCCGATCCAGCCCGGGCGTTTGAAACTTTGACTCATCATTAAGACAACTCGCATCGCCGTAGCCTTGGTCGTCGGTGTAGATGATGAGCACGTTGGGGGCATTGCCTGGGGACGCAGAAAGTGCTGTTCTTGACGAACCAAACCCCGAGTAGAACGCCAGCGCGGTAAGAAGCAGTGTCGTTATTTTATTTAGTAAATACTCGGTCGGCTGAGCTGTCGCGAGGTGCGTTTCGGTGTCGGGTGCCATTTGTCGTCTCCAGTTGTGTGAGCGATACACTGGTGTGCTCCACGAGTATCAGTCGATTGGGCTCGATGGTCAATCCACCGCCGAACAATTCCACGATCAACGGGAGAGCGCTCTAAAACGAGGCCCAGGAAGCGTCGTCAATCGCAGGGTTCGGCCTGGCACTGGAAACAGACTGATTGCTGCTGTCTTGCAGATTCGTGTTCTGCGTTTCGTGGTACCGTAATCATTTCTCGCGCCCGGACTCCGGTGTTTTGCGTTCCCGGAACAAGGGGCTGTTGATGATGGCTGCGAGCGTTTCGATGCTTCTGTAGTCGTGTGAGGCGGATTGCTCGACGATCGATTCCACTGCGGTGAAATTCTCCGGTTCGATTCCGTTCGCGTATGTCAGGACCTTCGTGACGAAGCAGCGGACGAAGCGGTCGCGGTTGGAATCGCTTTGCATCAGCTGGCGGAATTCGGTGATGTCTTTGTACTGGGCACCGCTGACAAACGTGGAAGACGCGTCGATCGGTATTGCTTCAAATGAAGGCTCGCGGTTGCGGCGTTTCTTAGGAAGGGCAACAGCTTCCGCTGTCTGCGATACCGCAATGTACTCGTCACGCCATGCACCGACCGGATCAAAGTTTTCAAAAGCATATCCGAAGGGATCAATGTTCCGATGGCACGCAGCACAGGTTGCGTCGCTCTTGTGGGCTTCCAGTACTTCTCGAATCGTTCGCGCAGAGCGAACATCGGGTTCCAGAATCTCCACATCTGCGGGCGGCGGGGAAGGATGGATGCCCATCAAATTCTCCATCACGAAAACCGCGCGATGGATGGGCGAGGTGCTGAGCGTATCGGCCGTCAGCGTCAGAAAAGCCGCAGCGCCCAGCAAGCCGCCGCGTTTGCCGTCGCGAAAGGTGACCTTCCGCAGCACTGAATCGCTGGGGACATCTTCAAGCCCGTAGACTTTCGCCAGGTCGGCGTTCACAAAGGAGTAGTCGCCACTGAGCAGCTCCGGGAGCGGCCGATTGTTCTCCGCGACGTGACGAAACAACGCCAGCACTTCGTTGACCATATCTTCATTGAGCCGCTTTTTCTCGTACAGGGGATACTGGTCAACATCAGGCGACATGAAATTGATGCGGTCCAGTTCCAGCCATCCATACGGGAACTCGCGAAGAAACTCGTCCGCCTTGCCGTTTGCAATCCGTCGCTTCAGCTCATCGCGAACGGCCTCAAACGAATCGAGTTCTCCCTTGCGGACTCGGGTAACCAGTTCCGCGTCCGGTGTGGTGCTGCCGAGCAAATAGCTGAGCTTGACGGCAAACAGTTCTTCGGGAGTCACGTCTTCGGAGTTCAGCAGCAGGAAGGAAGGCGAAACGAAAATGGCCACGATGCCTTCTTTAATCGCACCGAGTTCTCCCAACGATGAGGAATGAGATTCAACCAGCCGGAGAATCGGTGCCAGTTCCTCATCGGAGACTTCACGACGCCAGGCTCGCTGGGCGATCGGCTTCAGGATCGCGGCCGCATTGGCGACCTTTGGCTGCTTGCCAACTAAAGCGACCTGTCGTTGCGGCGGCCACGATTTGTAGAACGGGCCTTCAATTTCCACACGCGACAAAAGAGGTCGTGGCCCCTGCCAATACGAAACCCAGTGAACCCAATGATTCGGTTGAGCACTTCGAACGTTTGCATTGGGGATTTCTTGCTCGACGATGCGTTGATACAAGTCTGGATTGTGCGTCTCGATGTAATCGTGAGCGATCCGATGCTGGAATTTGAAGTTGCCATTGCCGATCAGTCGCAGTCCGTCTGTTTGGAATGAGAACCTGATTGACGTGTTTTCAGCCAGCCAGTGGGTCGCGGTGAATTCCTGCATTGCTCCTTCGACCAGCGGTAAATCGACATGGCGACTCCCCAGTTCCATTCTCAGAATCAATGGATCGCCGTCATAAATACCCGTCTCGTCCTGCGAGTAGACGTGCCGGTCGAGTGCTTTGGCTTTCACGGTGATCCGATACCAGCCAGCGGATTCCGTGTGCGGGAAGTTTTCGCAATAGACTTGATCTGCAGGGTCTTTCAGTTCAACACCCTCGTCACGACGGATTGTCTTGTCAACACGTCGTCGATTGCCAGTGTCGACAACAAACATCTGATCAGCGGTGGCTGTCAACTGCTTCGATGAGGGTTGTTCGCCTGAGAGGATGACGTTGTCCAGCACCCGCCGGATGGCGGTGACTTGCTGATCGAGATGAAACTCGCTCATGCCGAGTGACTCACCGTGGGTATCAAACCCGTTATACAGAGTGTCTCCGGGCAGCATGGCCAGTGGATCGTGGGTGCCAATGTGCTCGAGGCGAAGAACATCACGAATACTGTTCTCGAACTCACGATTATTCAATCGTCGCGGCGGTGTTTCCAGCGGTTGTTCAACGCGCTCTTCAAAAAGCACGATTTGCTTTTGCAGAAACTGTTGAAGCCTGGCGCCTTCCTGCCTGGTCATTTTGTTTTCGTCGGCGGGAGGCATTTCGCCATCGCGAACCCGTTGGAGGCTTTCGATCCAATGTGCGAGGTTTCTCTCATCCGGTGATCTCCGCAAGTCGTGCAGGCTGAAATCACCTTCCGGATTCGGGCCGGTATGGCACGCGGAACAGTGCTGCTTGAGAAGGCCCAGGTCAGCGTGAGCGACATGCGGGATTGCGATCAGAGCGAGCAGACTCGCGGTCGCGATTTGAGTTCGCCGGATCATTGCGATTGAGTTTAACGTCGATGGGATCATGCTCTGCACCTGGATCTACGCTTTGCCGGGTTTGAAATCGAA
Organism: Rubinisphaera margarita; assembly: GCF_022267515.1. Classification (NCBI taxonomy): domain Bacteria; kingdom Pseudomonadati; phylum Planctomycetota; class Planctomycetia; order Planctomycetales; family Planctomycetaceae; genus Rubinisphaera; species Rubinisphaera margarita. The sequence continues at coordinate 255,723 of NZ_JAKFGB010000020.1, read as the reverse complement.
CGCCGTCGTGCTTTGATTAAACTGCTCATATTCGAGACCAAAATGCTGAAGCAACGTCAGGTACAGATTGCACAACGGCATGTTGTTGCCACTGGAATCGCGCGTGTCGACGTGACCGCAATGTTCCAGGCCGCCGCCGGCGACCAGGATTGGAAGGTTTTTGTTGGAGTGCGTGCCTCCGTAGCCCATGCCACTGCCGAACAGCACGACCGTGTAGTCCAGCATGCTGCCGTCGGCATTTGGTTCGGGAGTCTCATCGAGCTTCTTCAGACAGCGAGCCATCTGCTCGACCTGGAACGATTCAATCGCAACCAGTTCAGCGACGGTATCTGCCTTCTTGCCGTTATGCGTGCAGCCGTGATAGCCACGGTTAACACCATCGACGTCGGTGTAGTTCAACTCTGGAGAATAACCAACGACGGCAACGCGAGTGAGATCCGTTTGAAACGCATAGGTCACCATGTCGAAAACCGCGTTGTAGTCGTTCTCGATGGTGATATCGCTTCCCTGAAAGTACTCCGAAAGATCGAGAGAGGGTTTGTCGCGATCGACCCATTGTTCTCTGTTGACGAGATTCTTCTCCATGTCTCTCAACGAATTGGCGTACAAGTCCAATCGGACCTGGTCGTTCCGTGATGCGCGTTTGCGCACGCCGGCAAACTGTTCGTGGACAGCGTCCAGAACGCTCCTGTTTTGATGCAGCAACTGCTTCGCCGTTTGCCGCTCTTGTACGGTCAGGTTCTGGAACAGATGGTCGTACATTCTTTGCACGTCATTAAACGGCTTGATATCGACACCGTTCGCATTCCAGCTCATCCGGATACTTCGCCCCAGGCAGGCATGCAACGAAGCGTAGCGGGTATTGGCACCGACACGACGAGCCACAATCTGATCGATCGACATATTCTTTTCAGGAAACGCCGCACTCATTTCCGGCAACACACCGCTCAGGAATGAGATTTCCCGTCCATGTCCACTTTTCATGTTGTGGTCTGTGTGCGACAGGATGCTGATCCGATCACGCAGCCACTCCAGCGAACTGATCGTTTTGGGAAAACGGAAGTCTTTGCCGAACTGCGTTGGAAAGAAGTGTTCCGGATGAGCACCATACGGGTTGCCTACGATCAGCAGGCGCGAAGGCGTGCCCTTTGCGCTAGCCGCTGTCGCCAGAGCGGTCGACTCAAGCAACGGAAGAGCGAGCGCGCCACCTCCAAGAGTCTGGATAAATGAACGTCGATTAATCATGTGGAATCCTCAATAAGTGTGGAAGCTACCACTACCGGGTCATGACAAACTCCAGCATTGGCCCTACGTACTCGGGATGCGAATCACTTGCGAACATGTGAGTCAGACCTGGGACGTTGCCTTCGATTTGAGTTGTTTCGCGAACAAGAATCAGCGTGACTGATCCATCAACCTGATGCTGCTTCAGGAAGTCCAGCAGTTCGTCGTTCCGTATTCCAAAGCTGCCTTGTTGCTGACTGCGAGGGACTTCAAAAGTTCCCAGCAGGACGCCATCTTCCGGCCCTGGCGATTCTTCCCAGAGACTCGTCATCGACCAATTGGATTTGACAGGGTTCGTCAATCCATAAATACCAAAACGATTGATTCGGGGGAGACGGGTCGCAAATCCAAGGTGGCTGGGGACAAGATTGAGCCGCAACCGTGCCGAGCCCGCCTGGTTCAAGTCCACCGTTGAAAGGTCGAAATCGAAATACGAACGGTGATCCCACTTTCCGCCTTCTGTATTCTTCACAGACAGGAAATCCGGATGAATGTACTTCCGCCGTTTGTTGTTCCGTACAGCGGAACTCGATCGCCCCTGGGTATCAATGCGAACAACGTTCAAGTCCGGTTCTGGACTGTCGTCCTGCTGCTGGAGATCGATGGCGATCACCGACTCCGCGGAGACTCGCGCAGCTTTGCCCTGACCGGTCAAACGCAGCTCTTCGCCGTTGCTGGGGTGATGGACAACGATCTCGCCTTCGAGGATTTCAAAGTTCGATTGCTGCTCTTGTTGGTCGACGCGCACTGCAAATCGAGTCCCGTAATCCACGGCGTAGCCATCGGGCGTTTCGATCACGAACCCTATTGCCGAGTCTGGCACATCGATCACAGCCGCCCCGGACAACAACTTGCCGCGCATTGAGGATATCAACTGCAGTTGCGCTGGTGCTTCAACGATCACCTCTGCGCCCGAATGAAACCGTACCGTGGCGACACCCGTCCGCAAGCTCAGCACGCCTGGCGTTAACTCCGACCCCGGTGTTGTTGGCAACTCGCTTTCCCAGGCCGCGTTCTCACTCGACGTCAGCGTTGCAACAGAGCCGGACTCGGAGGACCAATGCCACCACTGAAACCCGATTGCGACAAACAGGCCGGCTGCGATCGCTGAAAGCATCATCCGCCATGCGGGCCACGAAGTGGCTCGAGATGTTCGGCTTCCGGTTTGCAAGGTCGCAGCAGACAGCTCTGAGACTCGCTGAACGGCATCCTCTGCCGCTGCGCAGTGCAACAGGCCGTGAAACCGCGATTCCGCCGAGAACTTCCGACGCGCTTCTTCCGACTCACGAAGGATCTGATTCAACTCGTCGGCCTGCTCTTCAGAGAGATCATCATCACGCCATGAGTCGATTAACTGGCTCAGCCGCTCATCATTCATAGTGCCTTCTCCCCAGATCGCCCGAGACATTCCCGAAGTGCGTTGCGAGCCCGGGTCAGGGCGACTCGAACCGCATTGGCAGTCCAGTCGATGTCGACTGCAATCTGCTCAGGCATTAAGCCCGCGTGATATCGAAGATTGACGAGCTCGCGTGATTTCGGGGCCAGTTTTCTCAAACAATCCCGTAGCGTCGCTACTCGTCTTTGAAACTCCGAAAAGTCGTCTTCCGCGTGTCCCGCCAGGAGTTCAACGACATCTTCCGCCAACCGACGGCTTCTCCGTCCACGGTCCCGTTGAAAACTCATCGTCTTGAACCGTGCGATTGCGCAGGCCCAAGCCAGAAAGTTCGTTCCGGCGGTCCACGTCGAGGCTTTTCGGCTGGCCGTGACGAACGTCTCTTGAACGATCTCCTCAGCGTCATGAATCGCCGGTTCAAACGATAATACGAAGGCCGTTACCGCCTGCTGGTGTTGCACGAACAGCGTTTGAACCCGCAGAGTATGCTCGTCGAGATGGATTGGTTCTTCGCTCATCGAAAAGTAATTCCGCTACAACGCCTGGAATTAGCAAGTATTCCTGACATTATTTCCAGATAAGCCTGGCATCGCCAGACGTAGCGGGTTGATTCGATGTCCTCCAAACCCTGGCAACCTGATTAGACTGTGACTCCGCGGTCCATTTGGGTCTCGAATTTGTGCCGCGCGGTCAACGGAAGGGCCTGGCTGCTCCGATTCAGTCGTGACGTCTTTGCGTCAGCGGAGCGAGCGGTGGGGAATAGAGGTGGAGAGTCGCGAGATCAGAGAGGGACGAAGCTTCGTTTCCACAGGAGTGGATCTGTTGGTTCTCGCGGCAGAGAAGATCTCCGGGCTGAAGCTCGAAGCTTGAGAGCTCCGTCAGGTTTCCGGTCGCGTCGCGTTGAAAGTCGCGGTTCGTCAGCGTGCCGTCCAGTACGAGTACGCAACAGGCGGTGCCGCGATGGTCATGGATGGAACTGAACTGGCCGGGCTTCCAGCCGATCAGGTTGAGCTCGAACCAAGCCGACTCAAAGAGGGTTTGATAACAGAACTCTTCCGGATCGAACCGCAGAAGTGCCTTCCATTCTTGGGGCGGCAGGATAATGCCGCGGACGAACTCGCGAAGTTCGTCGATCGACAGCGGACGGTCGCAGGACCGCAGCCGGTGGGTGAGGTCGTTAAGTGTCAGGATCTCACAGGGGCGATGCATTGGGTGCGGGGAACCGTTAGTAGCCAGCGACTTCGAGTGCGACGAGGATACCAACCAGAACCGGAACCGCAATCGCGATGAACACACCCTGACGCATTCCCACGACTTCGGGGAGGGTCAGTTTTCCGTAGCTCCCCCACTTGCTCACGGATCCTCCGCTGAATCTTGAAGATAGAGCAAAGAGATAAGAGCCGAGGAGAAGTCCCGCCACGCCGGTAATGGCGTCGAGATTCCCTTCCCCCAAGGCGGCTGCGTTTGTGCCAGGGCAATAGGCCAGAAGTGCGAAGCCCGCGCCGAAGATCAGTCCGCCAATAATGTTTCCCCCCAAACGCGTCTCGTTAATCTTGAGATCGATCATCCCCTGCTTTCGCATGAAGTAAGTACCGACCATCCCCACGATGATCGCCGTCAGCATGATCTTGACGACAACGAAATTCTCCAGGAGAAGAACGCCAATGAGGATATCAAATTTGGCCACGCCGCCCTTCTGAAGGAGAAAGCCGAACAGTACACCAAACAAAAGGGCGGCAGTGAGTTTTCCCGGAGAAGTTTCGAGCCAACTCCACGTGCGTGGATCGTCGTCGACCTGCCGGTCACTGTCTGCAGCAGCCGGCTTCGACGTGTCCACGGATGATGTGCTGGGTTTCGGAGTTTGAACTGTTGATGGTGTATTCATAGCTGATCGACTCTCTGACTACAGGCGATAGAGTGTTAACGCGACCACGATTCCGCCGACGAAGAAACAGATCACCGAGATCCATGAGCTGACCGCCAGCTGCAACGTCCCACTGATACCATGTCCGCTCGTGCAGCCGCCGGCCATTCGGGCTCCAAAGGCCATCAATGCTCCGCCCGCCAGGGCTACGAACGTCCTCATCGCGACGGTGTCGGCCCCGAAGCGGGCCACCCACATTTCCTGAAGGTAAGTCCCGTCGATTTCACCGCCCGTCCACGCGGCGAACCAGGAGCCGATGATCGCTCCGAGAACGAACACGAGGGTCCAGCCAATCATCGGCTTGCTGTCCCGGTAATAAGGGAGCGAAGCGATGTGCCGGGGTGCGACGAGCCGGCCGATTAACCCTGCCCCGTCGGCATAGGCGCTCGAGGCACCGATTTTCTTGCTGGCCAGAGCCAGTGTGAGCAGGACAAGTCCTCCGATGAGTCCACCGGCGAGATAAGGAGACCACGCCGGCTCCGGATAAGGGTAAGGATCGGGCAGTGCGTTTGCCGCCTGAGCGACTCCCGGAAGGAGGGAGATCCCCAGGCCCATCGCAAGTGCTGTCGTTTTCATTCGATAACTCCCCAGTTGTCGATTCGAGCGGATGTCTAACGTGTGGTGGATGTCTAAGTCGGGTGTTGTTGCCCTGCCAGAGGATCTGTTCCCAATGAAGGCATCCGTCGCCGATTGCTCCAGAGAACAGCCACAATGGCGACCAGCGTAAGTCCGGTAATCCATAACCACGGTGACACATCGGTCCATTCTGGCAGCGTGAGCTTGCCGGCACTTCCCCACATGGTGATGACCGACTGGATCTGCGGGTAGAACCAGACATAAACAGCCGCTCCCAGGAGCATTCCTCCGACACCAACCATGGCGTCGCGTCGCCCTTCCCCGCAGGCTGCCACGCTGGTGCCCGGGCAATACCCAAATAACGCCATGCCGACGCCAAATAGAACCCCACCAGCGATAACACCCAGCCAGACCAGCGGTTTGATGTGCAACGAAACAAGACCGGCTGGAAGCAGGGCATAGATGCCCATGGCTCCCACCACGACCGCCGTTCCCATAATCTTGACCACGGTCCAGTCGCGGAACAGAAACTGGCTGACAATCACGCGAAACTTGGCGACCCGACCTTTCTGCAGAAGGATGCCGAAGATGATCCCGGTGAACAGTCCGAGCAGGAGTTTCCAAATGGGGTCAAACATGGCGGGTCCTCCCGTAACAAAGGAATGCCGTGACTACGGCTGCTCCAAAGAAGGTGACTGAGAACAACCAGCTCGATGCCGCCAGCTGAAGGTTGCCGCTGATTCCGTGCCCGCTTGTGCAGCCCTGAGCCAGCCGCGCTCCGAACATCATCACTCCTCCACTGAGTGCCGCGACAGTGAACCGGAGTGCGACGCTCGATCCAAACCGGTCTTTCCACATCTGCGGGACCTTGATGCGTTCGACATCTCCGGAGCTAAGGGTACTCAGTAGACTTCCAAGAAATACCCCAAGGACGACCATCCATTCCCACCCGATCTTCGGGGACTCCGCATCGAAATAACTGTTGGTTTCGACAATCGGCGGATAGACGGCTTGGAAGATTAACGCGGCCGTATGCTCAAAGGCTGTTGTGATCCCGAGAGGATGATTCGCGCTCCAGAACGCAAACCAGCTCAATATTCCTATTGCGATCCCCACCAGATACGGAGACCACGATTTCCTGCTCAATGGATTGGACATAGATCATTTCCCTTCTCCGGGAGAGATTTACTTCTCGACATCCAGGCCGACATTCTTCCAGGCAGACATACTCCCGGGGACGTTGTAGACGCGGCTGTAGTTCTCCCGCTGAAGCAGGCTGGCCGCAATACTCGCCCGGTATCCACTTCCGCAGTACACGGCAATCGGGTTGTCGCGATTCAAGCCGAGATCGCCGTTGACCCCGTCCCGCATCTCACCAACGAACTTGTGTTTTGCTCCGGCGATCCGCCCCGACTCGAATTCGCTCGGCGACCGCACATCGAGGAGCTGAAACTCGTCCTTCCTCTCCGCCAACTCCTGCACCGGAATTTGCGGAAGGGCCTGCAGGGGCAATCCTTTGTTCTCCCAGGACTTCATTCCCCCGGCGAGATATCCCGCGAATTTCGTCAGCCCGACGTACGCGAAATGCCAGGCAATCCAGTCGAGGTCTTCTTCATCCTCAACCACGAGCAGAATCTTACGATCGTAAGAAAGCATGTCTCCGGCCCAGACAGAAAGGGATGGCCGGTCTCCGATATTAATCGCCCCCGGGATATGTCCGCCGCCGAAGGCGAGCATCTGTCGCGTATCAACCAGCTGGTCGGCATCGCTCTCGATCGCCTTTTGAAACTGCTCCGCAGACAACGGAGGGATCGCAGGTGAGCTGCCAATTACCTCTGGTCCCCGAGCGTTGATCTTCTTCAGGATTGGGTAGTGCTGAGGAACTGGAGGAGCCCCTTCCTTCACGAACTTCTTGAACTTCTCAAAGTCGTCGTACTGCAGGAAGTCGTTGGTTCGCCGTTCAAATCCGATCGTGCTCATCGGCCGCTCGCCGATGTCGGCTCCACAGGCGGAACCGGCTCCATGGCAGGGATAAATAATGACGCCGTCATCAAGCTTGAGGTAATAGTCCCGGAGAGTGTGAAACAGCTTCTCTGTCAGCTCTTCAGTTTCTTCTTCGCCGAGCAGGTCTGGTCGTCCTGCCGACCCGACGAACAGGGAATCCCCCGTTAAGACGCCCCAAGGGGCCCCTTCACTGCCGGTCTTCGCCAGCTCATAGGCGACGTGCTCCGGCGTATGGCCGGGAGTATGGCGAACGGTCATCGTGATCGAACCGAACTTAAAGCGGTCCCCTGCGTGAATCCGCTCCACGGGGAAGTCGTAGCTGGCGTCCTCCTCACCACTGGCGTAGATGCTGGCCGAGCCGAGTCGGTTCTGAAGTTCACGGGCCCCACTCATAAAGTCCGCGTGAATGTGCGTTTCAAAAATATGGGTGATGGCCACTCCCGACTTCCGGCTCAATTCCAGATACACGTCCACATTGGGGCGCGGATCGATAACTGCCGCTTCGCCGGTGCTGTCGTCGGAGATCAGATAAGAGATCTGTGCGATACCATCCGTCTGTACTCGCTCGAAGACCATCGTCATAGTCCGTCCTCCCCTCAGGTGATTTCAGTCGCGATAACTCTGTGACGTGCTGTTCAATAAGAAATAGCAACAATCGTACCGTCCCGAGTCTTCGACGGATTAATGCGGGAAGTGCTTCCGAACCTGCTCCAGACGTGCCGTCCAACGTGCGGAGTGACGCCTGACTGTCCAGCGTGGTCAGTTGGCTATCAGACGTGAACAGACTCGATCCTTCACTGCTGTTCACAACCTCTGTGGACTCAGCGAAAGCATCTATTCAACGACCGCGCTTCCGCCGCGCGCATCTTTCACAACGATCTGAATGAAGTGCATCTTTCGGAGAACGGAACTCGACATGACGAACGGATAGAAGTCAGGCTGCCCCATGCTGCGGGCAAGTTCGTTGAGAACAGTTGTCAATTTGACCCAGGAGTTGATCAGGAGAATCATGTTCTCCGCATCAGGGGCTTCCGGATCGTAGAGATCATCAAGAGTAAAGGGTTCGATCTCCTGCTCGACATCTTCGCCGCGGAGTCCAAATCGGAGGGCGGTGTCGAGACTGTCGACGACATGCAGATAGTGGGCCCAGGTTTCCGCCCAGTCTTCCCAGGGATGAACGGAGGCATAGGAGCTGATGTGATTGGTGGCCCAATCCGCCGGGGGCCCGTTCTCGTAATTGCGCTTCAATGCCTCGCCGTAATCCTCGCGCTCATCGCCAAACAGATCGCGGAATTTCTCCTGCCAGGGCGTATTGGCGATAAGGCGATCCCAGTAATAGTGGCCGATTTCGTGCCGCAGATGACCGAGCAGCGTCCGATAGGGCTCGTTCATCTCGTGTCGGATCTTCTCACGAATCGAGTCGTTCGCCTCTTCGATATTCAGAGTGATGAGGCCGTTCGCGTGTCCGGTGAGAACTTTCGGCTCCCCCTCCTTGGAACGCAAAAAGTCGAACATCACGCCCCGTTCCGGGTCTTCACTCACCTTGGAGACGACCGGCAACCCCAGGTTCATTAACTGGGCGACAAGGCGGCGCTTCGCGTTCTCGATTTTACGCCACCCGAGACAATTGTCGGGATCATTCAGATCCGGAATCGTGTTGTTCAACCGACACGAACGGCAGAGTGGTTCCTCCTGATCCGCCCGAACCAGCCAGTTGCAACCGGCCGGTGAATTGAAATTCTCGCAGCGTTTCCAGTACTCGGCTTCCTCCGGCTCTTCCTCAAGCATCCAGATTCCCGGTTCGGGCCCGGGATACAACGCTCGAACCTGCTGGATGTACGGCTCATAACCCAGCGGTGCCTCGCAGGCCAGACAGAGGCTGTTGTCGAAATAAACTGGCCTCTCACAACGACAGGTGAAGACATCTTTCCGACCGGAGGGCTCGCCCAGCTTCCAGGCCTCCATCAGTCGTTTCGTGATCGACTCAAAGATCTCTAACATGCAATTTCCATCAGGAGAGGCGGGAATGTTCGACCCATCGGGGTCGCAGTTAACGCAGAACGACGCATTGTGCGTTCGTTACAGACGCCGATACTTTCGATCGTGACCAGTCACTCGGGTCAGCAACATCACACTGCAAATGGCAAGCCGGACCATTTGCGTCGTGTCAGCAAATCGACGGCTGACTCGCCGTCGTCCTCAGGCGTATTCGCTCGCCTGAAGAGCGAGCGAAGCTCGGCGGGAGTTACTTGAGTGGGGGACCCGATAGTTTCTCGCCGTTGGTCGTGAGAATCTGAAAGTGATGGATTCCCCCCTTTTGGCCATCGGCGTACTGCCACACCACTTTCTTCTCGCGCGTCACTTCGAACATCTTGGGAGCGTCGAGATCTGCACGGCCGGCTGCATAGCTGGTGATGACGACGTTGCCATTGGGAAGGACCTGGCCGCCACAGGGATCCTGTAACCAGTTCCCGGGGAGATCGTCGTTGGTCAACGTCCAGACAATGTTGCCGTCGGCGTCGAAGTCGACGACTCGGTTCCCGTGAGTGCAGCAGACCAGCGTATGTCCATCGGCATGTCGGATCGCGGTGAACGGCCAGGTATGAATCCGGTGCTCGTCGTCGCCCGGCACAGTGGTGTCCAGCTTTTCGAGAACGTTTCCATCCGGGGCGTAGTGGAAAACTGCGAAATCCAAAAGATGCGGTGCGAGGTAGGTCCCGTCGTCCAGCTTGCGGGCCATTCGGGTCTGCATGTGATGGTTCTTGACCTGGCATGCCAGCGGGAATTCCAGCATCACTTCGCCGGAAGCACTGACTTCGAGCAGCCGGGGATTGTTACCGGCTTCAGTAATCACATACGTGCCCTCGGCCGTGGGCTGTGCGCTGTTCACTTCACTCTGCGTGCCGGCCCAGATGACAGACGCCTTGTTATTCGAGTCGATGCTGACGACCGCCCCACCCTTGTAACGTTTTCCTTTGCTCAGCGTGAGAATGATCGTTCCGTCATCCAGCACATAGCCGTCGCGAGTGGCGACCGGGTACATCCAACTCGGCTGCCCGTCGGCTCCCATGATGTAGGTCTTTTGACCACAGGCAAGAAAGCTATGGGTGATCTCCTGAGCTTTCGTCGTACCGGAAAGGACGGTGAGGACGAACAGGGTCAACAGCAGATGATGTTTCATGGTCTTCCTGGCTTTCTGTGGAAACATTTCGCAATGGGATTCTCCGGTTCCGCAAATCTGTGAGCCGTTCATTCTTTGCTGATCTCCCTTTGAAGCCACGCCCGGGCGTAGGTCCAGTTGCGTTTGGTGGTGCGTGGTGAGACGCCAAGGACTTTGGCCGTTTCCTCGATTGTCAGACCTGTGAAATATCTGAGTTCAACCAGCTTTGCCAGCTGCAGATCTTCTTCCGCCAGCTTCGTTAAGGCTTCGTCGAGCGTGAGCAGCTCCTCGGCGTTCTCAGCACTGTCCACCCCGATGGTGTCGTTGAACTCCTGCTGCTGCAGTTCGCCTCCCCGTTTGATGCGTCCTTTTCGACGGGCATTCTCAATGAGAATCCGCCGCATTGCTTCGGCGGCTGCCGCGAAGAAATGACCACGACCATCCCATTGCGGGGAATTGTTCCCGACGAGCCGTAAGAAAGCCTCATGCACCAATGCGGTCGGTTGCAGGGTGTGATCAGGCTGCTCCTGTTTCATTCGGATCGCTGCCAGACGTCGCAATTCATCATACACCAGCGGCAGCAGTTCGCTCGCCGCTGCCTGATCACCATTTTCGATGGCGGAAAGAATGCGTGTAACGTCGCGATCCATGAGGCATCTTCGTCGAGCCGAACGGCATGAGTTGGAAGTAACGAAGAAAAGCAGAAAAACGTGGCCCACCCCGTTCCGGAAGGGCGCATTGTAGTTTGTCAGGCGAATGTCTTGCCATGATCAACCCTTGAAACGACTCACAGAGTACGAAATCTGAGGAGAAGTCGAATGCTTCGTCGTAGTGTCCAATGTGTCGTCCTGTCCGGGATCATCGCGGTTCCGGCTGTCCTTGCTGCTCAGCCGCCGGGACGCGGCCGCCCGCCTGGTGGCCCCCAAGGAGCTCCGCCACCTGAGATGATCTTCCGCCTCTTTCAACAAGCCGACGCCGATCGCGATGGCAGCGTGACGAAAGCGGAACTGACTGCCGCACTGAAGAATCACAAGGGCGGTAACCATCCGGAAGGTAACGGTCCGCCGCCGGAGCACAACAAGTCGGGCGAGAAACGTGGAGCCGAGGGCCGGCCGGCTCACGAAGGACATGAACGGCACGAAGGTCGTGAAGGACACGACGGAGATCATCCCCATGGCCATCACGGTCCGCCGCCGGAACCGGGACAGATCCTTCCGGAACCGGTCGCGGAATCACTGAAGTTGAGCCGGGAACAGACACGCGAGATTGCCGCATTGCAGGCAGGCGTCGACAAGCGTCTGGCGTCGATTCTTACAGAGAAGCAGATGGATCAGTTGAAGAACGCTCGGCCCCCTCACGGCTCCCACCACGAAGGCGAAGGTCCCGTGGATCGGCCTCAACGTCCGCAGCGAGCGGAATAGTCTTCGGCCCGGGTCTTCTCTCCCTGTCAGTTGAATGACCGGGGGGAGAGACGGAGGCCCGACTCCGCAACAGCGTCTACTGGCCGGTGCGAATCGAGATGAAGTAGAATTCGATCATGCCCAATCCCACAGAACGAGCCATCTTTCTGCAAGCGGTCGAAGAGGAGAACCTCGACGATCGCCAGGCGTATCTCGATTCCGCATGTGGCGATGATCGGGAGTTGCGAGCTTCGATCGAAGCCCTGCTCGCCGCCCATGACGAACCGGCTGCGTTGCTCGACCATCCCATCGGAGCCGATGACAGCCACCCAACCCTCCTGATTTCCGTCCCGGGCGAATCGATCGATCAGATCAGCTCGCAGATCGGCCCCTACAAATTGAAGGAGCAGATTGGCGAAGGCGGGTTTGGCCTGGTCTTTGTCGCCGAACAGGAACAGCCGGTCCGCCGTAAGGTCGCATTGAAGATCGTTAAGCCGGGCCTCGGTTCCAAAGCCATCATTGCACGCTTTGAAGCGGAGCGTCAGGCGGTAGCGATGATGAACCACCCGAACATCGCTCAGGTGTTTGACGCTGGCGTCACCGAAGATGGCCGACCTTATTTTGTGATGGAGCTGGTTCGCGGATTGCCGATCACGGAGTTTTGCGACAAAAAGCGGTTGAACATCACACAGCGTCTGGAGCTGATGATCGATGTCTGCTCGGCCGTTCATCATGCCCATCAGAAGGGCATAATCCATCGCGATCTGAAGCCTTCCAATGTGCTGGTCACGCTTCACGATGGCAGGCCCGTGGTGAAGGTCATCGACTTCGGCGTCGCCAAGGCCCTCGGAGGGAAACTGACCGACAAATCGATCTACACCAGTTTTCTCTCGATGATCGGGACGCCGTTATACATGAGCCCCGAACAGGCCGAGATGAGCAGCCTGGACGTCGATACGCGGAGCGACATCTTTTCACTCGGCGTGGTTCTGTACGAGTTGCTCGCCGGAGAGACTCCCTTCGACCGTAAGCGGCTCGACTCAGCAGGACTTGATGAACTGCGGCGGATCATTCGGGAAGAAGAACCGCCGCGTCCCAGCACAAGACTTTCCACCTGCAACGAAGCAGCGACCACGATCGCGGATCGCCGTCATATCGATCCCCGTGGTCTGGCTTCGGCGATTGCGGGCGACCTCGACTGGATCGTAATGAAGTCGCTCGAAAAAGATCGATCCCGCCGATACGACTCAGCGGCGGCACTGGCCGACGATCTGAAACGCTATCTTGAAAACCAGCCCATTCAGGCTCGACCGCCGAGCACTCTCTATCGCGTGCGGAAGTATGCCCGACGACATCGCGTCGCGTTCCTCACCGCCACACTGGTCAGCATCAGTCTGATTCTGGGAACAGCGGGAAGCCTCTGGCAGATGTCGAAAGCCATCGGCGAACGGAACGCCAAAGACACCGCGTTACGGGAAGCGACACAGGCGAAGACCGATGCCATCGCAGCCAAACAAAAAGTAGAACGGTTTGCGGCCGACCTGGTGCGAGCCAATGAACTGGTCGTCAGTGGTCAGTCCCACGCCGACGCCGGTCGCTGGCAGGATGCGATGCGGGACTACGAGGCGGCGGTCGAGATTCAGCCCAGCTATTATCTTCCTCGAGTTCAGCGAGCGCAGCTCTTCACGAGACTGGGACTCTGGCCCGAGGCGGCACAGGATTATGCGAAAGCAATCAACATGGGAGCCTCGACCTCTCAACCGCAGTGGTGGGGCGTTCCCGCTCTGTTTCTCTACACGGGTTACGATGAGCCGTGCGAGAGAATCCTGGAACGGCGACGCGAAGAGATCTTGCGAAACCCGTCGACTCCGGGATGGATGCTGTTGCGGGATATCGCAGTCAGCAATCGACCGATCTCCTCGGGTGAACTCGAACCATTCATCGAGCTGACCCGGCAATGGCTGAGGGAACGTGAGTTCGATCACCGCCCGAAACCGCCTCCGATGGATCTCGACTTCGGACCGCCTGCTGACCGGATGCGGGGTGGACCAGAACACGGCCCGAGGCGGGATCATCTGGGACAACCCGTTCTCTCGGACAGTACGCCGTTGGCGGTTCGGCATTACATCGCCGCAATGGTCCTCCTCCGCGCTGGCGAGTTTGACCAGGCGCTCGACTTACTCGCGAAGGCTGAACAGGATCGGCGGTGGCCCGGTCAATATCTCGTGCACGCCCCAGCTGCACTGGCTCACTACTGGAATGGGGATACTGCTCTGGCGAGTGAGGCATTGGAACATTCGGACGCCGGGATCCGCGAATGGCTTTCGGCTTCCGAAGAAGGTTCCCTGCAGAGCACGCAGGCTCCCTGGTTTGATCTCGTGGAAGGATTGTTGATTCATCGGGAAGCCTGGCAGGTGATTCGCGGAACGACCTCACCACTGGCAGCACAACTCGATAAGCGCCGAGCCGCGGCGAAGAAGCTCCTCAACGGAGTATCGTCGCAATGAAAGACGCTCTTCGTGAAAACCACGCGTCTATGCCCAACGAACAAGACCGGGCCATCCGCCCCCAGACTTCATTCCATATAAGGAATCACAAACCGATGCAACGCGTTGCGATGTCCTCTCTCTGTCTACTCCTGATCACATCCCAACTGGTCGCCGCCGACTGGCCGGAGTTCCTCGGACCCGACGGTGACGCGCGAACCGCTGACGTTGTCCCCACAACCTGGAGCGACTCGGAGAATCTTGCATGGCAGATCGATCTGCCCGGGTCCGGCTCGTCGAGTCCTATTGTCGTCGGGAAGAAATTGATCGTGACCTGTTATGTCGCCAGCGAAACGGACCAGAAACGCGAAGTGCTCTGTTTTGACAAGAATACGGGGACTCCCCAGTGGTCCGTCGATTTCCCAATCGACTACAGTGAGGATCGCTATCAGGGCTACATCACCGAACACGGCTACGCCAGTAATACGCCGGTCACCGATGGTGAGAACGTCTACGTCTTTCTCGGCAAAGGGGGCGTTCACTCTCTCAGTCTGGACGGGACGAAGAACTGGAGCGTCGACGTCGGCAAGGAATCGAGCAACCGGGAGTGGGGTTCGGCGACCAGCCTGATTCTCTTCAAGGACATGCTCATCGTGAATGCTTCCGAGGAATCGCAGGCGATCGTCGCTCTGAACAAGGCAACCGGGAAGGTGATCTGGAAGCAGGAAGCGGCCATGCTCGAACTGACGTACGGCACGCCTCGCATCGTCACTCTCGAAGATGGCAGTCATGAACTCGTCATCAGCGTACCGGGCGAGATCTGGGCATTGAATCCAGCAAGCGGAAAATTGAAATGGTATTGCGAGTCGCCGATGACCGGGAACGTCTGCCCGTCCGTCATCGTCGATGGTCAGACGATCTACAGTTTTGGCGGCTATCGTGGATCGGGCAGCATCGCCGTGAGGGCGGGCGGGGAGAATGACGTGACCGAGTCGCATGTCGCATGGACCAGCCGAACGAGCTCGTATGTCGCCACGCCGCTGCTCCACGACGGTCGTTTCTACTGGATCGATGACAACGGCATCGCCTACTGCACCTCTTCGGCGGATGGAGAGCTCGTCTACCGGGAGCGCGTCCCCGATTTAAGCAGCGGTCGTCCGGTGTACGCCTCGCCCGTTCTGATCGGTGATTCGATCTATGTCGTGACGAGACGTGATGGAACGATCGTCTACAAGCCGGGGGATTCGTTCGAGCCCATGAAGCGAAACGTCATCGCCGGCGACGAAACCGACTTCAACGCCTCTCCCGTCGTCTCAGATGGCAGGCTGTATCTCCGCAGCAACCAGGCACTCTACTGTATTTCCGCTTCCGAATGAGGACGAGATTCTGCTTCGATGCAGATGATCTCCTGCATCGTGTGAGCATACAGACGGTTCTTCGCCGAGGTGACCGTCGCCAGTGTCCACGTCTCTCCGCCCGGACCGAGATCGTTGATCGCGACGAGAGCGTCGGGAGTCAGTGTTTCCCGTTCCGTGTCGATCACATACACCGTTCCCGTCACGACGGGTAAAAACAGGTATCGGCCGATGAGAGTTGGACTCGCCGCCGAAATGTGCCCCCAGCCGGTTCCGGTGTGTCCGTGATCGCCAACAGCGAAACCAGACGCATTGAGCGGAAGGTTCTTAGGATGGCCTTTGTCCCAGAGCCAGACATCCTGATCTCGCGAATCCCGGCTCGCCATCAGCTGGGCGGGCAGTTCGAGGTACTCCACGACTCCTGTTTCGACATGAACGCGGCCGAGGTAGTGGACGTTGTGAGACAGGAACCAGTGCCAGTCGCCAATGACGATGTTGGCCTGGTTCGTATTTGGGTGTCCTTTGCCGGCTTTCACCGAGACATTGATCTGCTTCGTCCATTTCCTGTCCGCGGAACCCCACTTCCAGACCGTCGCACCGGTATAAAGGGGCTGCTCGCGCAAGAGCGTCCCTGAGGAAGCGTCGAGCACGACGTGATGACCACGGCGAAAACCGAAGACGTACTTCGCGTTCCAGTGATTGGCGAACGAGGGATCGTATCCCGCCATTTCGGTGCTCCACAGCGTTCTGCCTTCTTCACCAGGAGCCAGACTGGTCAGACTCTGACCGGCCGGTTTCTCGAATGGCTGATGCGGGCCGCCGCGTGCATGAGAGACAGCAAGCCGGCCATCAGCCGTGACACCCACAACCGGCGTGTTGTGAATGACCGTGCCGACGTTTTCTCGCCACAGAACTTGGCCGGTATGTTTGTCGATCCCGTGCAGATAAGTCCACACAGCCTTCTCATCAATCCCCTCCGGCACGTCGGTGTTCGGGGACTTCACTCCGGGAGCCGCCCATTTCTGGATCTTCGCACCGAACTTCTTGTCGGCGACTTCCACATTCAGAATGGTCTCTCCGACGAGGTAAGGTTCGGCCTGACGGTTGTTGTGCTTGAATCGCGGCTTCCACTCCCGAAGCCAGACCTGTCTGCCCGAAAAGTCGTAGCAGCCCATCGAACCACAGCGGTTGAAGAACCAGACGTGTTCACCGTCGGTGACGGGTGCGAACACTGTTCCATCGGTGAATCCGCCGGCGAGGGAGATGAAAGCGCTACCGGGCAGCGTGACTTTCCACAGCACCTCTCCCGTGTTGGCGTCCAGACAGAAGCCGAGAATATCCGTGACCGCATTCTTCTCTTCCAGCGACTGAATGGGCACGTGCGTGGTCACGAACACTCGATCGTCCCAGACCGTCACGCCGCTCATCCCCGCTTCCGGCATCGGAGTCCGCCAGCGAATATTCTCGTTTCGTGTCACGCTCCATTTAACAGGCGGATTGCCGCTGACCTGCCAGTTGCCATTCGGGCCGGCCGGTTGATGCCAGTTGTCATCGGCATTGATCTGAGGACAGAACGCCAGGAGGAGACCGGCAAAGACGGCGCGGAAGATTGTCATAGTCATCTCGGTTCAGAACGCTATCGAGTCAGGGGACAACTTCGCAGAGAGCGAGATCGGTTATTTCGAATGGACACGGGTGTCGGGGTACTCGTTCAGCACCTCAGCATCGAACTGAAAATCGTCGACGGTGATATGGCCCCAGCCGGTCGTGGAATGGTCAACGATTTTTATAAACATCTTTCGCCCCGCGTATGGCGTGAGATCCCACGTGGCGTTCTGCATAACCTGATCGTTAATGCCACGGGCGAACTCGACCTCTTTACCGTCAGCAGTGCAGAGCGCGACATAAGTTGCCTTCCCCCGCCCGCCCCCAATTCGAAAGGTCATTGTGCCTCGAGTGGGGATGAACAGCGGCGAAACGATCACGCCGGTCTGACTGTCCTGCCCTCGTTCCGCAGTCGCCGACGGTTCGAGCGTGGTCAGGTAGTAAGTCCCCTGCTTGTTGTATTCTTTTTCGCTTCTGAAAAACTCGGATCGGCTTCCGATCAGATGGCCGAACTCTCCTGCCACTATCCTCCACGGATCGAGCTTGCCAGACTCGAAGTCGAAAGACGCGGTCCGGGGACTTTTCCGAGCTGGCGTCTTCCTGGCAGGGTCACTCGATCCTCGCTGTCTGGAGTTTCCGACACCAGGCTCGACTTGCGGCTTGTAACGTTCCAGCAGAGAACTCAGCTCCTTCACGACTTCAGGATACGCGTTGAACAGATTCTCCGACTGGCCGGGATCAGCCGCCAGATCGTAAAGCTGGGCCGGCGGGGCATCCGTTTTGATTCGGCCGTCTTCGATGTCGCTGTTCACCGATCCCACGAAGCTGACGGCCGGCGGTCCGGCAAACGTATGGTCGCCGGGCTTTCTGCCGGAGAAGCCGCCGCTTCCCTGCCGGGGAATAAACATCCATTTCCCATTGCGAATCGACAGATGCGTTCCCTTATGCGGGGCGAGCACCAGGTGGTCCCGAATCGGCGTTTCCGGTTCGCCCAGAAACGCGGGCAGCATGTTAACGCTGTCTGCCAGTTGATCGTCATTCAACTCCTGCTCCGTCACAGCCGCAAACGTCGCCAGCAGATCGACATGGCCGATCAGCTCATGGGATGTCGTCCCGGCCTTCACTTTGCCGGGCCAGCGGACGATGAATGGCACACGGTGCCCGCCTTCCCAGACGCCGAACTTGAAGCCCAGCAGGTCGCCATTCTGCCGATGCCCGGCTTTGAACGCGGCTTGTCCACCGTGGTTGAACATGCCGCCGTTATCGCTGGTGAAGATCACCAGGGTATTTTCGGTCAGGCCGTTGTCTTCGAGACAGGCGAGAACTTCCCCAACGATCCAGTCGAGTTCGTGAATGAAGTCCCCGTAGAGACCACACTGACTAGTGCCCTGAAACCGTTTGGCAGGCGTGAAGGGGTGATGAATATTGGTCGTCGCGAGATACAGGAAGAACGGTTTCTCCTTTCGTTCCTCGATCCATTCAACCGCCTTCTTCGCAAACGTGGTTCCGACCTCATAGTCGTTGAATCGCTGGTGAGCTTCCACCGCCCCACCGAACTGATTGCGTGATCGCTGTGCGGCCTCTGGAGGAATGGGGGTGATCGGTGTTACTTCCTTGGCATTCCCCGGCCGATGGACCAGCGGATCGTCGGGATCGCTACCGACAACACGATCGTTCTCCACATAGACATACGGCGGAGCGCTGTTCACGACAGGCATTCCGAAGTAATAGTCGAATCCGAGATCCTGCGGCCCGGGTCGCAACGGCTCCCGCCAGTCATTCGATCCGTCCTTGAATCCCAGGTGCCATTTCCCCAGAACTGCTGTCTCGTAGCCGTTCATTTTGAAGACGTCAGCGATCGTGAGTTTCTCCGTATCGATCAACAGGGACGACGTTACAGGAGCCGGTCCCCAGATGCCTCTCCCCCCGTTGGCTCGCAGCGGGTATTCCCCAGTGAGCAGCGCATAACGGGACGGTGTGCAGACAGCCGAGACCGAGTGCGCGTCCGTAAATCGCCGCCCTTCCGACGCCAGTCGGTCAATATTGGGCGTCTGCACTTTCGTCGCGCCGTAGCAGCCGAGGTCGCCATAACCGAGATCATCGGCGAAGATCAGAACGACATTCGGACCGCGATCCGCAAAAGCAGGTGCAGACGTGATCGCGACAGTCGAGGCGATCACGAGCCCCAGAATCCAACGTTCTGACAATCGGTTCATGGTGTCCCTTGTGAAGATCGAGGCTGTCTTGAAGAGTTCTTCCTCAGGCTTTACTCGCTGACAGTTCGAGGGGCCTGCAGCCAGGCATTGAGTTCGGCTGTCAACGACTCCACCAGTTCCGGGTGATCGTCGAGAACGTCTCGCCGCTCGTTCGGGTCCGCTTCGATGTTGAAGAGCTCCACAGGCTTCCCATTGAGCGCGAGCAACTTCCATTGTCCGCGCATGGCAACTTCGGTCGCGAATGGTTTCGGCTTCGGATAATGGCGTTGAATGCTTCGATACAGATCAAGCTGCCAGAAGACGGTGCCCCGTTCGTCGTCGTCCGGGGGAGGACCTCCCGTCATGTGCGTTAACAAGCTCAGTCCATCAAGGGGCAGTTGATCCGGCACTTCAACTCCGGCTGCTTCACAGAATGTGGGCAACAGATCGTTGGTATGGCCGAACGTCTCCGAGGTTTGGCCGGCTGGGATCGACGCGGGCCAGCGGACGAGCATTGGCACGCGCAATCCGCCGTCATGCAGATCGGTCTTCCCCCCTTTCAGGTCTCCGATGAATCCCTCGAAGGCCGCTCCATTGTCGCTCGTAAAAAGCACGAGCGTGCGGTCGGCGATCTTCAGTTCGTCGAGCTTGTCGAGAATTTGCCCGACTTTGGCATCCATGTGCTGCACCATCGAGCGAAAACGATGTTGATCTTCGCTGATCCCTTCAGCCGCGGTTTCTGACCAGTGGGGCTCGGGAGCAGGCTCGTACGGTTTGTGGGGGACCAGCCACCAGACGTTGAGAAAGAATGGCTTGTTCTCGTCGGCGAATTTCTCAATGAGTTCGACGGCGAAGTCGCCATTCGCGTCCGTCAGATGTTTGTCGAAATAAGGATCGTCCTGACCGACATGTTGATCGTTACGCAGGAGGACCGTTCCTCCCTCGCGAAAGAGCGTCTTCTCCCGGCCCATGCGGCCTCGAACCGGCTGCTGTTCGATCTGAGTCTGATAGAAATCGAACCCGTGCTGTCGCGGCCCCGGTTGATTATCGAGCCGCTGCCCCTCTTCGTCGACATGCAGACCGCCGAGATGCCACTTGCCGACGTGAGCCGTGTTGTACCCGGCGTCCTTCAGCAGCTCGGCCGTGGTCGTTGCGGACTCGGGCAGCCATCGATTCACATCGTTGAAATGTTTCGTAATTCCGAAACGTAACGGGTAGCGACCGGTCAACACCGAAGCTCGCGTCGGAGAACAAACCGCCGACGCAGCGTAGAACCGCGTCCACTTCATCCCCTCTTTCCCGAGCCGATCGAGGTGAGGAGTTTCGACGGCGGGACTTCCAAAGCACGAAAGGTCTCCGTAGCCCAGGTCGTCCGCCAGCAACAGAATGATATTGGGACGGTCCCCTGCTTCAGCTTCGCCTCTCCACGAGGGACTCAGGACAAGGCAGATCAGGCCGAGAACGCAGAATGCATGCTTCATAAATGGCGGGTCCGAAGGAGTGTTTCAATGGAGTTCGAGCCGGGGATCTGGAGCGGTTCACTTTTCCGCTCTGGGAGCCTTTTGTCGCCGTAGATGACGGGGCGGTGGAACCGGTGGCTTCGCCGGACGTACATCCGCCAGATCGAAAAACCGCATGTTCTCGCCAACGCGATCGTAGTCACCGAGATCGGCCCGCATCGATTCCGCGAGTTCCAGCAGATGTTCAACAACCTGCGGGTGTTCGGCGGCGACGTTCTCAGTCTCGCTGAGGTCTTCGTGCAGATCAACCAGAAACGGGCTGTCGAATCCGGCCTTGTCCGCGGGAGCGATGTGCGGGTTGTGGTGGAACTGAGACGTCTCGCTCGCTTCCGGCTTCCGCGGCAGGTGCAGTTTCCATCGTCCCTGTCGCACGGCCTGGAGATGAACGTGCAGATAATAAAAGTAGGTTTTGTCGGGATCGGCCTCTTCGAAGCGGCCTTGAAAGAGATGAGTAATATCTTCGCCGTCGATCACCCGATCAGCAGGAACGTCTGCACCAGCCAGAGCCGCCAGCGTTGGCAGAATGTCCATCGTCGTTGCGATGGACTCGCACGTTGTTCCGGCAGGCACGCGTCCGGGCCCCCACAGAATCGCCGGGACGCGAACACCCCCTTCAAATGTCGAGGTCTTGCCGCTACGAAGTGGTCCGGCGGATCCCCCGTGGTCGCCCGGTAAATGTCCGTCTGCGTGATTCCGGTTCTTAATCAGCCAGGGACCGTTGTCACTTGTGTAGAACACATACGTGTTGTCGGTCAGGCCCAGCTCGTCGAGCACATCCAGAATTCGGCCGACATTGAAATCGATTTCCTCGATCACGTCGCCGTACAACCCGCGTTTGCTTTTTCCTTTGAACTCCGCCGAGGCCGCCAGGCGCGTGTGCGGCATCGTATGGGGCATGTAGACGAAGAACGGCTCGTTCTGACTCTTCCTGATGAACTCGATCGCTTCGTCAGTGTAACGTCGGGTGAGCGTCGCCATGTTGGACGACTTTTCGATCAACTGTTCGTTGCGGTAAAGATTGACGACTCGGTCGTTACTGGTCGGCGTTCCGTAGAACTCATCGAATCCCTGCCGCGTGGGAAACAGGTCCAGGAAGAATCCCTCCTGGGCATGTTTCGCCAGGTCCCATTTCCCAAAACATGCGGTGGCATAGCCTCTCGTTTTCAGGATTTCGGCAATTGTGATTTCATTCTCATGCAGAATGGGATGGACCTGCTTCGTGTTGCCGCGTTCTGCGACCCGCATGGGATAACAGCCCGTCATCAGTGAGGCCCGTGACGGCCCGCAGACCGGCTGAGCGTAGAAACTGGTGAACTTCATCCCCGCCTCCGCCATCGCATCAAGTCGAGGAGTCCTGATGTCCGGCGAACCAAAACAGCCGACATCCTGATAACCCTGATCGTCGGTGTAGATCAGAACGAAATTCGGAGCGTCCTTGGGCGATTCGGCCCAGGTGCTCGACGAACCGCCTGCCAAGTGAAACCATGTCGCCGCGACAATCAGGAGCGGCAGTTTCTGAGTTGCCGGCCCGATCAAACCGGTACGTCGGAACGCTCGTCGCATTTCACACTTCCCTCGATGGATCAAAGAAGACTTGCGCATGTGATCGAGTATTGATCGACGCGAACGTTCCGTCAACGACAAGCGGAGCATTCCGGCTAATCGCTCGACGGTACGCCGCCACCCGTAGAACGGAAGCAGATGGAAAGACTCCCGTCTCGACGCGGATTTCTCCGAGTCTCCAGACCAAGGGATGGGCATCTCTCTTCTGACGGATACAATCGGAATAGAGACCTCTCTCCCAGCGTGGACGGAGCTCTCAGACAGGAGATTCAACCAGGGAGATCAAGATGCTGAAGCCGCAGACGCAGGTGCCATCACTCACAGTCAAAACGGTCGGTGGTCAGGACTGGAGCCTCGGTGACCAGTCTCCGGAGCACTTCACCTTCCTGTTCTTCTACCGAGGTTACCATTGTCCGATCTGTCGGCAATATCTCCACAGTATCGACCGGAAGATGGATGAGATCACATCGCGTGGAATCACCGCAATCGCGATCAGCAGCGATACTCAAGAGCGAGCCGAGCGTTCGGCTGAAGAATGGAAAATCAGCAAGATTCCCCTCGGGTATGGCCTGCCGATCGAGGAAGCGAGAACGTGGGGACTGTATGTCTCGAAGGGCATCAAGCAGGGAGAGCCCGATATCTTTAGTGAGCCGGGGCTGTTCATCGTGCGGCCGGATGGCGAGTTGTACGCCGCTTCGATTCAGACGATGCCGTTTACGCGACCGGATATTGATGAACTGCTCACCGGTATCGACTTCATCATCGAGAAAGACTACCCCGGCCGCGGCGAAGCCTGAGACCGAGCCTGATGACCTGTCCCTCGCTCTGGAGCAGTTTACCCGCTTAGGTATTCTCCAACACCCACTGGACGGCGTGCTGAGTCAGTTCCACGGAGTTCGCCAGGTTCAGTTTGCGTTTGATGTTTTCGCGATAGGTCTCCACGGTCTTCGGACTAAGATGCAGTCGTTCAGCGATCTGGCGGGTCTTCATGCCATGGCCGATTTGCTCGAAGACTTCAAGTTCTCTGTCTGACAGCGATTCCATCGGACCCGGTGGGGCGACTTCCCCCTTTCCGACTTGCCGTGACAGGAACCGGTGCGTCATTTCATCGCTGAGAAAGATCTGTCCGGACGCCACACGACGCACGGCTTCAATCAGCCGGTCGGTTGCTTCGTCCTTGTTGATGTACCCTTTCGCTCCCGCCCTAAGAGCCCGCTCTGCATACAGAGCTTCGTCGTGCATGGAGCAGACAAGGATGTTCAGCCCCCGATCGTGGGCGATCAACTCCTTGACCAGTTCGATTCCATTGCCGTTCTCCAGAGAGATGTCCACCAGCATGACGTGGGGCTTCGTCTCGAAGAAAAGTTGCATTGCCTGGGACATCCCCTCGGCTTCACCACAGACGATCAGATCTTCCTGCTGACTGATCAGTTGCCTCAATCCCTGCCGGACAATGGGATGATCGTCAACGATGAAGACTTTGATTACCTGATGGGCCGCAAGGCGAGATGTAGCGACTGCCGCTGCCATCGGAGCCTCCTTTCACTGCGTCTAGTTCGAAGTCGTTGGGGTCCCAACATTCAACTTAGACGAGATTCCCGGAAAGCCAATCGGTATTTTCCTGAAAATCTTCTCAAAGCGTCGCCCATCCGTCGGTAAGTACAATTCCATCCCGGAACGGATCGTCCGGTTGCTGAATCAATCGTCCTTCGGCGCAAATGAAGGCGGTACCGACAATTCGGGGAATGATCGTGCCCGATTCCCCCGTTCGATACGAAGCCCGAAATCGGCTGCCAATGATGCTTTCCTGGATCCAGATTTCGCCCGGGGCGAGTTTCCCATCCGCTGCCAGACAGGCCAGTTTGGCACTGGTGCCAGTTCCACACGGCGAGCGATCGAACGCCCCGCCGGGGCAGTAGACGAAGTTTCGGCTGTGGGCCTCAGCGGCCGCTGGAGGGCCGAAGAACTCGATGTGGTCGATTTCCTCGGCGTTCTCTCCGGTAATATCCTGCCGACCCAATTCTCTCCGAATCAGTCGGGCGCATCGGGAGAGTTCCGGGATACTGGCCGGCGTCAAAGGTGCTGGCGACCGCTCGACCAGGAAGAACCAGTTCCCGCCCCAGGCGATGTCCCCCTGAATAAGTCCCAGCCCGTCGACGTTCACTTCAACGTTCTTCCGGTAGCGATAGCTCGGCACATTTTCGACGGCGGCTTCGTTCGGGGCGAGCAGTTCGACTTTCACGATTCCGACCGGTGACTGAATCTCGGCGATCCCTGTCTCCAGACGCCCCATGTGTGCCAGCGTCACCGCCAGACCGATCGTGCCGTGACCGCACATCTTCAGATAGCCCGTGTTATTGAAGAAGATAACTGCCGCCGCACAGTGCGAATGATCCGGCTCGCACAGCAGTGCCCCCACGAGTGACTCTGCCCCGCGAGGTTCGAGCATTGCGGCTCGCCGGTAGTGGTCGAAGTTTCTGGCAAAACGAGCGAGACGATCTGTCAGCGAGCCCGATCCCAGGTCCGGACCGTCTGCAATAATGACGCGGGTTGGTTCACCTTCGGTATGTGAGTCAATGAACCGCATCAGCGACCTCGCTCGGCTGATCGGACGCCCCCGGCCAGGTACTCCACCAGCTGCGGAACTGGGCCCACTGGGCTTCGAGGTAACTCCGCTGACTGTCCGATAGACGGTCGGAACTGTTGAAATGCAGTGTGTATCCGGTGTGCCCTTCGAGCACCATCAGATGCTTGTAATAGAGCACGAGATCGCAACCTTCGTCGTACTTCGAGAGGACAGCCAGCGCATCGCTCAGTTCATGAGCCAGACGTCGGGCGTCGGGATCCCCCTCGGCGGCCCGTTCGCAGAGCTGGACCAGTCTCAATACTTCCCGGGGCAACGCGTTGCCGACTCCGGTGATGGCACCTCGGGCGCCACAACGCACGTAACCGTGAAAGACCTGCGTATCGACGCCGACCATGAGGACCAGATCGGGATCTCCACTCGTGATCTGCTCAGCCGCGTAGGTCAGCGAGTCTGCTCCGCCGAACTCCTTGAACCCGACCAGATTCTCATGGCTCGATCGCAGATCGAAAAACAGATCGGCTTTCGTTTCGAATCCGTAGTGCGGACTGTTATAGATGACTGCGGGCAGGTCTCCACCCGCGTTGAGAACCTCGGCGAAGTGAGCCCGCTGTGCGGCGACCGATGAACCTCGCGACAAGACGCGGGGAATGACCATCAGCCCGGCCGCTCCCACTTCCAGGGCATGAGCCGCGTGTGCGACCGCCTGTTTCGTGTTCTGTGCCCCCGTGCCCACAACAACCGGCACGCCGGCTTCCGTGAGTTGCCGGACGCCTTCCATGCGTTGCTCGTCAGTCAGCAGCGGCCAGTCTCCCATGGAGCCGCAATAGACGACCGCCTGCATTCCACGCGAGATCAACCGCTGTGCGGTCGCCACGAGTTCCTCGTAGTGAGGCGTCCCATCGGCCTGGCAGGGCGTCATCAGAGCCGGAATGCAGCCTCGAAAAACCTGAGCAGCTTCGTTCATCGGACAACCTTCCGTTGCGAATCAGCGGACCAGAAACAGGCCGATCAGCCCGGCCGCAGTCACGTAGTAGAGAAACAGAAACGATGTCACGCGGAGAATTCCCCCCTCGCGGCCAAACAGCCCCCCAACCGCACACGCGGCGACGACGTTATGCACACAAATCGTGTTTCCAGCCGCCCCGCCAACCGCCTGCTCAGCGACAATCCACAACGGATTGACGCCAATCTGGACGCCCGTCTGAAACTGGAACTGGGCGAACATCATATTGCTGACCGTATTACTCCCGGCAACGAAGGCGCCAAGTCCACCGATGGCCGGCGAGAACAGGGGCCACCAGGTCCCGGACGCCTGAGCGGCTGCGTTGGCAAGCACAGTCGGCATATCCTGCTCCACCCCGGCGCCTCCACCGGAGTTGATAAAGATCTGCACCATGGGAACCGTAAAGACAAGAGCGGCTGACGTCGGAATCATCAGCCGGGATGAGCGGAACAGAGCCGTGCGGAACGCGGCTGCAGGCATGCGATGCAGCATCACCGCGAACAGACTCGACACAATGAACACGGCAGCCGGCAGATACAGGTACGGAATGGGCGAAGCGGAGATGTTCGACCCGAACAGATTCTGAAGGGGCTCTCCCGTCGGAGGCAGCGTGAACGTTTTGAGAAAGGCATCGAGCCCCAGCCCGGGAAGTCTCGTCAGCACGAGGAGAGCGGCCGTCAGCAGATAAGGCCCCCAGGCGACAGCCAGCGGCATCTGAGTCCCAAGTTGTGGCTCGATCGCATAGTCGCCGGTCCAGCCATCCAACCATGTTTCTTTCGGCGGGAAGTCCCAGGGCTCCTCCGGACAGAGAAACCGGCTGCGGGCCGCCGGGATGACAATTGCCAGTCCGATCAGCGAGCCAATCAACGTCGGAAACTCCGGGCCGAGCAGGAAGGCAATCGTCACGTAGGGGATGATCATCGCCAGGGCGGCGAAGATCGCGAACTTCCAGATTCGCAACCCCTGCTTGAACGAGCGTTCCTCACCGAACAATCGCGTCAGCGTAGCGACAATCGCCAGCGGAATCACCGTACCAATAACTCCATGCAGGAGAGCCACCCGCAGACCAATCTGCTCCAGGATCTCGCGACGTTCGAGAGTTCCGTAGATGGCACTCAGTTCACTTTGCAGCGTTTCCGTCGCCGCGAGTCCCTTATCGACCCCAATCAGAATCGGCGTACCGGCCGCCCCGAACGAAACCGGCGTGCACTGAATCATCATGCCGGCTATCACGGCTGCCCGGGCGGGAAAACCGAGGCCAATCAACAGCGGGACGCAGATGACCGCAGGCGTGCCAAAGCCGGCCGCCCCTTCCATAAACGAACCGAACAGCCAGGCGATGATAATGACCTGCACACGACGATCGGGCGAGATCGCCAGAAAGCCGGCGCGAATCCGGGCCAGTCCGCCCGATTCGCTCAATGTGTTGAGCAGCAGGATCGCCCCGAAGATGATGTAAAGCAGACTCGCGCAGACGATCAATCCGTTAACGGTTGCCGCAGCCAGCTGAGCGGGCGGCAACTGCCAGTAGAAATAGCCGACCAGCAGAATCGTGATGTAAGAAAGCGGCATCACCCGAGCCGCGGGCCAGCGGAGGCCGATTAACAAAATGCCGACCACCAGCAGCGGCAAGAGCGAGAGTAAAACAGCGATCAACCTGGGTCGCCTCCGGCGTCAATGCAGTGGACTCAATGGTGTTGCCGTGTCATCCGCAGAGATGCGGTCGAGCGGTCTGTCTCAAGAAACGAACTGAATGTCGAGTGTCCTCAGGAATGTCTGCAATCCTGCATCCTGAACCGGGAAGACATACGCGTCTTCATCGGATTCATTGTGATGCGAATGCCACCAGCCGGGCGGCGTGACGAAGACCGAGTTCGGATTCCAGTCGGCTCGAACCGGATTGATGATATTCCCTTTCGCGTCAATCTCTTTGCCGATCATCGTGTAGGTGCCGGGAGCAGCGGAGACCGCCAGATCGACGGCGACCGAGTTGTGCCGATGCGGCTTCTGCACCGATCGAGCCGGCAGCACATTGAAGAGCGACCACATGCAATGCGTCAGCGTCTTCGTATCGGAACTGGCCGGGTTGCCAAGAATGATCCCGTTGCGATTGCGCTGCTCGTCAATCCCCGTCTGGCGAATCCGGTCGACTTCAGTCTGCAGATACTCGCGGGAATAATACGCCGGCTCGAACCGCTTCTGCTGTGGCTCCGAGCCGAGGTATCTCAACAGGGGACCGTCGTGCACCCAGTAGAGCGCCGAGTTCTCATCGGCTTCCAGAACGACGGAATCGTGTCGAGGCAACGTGAAGACATCACCCTGCTTCCACTCGAGTGTTCCCTGATCGGTCACCAGTCTCCCGGCTCCCCGCATCACGAAGAACACTTCCGACGATGTCTTCTCCGCCAGCTGGATCGACTCTGCCGACTTAATCGCGATGAAGTGCGCCAGCAGACTCGGCGTAGTCGCCTGCCACGGCGTGCCGATCACACGCGAGAGATCGAGCGGAATGATGCTCGTTTCATCGATCTCATGCAGACTCGCCGGAAAGGGTTCAATCGGCACATCAACCAGATCAGGACTGGCGGCTGCTCCGTACTCCCAGCTGATCGCCCGAGTCGCCCAGGTTTTGTTCAAATGGGTTTCGACAGTGCTCATGGCTTGTCCCCCTCTTGTCCATTCCGAAATGCCTTGCGGGCGTCCTTCAGACGCCGCTCGTCCGTTTCATTCGACCTCCTCAATCTAGCAGATTTGCAGGGGTCACGCGCCTGAGAAACTGAAATCAGACCGTCGCGCTCGTTTCTTCAAGTTCGATTCTGTAGGCTGAAAACGAATACGCCTAAGTGCTCTCCCCGATGCTGACCTTCGCAAGGAATCACGATGCCCGTTCGACGACAGCCAGTTGCGATTCTTGTTCTCGTTCTCACGCTTTGCCTCTCCACTTTCTCGCAGTCCACTGCAGCGGAGCCCCTGCTCGCCGGGGTCGCCCGGATTGAGATTACGAATCCGGACGTCGCCCGCGTTAACGATCCCTGTTACGCCAAAGCTCTTGTGCTCAAGCAGGGCGACACGACGGCCGTGCTCATTACGGTCGATGCGGTCGCCATTGGCGGCATTGGAGCGATTCCCGATTCGTTCATGCAGAGCGTCCGCGACGAGTTGCGTCAGGACCCCGGCATTTCGCCTGAGAATCTGGTCGTGAATGCGAGTCACTGCCACGGCAGCGTCCGTTCCGATTCTGACCAACTGGTGGTGAAGATCGTTCGCGAAGCCGCGAAACAGATGGAGCCGGTGCGCGTTTCGGTCGGCACGGCTCACGAGCCGCGAATCAGCGAGAATCGTCGAGTCTTCCTCAAGGATGGGAGTCAGGTCGATATGCGACGGGCGTATTCATTCGCCTGGGATGAGGACATCGCCAAAGTCGGTCCGATCGATCCGGAAGTGGGGCTGCTGCGACTCGACCGCGAAGATGGTCGCCCGCTCGCGGTTGTCTACAACTTCGCCTGCCACCCGATCATGAACCCGCCGAGCAAAGGCTCGTCAGCCGACTTCCCCGGCTATGCGTCCACTCTGGTGGAGACCGCTTTCGACGGCGATGCGATGGCTTTCTTCATTCAGGGCTGCGGCGGCGACATCAATCCGGTCCGCTACAAGGAGGTCCATCAGCCACCCGACGCCGAGACACTCGGCTACTTCCTCGGAACTCGTGTCCTGGACGCCGCCCAGGAGTTGCCGCGATCAGACAGTCAATCGCTTGAGATCGACCATCAGGTGCTCACCATTCCCCGGGCGACCGACTATCAGCAGCGAATCGATGCCATCGAAACCGAACGCGACAAGCTGGTCAACTCACTGCGTCGTACGAACATCAACTTCAAGACGTTCATGCCACTGCTGATTCAACAGAAGATGAACCCCGAGTTCCCCTCGGCTTATGCGCAGGGGTA
The DNA here is from genome assembly GCF_022267515.1 of Rubinisphaera margarita. Lineage (NCBI taxonomy): Bacteria > Pseudomonadati > Planctomycetota > Planctomycetia > Planctomycetales > Planctomycetaceae > Rubinisphaera > Rubinisphaera margarita. The sequence goes on along the minus strand of NZ_JAKFGB010000020.1, from coordinate 225,721 downwards.
TCTGCACGACGAACAGATCGGCCGCGACGACCTCAAGCGGCTCGATGCAGAAAACCGGGCCCAGGTCGAAGCCTATCTGGCGAACATCAAGGTCATGGAAGAACTGACACGCCTCAACGCCAACCTTGCGTTACTGAAGCGGCATCAAAAGGAAACCCAGGAAGCCGACAGCAGCACCCTGTCGGTCGAGATGTGCGCCCTCCGCATTGGCGACTTCAAACTCGTCACCTTCCCCGGCGAATTGACCGTCGAAGTCGGCCTCAACATCAAAAAACAAATCGACGATCCCGCCGCCTTCGTCGCCGGCTACACCAACGGCTACATCTACTACACACCCACGGTGATCCAGCGAACAAACACCGGCTATGCCCAGGAAGACTGCGACACCCTGGTCGCCCCCGAATGGCAGGAGTTGTTTGAGACTTCGGCTGTCAGAATGCTTCGAGATGTGAGTGAGAGTGAGAAGTAGGTTCCTCAGAACCCGGGGGCATCATCTGCGAACTCATCGGTTCTCTCGCAATCCTGTCCTCCGACATCCGCATAGTTCTCCTGATAGGCCGTGGTGATCCGCGACACCAGCACGATGGCGATCAAGGTCAGCAGAATATCAAACCCATCGGAGGCGAAATCAGCTGCGGCCGCGTAAGTGTATGACTCCAGGTCATCCGCCCCCTGGTTGATCCGAAAAGACAACTGCCCCAGAGTTCCGGAAATGATCCAGGCTCCCCACCAGAGCCCCAGAAATCTGGTTTGTTCCTCTTCTTGCCGATGAGCGGCGGTCCAGATCTCTTTCATCGCTCGATAGGGCATGACGAGATTGGCCAGTGGGACAAAGTAAGCCCCGACCGCCCATCCCGGCGTGTACTCAAACTCCTGGGTCGACAACTCTCGCAGATTCTTATTGGCGCGATACTTCCACCGGAGAAAGATTATTCCGGTGATCACGAAGAAAGCGACTTGAACCAGCGCAACGATGCCGTTTCCAAAGAGTACGGACTCGAGGGACTCGACAACATCGACACCCTCGCTGGCCTGCTGGAAGAGATAAACCTGAGTGATGTCGAAGATGACAGCGATCACCAACAGAACGATTTGAAGTTTGAGCAGGACCAGCAGTGGTGTAGCCAGTCGCGAAAGTGGCTTGAGGGTCATTGAAAACCTGTTCGCAGTGGGAGGGGGCGAAATAGAAAGTCACGTTGAGCCAGTTCGTGGATGTGGCAGGCGAACTGGCCCCTTACTGCCCTGTCCCGCAGTACGATTTCAACCGCAATGCCGGTCGTTACTCGAAACTGACCACCAGGTCGCCCGTGTTGACCTGGCTGCCTGGCTTCATATGCACGGCGGCGACCGTGCCGGAGGTTTCGGCGTTGATGGTACTTTCCATCTTCATCGCCTCCAGGCTGAACAGCTTCTGGCCCTTCTTGACCTTATCGCCCGGCTTCACCGCAATGGTGACCACCATGCCCGGCATCGAGGCTCCGACCTGCTTGGGATCGTTCGGATCGGCTTTGACCGCCTGGACGGCGTCCCCTTCCAGCGACTTGTCGATGATCGTCACATCGCGCGGCTGACCGTTGAGCTCGAAGAAGACCGTTCGCGTGCCATCCGGATGCGGCTGCGACTTCGTCAGGTATTTGATGATCAGCGTCTTACCCTTTTCGATTTCCGCCGCGACCTCTTCACCCGGCTCTTCGCCATAGAAGAAGACAGGCGTCGGCAGAATGCTGACATCGCCATACTCGATCACATGACGGGCATAGTCGGCATAGACTTTGGGATAAAGCAGATAGCTGATCACTTCCCGATTCTGCGGTGCCCGGCCGAGGAGCTTGGTCAGTTCTTCCCGGGCTTTGTCCATGTCGGCCGGCGGCAGGCTGGCTCCCGGACGATCGTTCAGCCCCGGATTGTCTTTGAGCACGATCTTCTTGATCTCTTCCGGGAAGCCCCCCGGAGGCTGTCCCATCATGCCGCCGATCAGGTCGATCACCGAAGCCGGGAAGGCATGCTCTCGGGAGGGATCGAGAATGTCCTCGGCCGTCAGGTCGTTGGCCACCATGAAGAGGGCCATGTCGCCAACCGCCTTCGATGTCGGGGTCACCTTCACGATGTCGCCGAACAGCTCGTTGACCGTCGCGTAAACGTCGCAGACATCCGACCAGCGATCGGAAAGCCCCAACGCCTGTGCCTGAGCGAACAGGTTCGTGTACTGGCCGCCGGGCATCTCGTGCCGGTACAGGTCCGATGTCGCCGGCAGAACCGAACTCTCGAACGGAGCATAGAACTCGCGGACGGCTCGCCAGTACGTCGCGATGTCATCCAGAGCATCGGCGTCGAGCTCCGGATTACGATCGCTGAATCGCAGTGCGCCGACGACCGTATTCAGGTTCGGCTGAGACGTTCCGCCCGACATCGGAGCCATGGCCGAGTCGGCGATGTCGAGGTTCTCTTCAGCCGCGTTGAAGATCGCTGCCGCCTGAATTCCAGCTGTGTCGTGCGTGTGGAAGTGAATCGGAATCCCCACTTCCTGCTTCAACGTCTTCACCAGCAGAGTCGCGGCGTCCGGCTTACAGAGACCGGCCATGTCCTTAATGGCAAGAATATGAGCGCCCATTTTCTCGAGCTGCTTCGCCAGATCGACATAGTAGTTCAGGTTGTACTTCGATCGTTTCGGGTCGAGGATGTCGCCGGTGTAGCAGATCGAGGCTTCGCAGATCATGCCCGAATCAATGACTGCTTCCATCGCCAGTTTCATGTTCGGCACCCAGTTGAGGGCATCGAAGACGCGGAAGACATCCATCCCGGTCTGAGCGGCTTCCTTCACGAACTCGACGACCACATTGTCCGGGTAGTTCGTGTACCCGACCGCGTTCGAGGCACGCAGCAGCATCTGCGTCAGAATATTCGGCACCGCTTCCCGCATGTCGGCGAGCCGCTGCCACGGACATTCATGCAGGAATCGCATGCTGGTATCGAAGGTCGCTCCGCCCCACATTTCGAGCGAGAAGAGCGACGGGCAGAGATACGAATAGGCTTCGGCGATATTCACCAGATCGCGTGTCCGGAAGCGGGTCGCGTGCAGCGACTGGTGGGCATCGCGGAACGTGGTATCGGTGATGAGCAGCCGTTTCTGCTCGGTGATCCACTTCGAGAACTTCTCGGCTCCCAGTTCGAGGAACTTGTCGCGGGTTCCTTCCGGGCGAGGCTGCGTGCTGTCGAAGCTCGGCACCGGCGCTTCAATGCGACGCACTGCTTTGGGGCGATCCTTCACGATCGGATTGCCGTTCACGATCGTTTCGCCGATGTACTTCAGAACCTTCGTCGCCCGGTCCTGGCGTTTCGGGAACTCGAACAGCTCCGGCGTTTTGTCGATGAAGCGGGTCGTGCAGTTTCCTTCCAGGAAGGTCTCGTGCGTGACCACTTTGGCGAGGAACGGAATGTTCGTCTTCACGCCGCGAATTCGGAACTCCTGCAGCGAACGCAGCATCCGTCGAGCCGTCTCGCGATAAGTGCGGCCGTGAGCGGTCACCTTCACCAGCAGCGAATCGTAGAACGGATTCACCACGGCTCCTGAGAACGCGCTGCCGGCGTCGAGGCGAATTCCCATCCCGCTGGCCGAACGATAGTGCGACACCCGGCCGTAGTCCGGCATGAAGCCGTTGGTCGGGTCTTCCGTGGTGATACGACACTGAATGGCAAACCCGTTGGGCTTCGGCGGATTGGCCGGGTCGATGCCAATTTCCGGATCGGTCAGCTTGTGGCCCGACGAGATCAGGATCTGCGATTTCACGATGTCGAACCCGGTCACTTCTTCGGTCACCGTGTGCTCGACCTGAATACGCGGGTTGACTTCGATGAAGTAGACCTCGTCGGTCTTCGCGTCGACCAGGAACTCGACCGTACCGGCTGCGTAATAGCCGACTTCGTTGCCGATCTTCAGAGCCGATTCGAGCAACGTCTGCCGCGCCTTGTCCGACAGATTCGGAGCCGGGGCGATTTCAACAACCTTCTGATGCCGCCGCTGCACCGAGCAGTCCCGCTCATACAAATGCGTCAGATTGCCATGACGGTCGCCCAGAATCTGCACTTCAATGTGCCGGGCCTGTTCGACGAACTTCTCGATAAAGACATCCGCACTGCCGAACGCCGTGAGTGCTTCCCGTTGAGCCGACTGAAACGCCCCGCTGAAATCTTCGGCCTTGTTCACGACCCGCATCCCGCGTCCGCCGCCCCCTTTGGCCGCTTTCAGGATGATCGGAAATCCTTCCTTCTCGGCCTGCTTCAGGCCATCTTCTTCCGTGGCGATCGCTTTTCCACTGCCGGAAAGGACCGGCACGCCCGCTTTCTTTGCGAGTTGGCGGGCGGTTGTCTTGTCGCCGAGCTGTTCCAGCGAATCGATCGAGGGGCCGACGAACGTGATCCCCGCCTTTTCGCACGCTCTGGCGAGATCGGGATTCTCGGACAGGAACCCGTAACCCGGGTGAATGGCGTCGGCTCCACATTCCTTCGCCTGCCGAACAATGCTCTCGATGTCGAGATACGTCCGGATCGGCTCCCCCTCCCGGCCGATCTGATAGGCTTCGTCGGCCTTGAAGCGATGCAACGCATAGCGATCTTCGTAGGAATAGATGGCCACCGTCCGAATGCCTAACTCCGTGGCGGAACGGAAGATACGGATCGCGATTTCACCCCGGTTGGCAACCAGCAGCTTGGTAATCGGTTTCATAAGTCAGCGGCAGCTTTCGTATTGTCGGACTCGTACGGAATCATTGATCAGGTAAAACATCCGAGAACTCAGATAAGATCGTCCTGACGATAGTGAAACGAAAACGAATTCGCAATTTGAGCGACGGAGATTGTTTCAAAGTGAGTTAATCGGTCCGTCAGCGAGGGCGTCTCTCTGATTTCATGAAGATTCGGCGAAAAACTCAGCGGTCGTTGACGCCGTCACCCTCGATTCGAAAGATGGCACAGATCCCAACTCTTCACAGCAAAGTTGCCAGAAAATGAGTCGTTCGCGCACGTTCCGTTCCGCCATGCTGGTCTTTTTCGGTCTCGGCCTGGGAACGATCGCCGCCATCGGGTCCGGCTCGCTGACGCCGTTCCTCATTTCCCGGCCGCCCGGCCCCAATACGCTCGACGAACTCGCCCCGATCGAAGTCGGAGAAGTCGACCGAGCCGCCCCCGCGGAGCTGATGAAAGGCTGGCCCCGACTCTTCGGCCCTCTTTCTGACAGCATTGTCCCGACCGATCGCGCAGAAACACTCGGCTGGAACGGTTCCGCCCCTGAAGTTGTCTGGCGGAGATCGATCGGCACCGGGTACAGCTCTCCAGTGATTGCCGAGCAGAAAGCGGTCGTGCTGCATCGGATCGGCGATGAAGAACTGACGTCGGTCTACGACCTCGTCACCGGCGATGTCATCTGGGAACGCCGCGATCCGACCAGTTATGTCTGCCCGAACCCGCCCCACAGCAGTGGACCATACAGCACGCCGCTGATCCTCAACGGCCACGTCTATGTCCAGAGCGCACAAGGCATGCTTCGCTGCCTCGACTTTGCCAACGGGGAGACGATCTGGGAACGGAACCTCAGCGAAGACTACAAGGTCCCGGAGAACGTCTTCGCCGTCGGACATACCCCCGCCGTTTATAAGGACATGCTCCTCCTCAACGTCGGTGGAGAACCGGAAGCCGGTGTGATCGCCGTCGATCAGCAGACCGGCGAAACCCGCTGGACGAGCACCGCTCACACGGCGTCGTACGCTACGCCGCAACTGGCCACGATTCACGGCCAGCCGTTCTGTTTCGTCCTCGCCGCCGACTCCGCCGTTTCACTGAATCCCGACACCGGAGCCGAGGACTGGTCGTTCCCATTCAAAGCAATCGCAGAGGACTTCGTGAATGCGACCTCGCCGGTCATCTATGGCGATGTCGTCATCTTCACCGCCTATCAGGCCGGCACGAAGTATCTCCGCATTCTGCCTGATCGCGGCTTCGAAGAAATCCGCCAGGACAAGCGGACCCTCGTCAGTCAGTTCAACCCGCTCACGTGCCGCGACGGCTACCTGTATGGCTGGCACTTCTTCGACAAGAGCTTTCGCTGCGTCGACCTGGCTTCCGGCGAACTGCTCTGGAAATACAACGGCCGCCTCGGCCGCGGCACCCACGTCATCTCCGGCGACTCGATCCTCCTCTACGGCGAATCCGGCAAGATCTCCGTCATCAGCACCAATCCCCACGAGTTGACCGAACTCCAGGAACCCACCGAACCCCTGCTGGCCGAACCCGCCTTCTCAGCCCCGGCGATCTCGAACGGATACGTGCTGCTGAAGAATGAGGAAGAGGTGGTCTGTATTCGAGCCGTGCCGTGAGAGATCTTTACGGGTGGCCCGCCCGGAACGGTCGGGCCACCCGTACTTCGAAGCCGTGATGGTTGCTGGCTGGCAATCGCTGAACAATTGTGGCAGGATAGCAATTGACGGGTGTTCCCGTCAGTTTGCTGTTGTCCGACCACTTTGATTTCTGCGAACGTTCTCGATTCTCATGCTGGCGCGTCTTCTCAGTTTTACGTTGTATGGCATCGATGCGCGGCCCGTGGAGGTCGAGGTTGATATTTCGCCGGGGGCGTTGCCGAAGACGATTCTTGTCGGGCTCGCCGAGGCCGCCGTGCGGGAGAGTACGCATCGGATTGAACGGGCGATTGTCAACAGTGGTTACGTTCGCTGTATCGATCGAATCGTGATCAACCTGTCGCCGGCTGATCTGCCGAAGGAAGCCGCTTCGCTCGATCTGCCGATTGCCCTCGGCATTCTCGCCGCCAGTGGGCAGCTCGATCAGGAGCAGTTGTCGCAGTATGCGGCTGTCGGCGAACTGGCGCTCGATGGTTCGCTCCGCCCGGCTCGCGGCACCCTTTCGATGGCGATGGAAGCTCGGAATCATCAGCAGCGGGGTCTGCTTGTTCCAGCCGAGAACGTTCGCGAAGCGAGCGTGGTCGAAGGAGTCGACATCATTCCGATCCAGTCGCTCACCGAAGCGGTCGGCTTTCTGAACGGACAGCTGCCGATCGAACCGGCTCCCTTCCGCTGGGAAGAGGCGGTCGAAGAATACGGCCGGTATCAGATCGACTACGCCGATGTCAAAGGACAGGAGTTCGCCAAACGAGCGCTGACCGTCGCCGCGGCCGGAAGTCATCATCTGTTGATGATCGGACCGCCGGGATCGGGAAAGACGTTGCTCGCCTCGCGCATTCCGACGATTCTCCCCTCACTCTCGCAGGATGAGAGTCTGGAAACGACGCGGGTTCACTCGGCGACCGGGCTGCTGTCGAACGGTGAATCGTTGATTCTGAAGCGTCCGTTCCGCGAGCCGCATCATACGGTCAGTGAAGCCGGTCTTGTTGGGGGCGGAAGTGTGCCGAAGCCGGGGGAGATTTCTCTCGCGCACAACGGCGTTCTCTTCCTCGATGAACTTCCCGAGTTCAACAAACGGACACTCGAAGTGCTGCGGCAGCCGCTCGAGAGCCAGAACGTGACCATCACCCGGGCGATTGGCAGCACGACCTTCCCGGCCGACTTCATGCTGATCGCCGCGATGAACCCGAGTCCCAGCGGCTACGGACCGGACGGCGGCCATCGTGTGAATGCCCAGGCGATGGAGCGGTATTTGAGCAAGATCAGCGGCCCGCTGCTGGATCGTATTGATATCCATATTGAAGTCCCGGCGGTGCCGTTCCGGGAACTGGCCGACAAGCAGGAGGGGACCAACTCGGCTCAGATGAAAGAGCAGGTTCTGCAGGCCCGGGAGATTCAGGAACGCCGCTTCGCATCCGCTCCCAATCGCATCAACGGGCGAATGACGACCCGCCAGATCCGCGAGCACTGCAAACTAACGCCGGACGCCGAGCTGTTCCTCAAAGCCGCCATGGAAGAACTCGGCCTCTCCGCCCGGGCTCACGACCGCATCCTGAGAGTCTGCCGCACCATCGCCGACCTCGAAGCGAGCGAGTTGATCACCGAGATCCACCTGAGTGAAGCGGTGAACTACCGAAGCCTGGACCGCAAGTACTGGTCGTGAGTGAAAGACCGTTTCCAACAAACGGGTGCCATGCCTGCATCGCCTCAAAGAGGCAGGGCAAGCATGCCAGTGGATGGCCGATTATTCTGGAACGATGAGGGAAGTGCCGTTCGACTTGAACGTCCACGATGAGTGTGCGGGTAGCCCTGGTTGATTCAACCGGGGTAGCGCAGCCACAAGAGGTCGTACTTCGAGTACCTTGTTCAATGAACTGAACGATCAGTTCCCAGACCTCTTGCCGACTTCGTCGGCCCCGGTAGCAGAGCAACCGGGGGTACCCCTTAATCGCGTTTATTTTGCCCCCGCAATTGTTGGATGAGCGCAAAAGAAAAACCCGGTCGTTCCTGGGGAACGGCCGGGTTTGATTTCTTTACGCCGATCGTGATTAGAACTCGCCGACGACTTCGTTGCCGTTGCGGGTCACGATGGCCGAGTAGGTGACCAGCGAGATGTTTTCCGAGAGGAAGCGGACCGAGCCGTCGCCCATGACAGCCTGAATGCCGCCCTGGTGCGGGCTGGAGAAGATCCAGTCGTCGCCCCACGGTTGCGTCGATCGTGCGACCTGATAGGTGTTCGCACCGCCGAAGGCAGCGACGTCCTGCGGGTTGACACCCGGGTGCCATCCGCCACCAGCCAGCGAAATGTAACGGGGTCCGATCCAGACACCGCCAGTGAAGTTACAGGCTTCGGTTCCGCAGGTGAGCAGGTCGGAACGATCGGCAATCGTCGAGCGTTCTGCCACCATCATGGTGTTGGTCGTACCATCGGTCATGTCACGGAACCCAATCCGCGAGTTCACAAAGAACGTTCCGTTGAAGGTTGTGGCGGCACTGGTTCCCGAGACAGCCAGGTAGTTGGTCTTACCGACGGCGGTGCCAGCGGCGGTCCGCTTGCTGTTCAGTCCAGCCATGGGATCGGACGGACAGTTGTAGGCGGAGATAATCTGCTTGGCAGCGTCGATCGGGTCGTTGATCGTGCCGTCAAAGTTCTTGTCCATCCAGTGAACGGCGTAACCGTTTGTCTGGCTGCCGATCTGATCGTACAGAGCAGGCTGTTCAACCATGGGCAGGATGTGAGTCTGCCAGCCAAGTCCGTTTGACAGCTGAGCAGCCGTGTAGGTGGTGCTGGTGGAGTAGCTGCCGCCACCGCCGTGAATGAAGGCCGGCGGGAAGACATTGTGGACGTCGTGATAGTTATGCAGAGCCAGACCGATCTGCTTCAGGTTATTCTTGCAGGAGCTGCGACGGGCGGCTTCCCGAGCCTGCTGAACAGCCGGAAGGAGCAGCGCGACCAGAATGGCAATGATGGCAATGACAACCAGCAGTTCGATCAGCGTGAAGGCCCGCTTGCGTGATTCATTCCGAGGAGAGACGGGGAGGGAGATGGTACGCATGTAAGCGCAGTCCTTTTCCGAAAAAGGTGAGAGTGCTGGACATCGACAGTTCTGAGGCACCTCAGAAAAAGCACGGCCCTGTCGATTGGAGCGACGGTTTCATTGCATCAGCTGATGCAGACCCGTTGATATGGAACAATAGCGTTCTCTAGACACAGATCAACAATTGACTGGGGGAATTTCCGTAATTTCACGAAAATCGCTCCCCAGCCTTGGATTGCGCCGATTCCGCTGAATGGTTCCAGACGCGGCTGGAGCTACTTGGAGTCCAGAGCAAAGTCGATCGACGGGTTGTCTCCCGCGACGACTGTCGCAGTCAGCGTCGTGTTTTCGTTGTACTTTGTCGGCACGGGATCCTTGTATCCGGGTTCGGGCGGCCCTTCGGTCGGGGTGGTGATGGACACCTTATGCTCTCCGATCGCGGCTCCCTTTTCGCTTCCGCTGTAAGTCAGTTCGTATTTGCCCGACTCATCCGTCACGCCGAACGACGGAGCTCCGGACTGGGGAACGAACGTCACGGTCACGTTGGACAACGGCTGTCCATCCATCGTCACTGTGCCCGACACCTTGCCGAGTTCCGGCTGATCGGACGAGCCGCCTCCGCCGCAACCGACAAGCAACGCGGGACTGGTCAAAGCCAAAAACATCAGCAGAGCGGCTGGTCGAAACAAGAGAGCATCCTCGATCAAAAGTGTCTCGCAAATCACCCGACAACACTGGACAGAAAACAACTCACGTCGACAGTTTTAATCGGATGGGGGTGGGCGAAATTATGCAGTCTCACTAATGGGTGTCAAGCTACTGCGAGAAACGCGACTGTCGCATGCAGCTTCAACATTCCTGTTTCAGGGAGAATCGTCGCGAAGAGTTCCGAGCGCCCGGACAGCGCGGCCGTGGAGTGGATCGATCTCGAGACACTTCTGATAAGCCGCGCGTGCGACCTCGGTGTTGCCGAGATCGTGGTTCATCTCCGCGTGAAAAAACCAGCCCTCGGCGTTCTGCGGATCTTCCTCAACGGCCTGCTGGAAGAGAGCATCAGCCTGTTCGGGGCGATTGCTGCGGTACAACGCCCTTCCCTGCAGAACCAGAGCCCGGGAAGAGTGCCAGGCCGATTTCTCCGCATCTCCCTGATTGCGGAAATAGTCTTTCAGATTCATGTGCACCTGCATGTCGGGATCAATGAGTAGTGCCTGATGCCAGTAGTCGGCCGCTTCGTCGAGTCGATCCTGAAACGCTGCCGCCCCGGCGTTCCAGAGCAATAGTTCGGGGGGACGAACCTCGAAGGCTGCCAGTTCGCTGGCGAGCTGCTCCAGTTCGTTCGCACGCTGCGAGCGGAGATAAATGTCGCCAAGCGTGAGCCGGACAGTGACGTACTGCGGAATCTTCCGTTCGCCGATCTTGTCACGCAGTTCGAGCAAATGCTGCTCCGCAGATTGAGTTTGCCCTTCCCGCATTTCCCGGTCAATCACGGCCAGGTCCCGTCGGAAACCATACCCTTCCGTAAACGGTCGCACGAGATCGGTGCTGAAGTTGATTGGCAATAGATAGGCCGAGCGTTCAACCAGTCGAGCCGCCTCCGCCGTCCGTTGGGGCTGATCGAGTTGCTGCAGTGCCCGGAAACGCAGGTGATGCAATCCGAGCGAATAGGGCAGCTCGTCGAGCCCCGGCCCCAGTGTCTGCAGGCCTTCCGCTGCTCGGCCGGAGCGAATCTGCAACTTGGCGAGTTGATAACGAGCGGGTGGGAATCTGATCTTCTGTCGAAACAGCGCCTCCGCCGCCTCGGCATTTTGTTCACGCAGCAGGTTTCGACCAATGGAATAGGACGCGAAGAGGGGCAGGTTCTGTTCGCTCTCCGTTCGCGGCTCCATCGCCGTGACCTTGCGGTAGGCTTCGGTACTTTCGGCGATGCGTCCGGTTCGATCGAGGCAGAAGGCGAGTCCGAACTGCGAAGACATATCATTCTCGTCGGCGGTCAGGGCGCGACGATAGGCGTGCTCGGCATAGGCATAGAACCCGTGACCCACCAGAGCTTCCGCCAACTGTCGTGCCGCCTCCGGATCGGCGGGCTTCGAGTTTGCCGAAAGCTCCCGCAACTCCGATTCATAAACAGGATCGCTGAAACTGACGGGAGGAACCAGTGAGGGAACTTCCTGAGAGGGTCTGCTGACCCAGTAAACCGCCCCAACCACTTCCAGGGCGACGAGGACGGTCAGAAGGCGCAAGATGACTGTCATCGGCCCCCTCCTTTCTCCTGACCGAGCCACGCGGAGACACCGCCAACCCGTTCGTAAGGTTTGCGGAAGTTCAGAGCTCCGGCGACCACATCCAGCCGCGAATCCCCGTTGATGTCTCCAATGGTGACTGTGACCAGGTGAATCGGATCGGTATCGATCTGCCAGCTGGTGAAGTTCTGCTCGCCATCGTTCTCCAGCCAGATCACGCTGGCCGTGCCCGGGGTGTACCAGTCGTTCGTCATGCTGACGAGCGCAACATCCAGATCGCCGTCGTCGTCCAGATCGCCCGCCGCTGCCGCATACGTTCCGCCGAGATCGGAAATGCGATGCATCTCGAACGTCCAGTCCCCCTGATTCTCGAACCAGTAGCAGCCGTGATAAGGCTGAGGGTAGGCGTCGAAGTCTTCGAGGTTATCGCCGGCCGGCAGAATCAGGTCCTGATCTCCATCACCGTCCAGGTCGGCACTCACCAGCCCGGCGCTGCCGAGATCGAGGTTAACGGTGTACCACAGTCGTCGCGGCGTGAAGGTTCCGTCGCCGGCGTTCTCGAACGCCCAGAGTTCTTCTTCGTCCTGAGACACGATCGCCGCGATATCCAGATCGCCATCGCCATCATAATCGGCAACCGGAACGTGAATCGTCCCCGGAGCATTCAGAAGTTCATGATCGCGGTACTGAAAGTCCCCTTCATTCTGCAGCCAGCGAACCGCGCCACGACTGTATCCGAACTCAGCGACGGCAAAGTCGATGTCGCCATCCTGATCGAAATCTCCCGGCTGGACATCGGCGATCCGTCGAACAGTGTCGAGAATGACGTGCCGCTCGAATCCCTCTTCGGTTCGCTCGAACAGTTCAACGCGGCCGATCACCGAGTCGTCCGGCATGATGTTCCCGAGAACAGAAACGACCATATCAAGATCGCCGTCGCCATCCGCATCAACCGGCGTCACATGAGCCGGTGCGGAGACGAGGGGAATCAGTACCTCTTCCTTCCATTGTTCTCCCTGTCGACGGTAAACGGTCACCTGATTCAGACTGGCGTCGCAGACGAGGATCTCGTTCTGCCCGTCACCATCTTCATCGACAATCTGCACGTTGGTGATCAGCGGGAGCCCCCGGGGTTCCGGGCCGATCCTCGTCTTCAGGAACGGCTGTTCGGTAGCGGGGTACGATTTGCCTCCGGAAAAGATCACAGGGACCGGTTCCCGGGGAGCGAGATACGGCCGACTGGCCCAGGCGAGCAACGGGATCGCCGGGATGAGAACGAGGAGCAGGATCAGTTGAGATCGCGCGGACATAGGCACCGCCGTGTCGGGGTCGAAGATCGGAAGCGGGTCGATTCGGTTTGCGAGATTCTACGACCGCAACCGACCAGCGAGAAGCGAGCGTTTCCGAGTTGCGTCAATTCTGCCCCTTCGCAGGCGCTTTTCGGGACAACAACGCGAGGAGCAGAAAGCCGATCAGAATTGAAGACGGCCCTTCAATCACGGTCCACCAGAGCGGCAATCCGACGTCGAGATCGATCAGAAGCACGGCTGCCCCTTTCCCGATTGCACACCAGGCCCAGAGACGGGCCAGAGGGCGATAGCGGTCGAGGTCGGCGGAAATCGCCAGCGTGATCACTCCGGCGACGACGTAAAACAGGGATGTTGTGCGTGCCAGATACTCAACGACAGGATCGGAAGGAATGGTTCCCAGTCCCAGCCAGGCATGGATTAATGTCAGCGTTTCAAGCGGCAAAACAATTGCCGGCAGAGCGAGCAGGCCGCCGCAGCCAATCAACCTCAGGATGCCCGCCGCGATTCGTTCGCGACCGGTTAAGTCCGTAGCGGGATTCACTTCAGTGGACTCACTCACCAGATATCAACTCCTGTAGACACCTGAATTGTCATTGAAGATCGCGAAATCGGTTCGATCGTCGGTTAATTCCGGAATGCGAAAAAATCCCGACATTTCATCCTGATAACTTTTCATGGCTCCCGCCAGCGGTATAAGATACAGTTCCTGCCTTGTCAGACATCCTCGTACCTCGGTCGCGCTCGTACGAGCCTTGCCGCTCCCTCAGCGGTGAGAAACGATTCAATATTGACAGTCAAGTGATTATTGATATGTTCTTTGGGTGAGATAAGACCGAATTTTCGGTTTACCCGAAGTGCACGCTCTCCTGAGACCTCGTTTCGACCAGCCCAAAAACCACAGCCGTTCCCGCCTGGTGCCACACCTTTGCGGAACCTGCCTGAATGGAACAGTAGCCAACTGCTGTTCTCCATAACCAGCCGACTACTATCGGTTCGACAAATGTATTCGCAGGTTGATTAGGATGTCCCTATGACGAATGCTCTTCTGTCTGCACGACTGCTCCGTACGGTCTGCACACTCTCCCTGTCTCTGGTGTTTCTGCCCGCTGCCTATGGCAACGAGCCTGCTGGAGAATCGCTCACCATTGCTGAAATCCGTATCGGCCCGGATCTGATTGATGATCTCAACGGGGCGGTAACCCTTCGCGGAGCCGACGATCGTAAACAATTGATCGTCACCGCCCAAATGCGGGACGGTCGGAACATCGACTACACCCGGGATGTGACCTGGACGATCGAACCGCCTTCGCTGGCACGGGTCCTGGGCGACGGGCTGATCCTGCCCCTCGAAAACGGCACCGGCAAGCTGACCATTCGAACAACTCTCGGCGTGCAGGCGGAGCGGCCCATTGTCGTCTCCGGACTGGAAACGACGCAGGCAGTTAACTTCAAGCACGAGATTGTCCCGATTTTCACCAAGCTTGCCTGCAACGGGGGCGGCTGCCACGGCAAAGCGAGTGGACAGAACGGTTTCAAACTCTCCCTGCTCGGCTTCTATCCCGAAGATGACTACGAATACCTCGTCTACGAGAGCCGGGCGCGTCGACTTTCTCCCGCTGCTCCGGCAGAGAGTCTGCTTTTAGCGAAAGCAAGCGGTCAGGTGCCTCACGGCGGTGGAAGTCCTCTGAAGCCGGACAGCGACGAATATCGACTGCTCTATCGCTGGATCGAACAGGGGATGCCCTACGGCAGCGAGTCCGATCCGGTCCTGACCGGCATCGAATGCTTCCCAAAACAACGCATCATGGGAACCGACGTCAATCAGCAGGTCGCCGTGATCGCGACGTACAGTGACGGACACACAAAGGATGTCACCCGCACGGCTCTGTTCGAACCGAACGTCGCCGAAATGGCCGAAGTCACACCGACCGGGCTCGTGACAACCGGTCAGCTGAGTGGGGAAGTTGCTGTGATGGCCCGTTACCAGGGGTATGTCGACACCTTCCGTTCCACCATTCCGCTGGGAGCAGACACGCAGTCGATCCCCGCCCCGGCCAATTTGATCGACGAAGCGGTCTTCTCGAAGCTCAAGCAACTCGGAATCCCGCCCTCCGCTCCGGCCACCGACGAGACCTTCCTGCGTCGTGTTTACATCGACATCACAGGCACACTGCCAACAGCCGAAGAAGCGGCAGCGTTTGTGGCCGATTCCAATCCGAACAAGCGAAGCGAGTTGATCGACCGCCTGCTCGAAACTCCCGAATACGCCGACCTGTTCACGAACAAATGGAGTCTGTTGCTGCGGAACCGCAAGCAGCGTCCGGAAGATCTGTACGGCGTCTATGCGTTCTATCAATGGATCTGGAATTCGATTTACAACAACAAGCCTTACGACGAGATGGTCCGCGAAGTGATCACCGCGTCCGGCAGCATCGATCAGAATCCCCCGGTGACGTGGTATCGCGAAATCACCGACGCCGAAGGCCTTGTCGAAGACTGTGCCCAACTGTTCCTGGGCGTGCGGATTCAGTGTGCCCGTTGCCACCATCATCCGTTCGAGGAATGGAGCCAGGATGATTACTACGGCATGGCCGCCTTCTTCAGCCGGATCGGCAAGAAGACTCAGGCCGGCAACGTGAATGCCAAGGGACGGGATCGCCGCGTGTTCCATAACTTCGGAACGGCCACGGCCAAGAACCCGAAATCCGGCACGGCGATGAAGCCCTGTGGACTTGGCGGCGAACCTCTCGAACTGGCTCCCGACCAGGATCCGCGCGTCGCCCTGGCTGACTGGATGGCGGAACCGGACAATCCGTTCTTCTCCCGCACGCTGGTGAACCGGTACTGGAAACACTTCTTTGGTCGCGGCATTGTCGATCCGGAAGATGACATGCGGGCCACGAATCCTCCAGCGAATCCTGAACTGCTCGACAGTCTCGCTCAGTCGTTTGTCGACTCTGGCTTCGATCTCAAAGGGCTCGTCCGACTGATCTGCAACTCGCGGACGTATCAGTTGAGTGCGTTGCCGAACGAGTACAACCTGAAAGACAAACAGAACTTTTCCCGGTACTACCCGAAGCGGCTCTCTGCCGAAAGCCTCTACGATGCCCTGCATCAGATCGCGGACGTTCCGTCTCAGATGAACGGACTGCCGGCTGGTTACTCGGCTCTGCAGATGCGGGATGTCAGCAGTGCACCCTACTTCCTCAAAGTCTTCGGACAGCCGCAGGGAGAAACGGCCTGTGAGTGCGAGCGTTCCGGCGATGCCAGTCTGGCCCAGTCGCTGCACCTGCTGAACAGTCAGGAAGTGCAGAGCAAGATTTCCGACGGTCGCGGCCGAGCGGCAAAGCTGGCGTCCGACGAGTCTCGACCGCACGAGGAACGTATCAAGGAACTGTACCTGTGGGCGTACGCCCGACAGCCACGGGAGGAAGAACTTCACGCAGCGGTCAGTTACGTCAAACGCGACGGTATCGAGCCGAAGGTCTCCTATGAGGATGTGATCTGGGCGCTCGTTAACTCCAAGGAGTTCATGTTCAACCATTGACCCTCGGAGCCACACCGCAACCCCTCCCTAAGTGTTGACTCTCATTCCCACCTCCCTGACGCGGGCTTTTCCATGCGACAACTTCGACGGTTGACTGTCCTGCTGGACTTCTTCTTCGGAACAGCAGGACCGCTTTTCGCTCAACTACCGATTACGCAACTGCAGAGCGTCTTTCCTCCGGGAGGACAGGCGGGTACTGAGGCGACGATCAACATCGTCGATGGCACCGATCTCGATGAGCTCTCCGGCATCGTGTTTTCGCATCGCGGGATCACCCAACTTGAACGTCCCGATCCGACGACCAATCCGCGGTCCTTCCCGGTCAAGATCGCCGGAGACGTGCCGGCTGGCTATCACAGTGTCAGGGTCGAAGGACGTTTCGGCGTCAGTAACTCGCGAATGTTTCGCGTCGAATCGCAGCCGGTCGTCACGCATGAAGAGAAGGACTGGCAGAACAATCAGCCGCTCGTTTTGGCTATCGATACGGTTGTCTACAGTCGTTGTGAAGGGCGCGCCGATATCGATGAGTATCTGTTGACCGTTCCCGCCGGCGAATGGCGTGAGATCCAGCTCGACTGCCTGCCCCTCGACTCGCCGATGATTCCGACGATTGAGTTGTTTGATCCCAGTGGGAGGCGAATCGCTTACAGCCGTCGCACCGGAGACCTTGAGCCCCGGATCCGTTTCCAGGCCGCCGTCGCCGGGGATTACCGCATCCGCGTGTTCGATTTCCTCTACGCCGGCTCCAACTCGCACACCTATCGACTGCTGGCGACTGGCAAGCTGGCGCCCACTACGGTTGAGCCGCCTGTGATGCAGACCGAAGGTTCGACGGAATATCGTGGGAAGTCGGCTCCGACAGACCAGCCTGCCGTGCCGCTCCAGATGAATCCGGTCGGTTCAGCCAATCAGACCGTCCTGGCTGGATTCATCAATCCTCGTGAGATTCTGGTCCCACGACAAACCGTTCAGCTGACGGAGCCGGAAGGAGCGACCGTTCTTCGATCTCTCCCGATCACGGGCAAGTTACTGGTCACCGAACAGGAACCGAACAACGAACTGGCGCAGACGCAGGAGATCAGCGGGGACTGCGAAGTGGTCGGTTACTTCAATGAGATCGACGACATCGACCGGTATCGCATCCCGGTTCAGAAAGGCGATGTGCTCTGGCTTCAGCTGTTCGCCCAGCGCGACGGCCAGCTGCTCGACCCGCTCGCTCTCCTTGAGCACGTCACGGTCGATGCCAATGGGAAAGAAACACGCAAGGCCGTGAACGTCCCCGATGACATCGCGACGAACCTTGTCCCCAATGTCTTCGACACGCTGACCGACGACACCGACTTCAATGTGACCGCTCCGGAAGCCGGCTGGTATGATCTGACTGTGAGGAATCGATATGCCGTTCTCGATGAACAGTCATCATCGCACTATCGATTGCGTGTCTCTCCGCCCGAGCCCGGGTTTCAGATTTACGCTTACTCACAACCGCCGGTGGTAGGGAAACTTGCCGCGGATACTCCAGCAGGATGCGTCGCCCGCCGCGGCGGCACCGCACTGATCAAACTGGCGGTCAGCACTACCCATGGTTTTAACCAGGGAATCGTGGTCGAAGCACCGCATCCGCCGCCCGGCGTTCAGATTCCCGCGGTGCTGATTCCGCCCGGAACAACGACGGCCAATCTTGTACTCTACGCCTCCCCGGATGCTCCCGTGGGCTTCGCCGAATTACAGCTGATCGCGAAATCGGTCGATCCGCAGACACTGGAAGATACAGGACTGGTCGCCGCGCAGTCGGTAGTTCCGGTTGAACTCGTCGCCCCCAGCCAGGCCAACGATCCGGCTGTCTCGCGACAGGGGCACCAGCTGGTCGCCTCGGTGATCGAACCTCCGGCCGGAGCTCACTATCAGCCTCAGAATGCTCCACTTGTCCAAGTGGTTACCCAGTCTCAACAGGTCTGGGCTCCTGTGACCATCCAGCGAGCGGAAGGTTTCGCCGACAAAGTGACGCTCAAAGCGGAGGGGCTGGACAAGAACGCCAAGGTTGTCGTCGAGACACCGGAAATCGCCAAGGACGCAACATCGAGCAAGGTGCGTTTCCAGTTCAATGCCGACACCAAAGCCGGCTGGCACACCTGCGATCTTCTCGGAGAAGCCACGGTCCAATTCGTACGCAATCCTCCTGCTCTGAAGCGAGCCGAAGACGATTTCGCGAAGCTTACCGAACTCGTCAAGACAGCCGCCGAGAAAAGCAAAGCTGCCGAAGCAGGCGTGAAGACAGCTGAGGAAGGTTTGAAAGCTCAGCAGACCGCACTGGCCCAGCAGAAGGACGCCCTGGAGAAAGCGAAAGGGACTGTCTCTGAAATCACCAGTGCGATCGCCGAGATTGACCAGAAGATCGGCGCTGCTCCTGATGACGCCGCGAAGGCGGAACTTCAGAAAACGAAAGACACAAAACAGTCCGAACGGACAGCCGCCGAGGCGGAAGTCACCAAAGCGAATACGGCGATCCAGCAGATCGAAGCGCAGGTGAAAGACCTGACGGCCCGCGTGGCCGAAACGAAGAAAGCTGCAGAAACGGCGAAAGCCGAACTGGCAGCCACTCAGCCGAAACTCGACGCCGCGAAGAAAGCTCTCGACAAAGCCAAAAACGACCAGAAGCCAGCGGCCGTGAAACAGATGGACTACTGCGGGCGCCTTGTCTTCCTCGTGCAGAAAGCCCCGCTGAAACTGACTTCCAAATCGGGCAGCGAGGTCAAACTCTCGAAAGGCGAATCGCTCGAAGTCGAAGTCGAACTGGCCCGAGACGGGGACGAGAAGTTTCCTGCGGAGTTGACCTTCACACTGCCGCCCGGACTCTCGGGGCTCAGCTGGGCACCGGTCTCAGTCGGTCCCGAGGACAAGACGGCAAAAATCCGTCTCATGGCGGGAGCTGATGCACCAAGCGGGAAACATTCGCTGTGCACAGTGCGAGCCGTCTGTCAGCAGGGAGAACAGACGCTTGCCGTCGATGCCCCGATCACCATTACTATCCCGTGACCCACTCGACGCCCCGCCTGAACACGTCACTTTCACAGAAACTGCGGACCAATGACAGCTTTCCTCAACAGCCTGCGATCTGTTCCACTTCTGTTGACTCTCTGCGGCACGGCTGTGCTGGCCGAGGACGCCATCACTCCAACCCCGGTCGAACTGGGACGGGAAGTGACCTACGACCAGGACGTGGCTCCCGTCCTCAAGGCGAACTGTCTGGCCTGTCATAACACCACGAAGTCCGAAGGGGCTCTCAACCTCGAGACCGTTGCCGGAATGCTGAAAGGGGGCGACAGCGGAGCTGCCATCGAACCGGGCGACCCCGATGCCAGCTATCTGTATCTGGTGGCCAGCCGCGAGAGTGAGCCTGTAATGCCGCCGCTGCCCAACAACATGAATGCTCACAAGCTGACCGGAGCTGAAGTCTGGAAGCTGAAGCGATGGATCGAACTCGGCGCCCCTGAAGGCGAAGCGGCTGGTCACAAGTCGATCATCTGGACGGGCATGCCATCGCATCTGCAGCCGACCTATTCGATGGCTCTATTCCCACGGGAAGATCGTATCGCTCTCGGCCGGGGGAATCGGCTGCAGGTCATTTCACTGACCGATCCCCAGCAGCTTGTCGAACTGGTCGATCCGGAACTTTCGGTCGCACACCGGGACTTCGTGAATGCGGTCGCCATTCATCCGCAGGGCCGCGTCATCGCCTCCGCCGGATATCGCAACGTCAAGATCTGGCAGCAGGAACCCTACCAGCTCGTTGACCAGGGCTCGCTGAACGAAGCGGTTTCCGCATCGGGAGTTTCCGCGAGTGGAAACGCGATTGTCGCGATCGGTCCATCGGGACGAATCGTGTATCGCAGTGATGCCGGTTTCAAATCGATCGATAGCGGCCTGGCCGAAGCCGTCGCCATTGCTATCGATGATGCGGCGGGCCTCATTGCCGTCGCCCATGCGGCCGGGATTACCGTGATTCCTGCCGCGACTCCCGACCAGCCGGTTCAGATTACTCCCCCAAAACCGTGTGTCGAAATCGCTTTCGCCGCATCGCGCCTCCTGACAGCCCATGCGGATGGCACTCTGCAACTCTGGGAGAAACCGGCCGATCAACCTCAGTGGACCGCATCTGGAGCCGAGTTCAAGAAGAACGACTCGCCGATCGTGGCTCTGCAGGTAACCGGACCATCCGCGGCGCTGGCTCTCTCTGACGACGGCAATGCGACACTCTGGGACCTCGAAAAGCGAGCCGCCAACCGCGGCTGGGCTGCAGGCGGAGACGCCGTCGCGGTCTCGGTCGACTCAACCGGAAAGTCGTTCGCCACCGTTCATGAATCGGGTAGCGTGCGCGTCTGGGACGATCAGGGCAAACAGGTTCGCGAGTTCAAACAGAAGATCGGCCGCGTCGTCGATCACAAATCACTGGAACGACAGGTCGCAGTCGCCAAGTCGCTTTCCACGAACGCGACCACCTTGCAGAAGGCCGCAACGGATGATCTGAAGACGCGGCAGACATCAGTCGAAACCACGAAGAAAACTCTGGAAACGACCGCGATGGATTTGGCCAAAGCGAATACAGCTCATGAGAAGACAGTCACAGAGTTGGCTGACGCGGACGCCAACCTCGCGAAGACACCCGACGCTGATGATTTGAAAAAGAAGCAGGAAGCCGCCACGAAAGCCCGTGATGAGGCACTTGCGAAGTTGAACACTGCGAAAGAGGAACACCGTCGAGCCGAGACGACCCTCAAGCTTGAACAGGACGCTCTGACTCGTGCCGAAGCTCTCCTGAAAGAACGGGACGCAAACGTCAAGCAAACGGCCGAGCGTCTCACGCAACTCACGGCTGATCTGGCCGCGGCGAAGAAGAGTATGGACGAAGAACTCGCCAAGTCGATCGCCGCATGCTTTCTCGATCCACAACGCCTGGCGGTCACGACCGGTCAGGGAGAAGTCGCCATCTGGAATCTGGCGACCGGGGCACCGATCGGTTCCGCCTCTCTCAAAGAGTGGCAGCCGGTCGTAGATGTTCTCGATCTGCCAGGCGGACTGCTTTGCGGAATCCAGGAGCAGGGGCAACTCACGGTGGTGACGCTTGACGCTCCGTGGACGTTGCAGGCTCGACTCGGGGAGAATCAGGAGCCAAATCCGTTCATCGACCGCGTGACGGCTCTGGCGTTCTCACCGGATGGCACACTACTCGCGACCGGCGGAGGCGACCCGTCACGCGATGGCGAACTGCAGCTCTGGAACTGGAGTGCCGGACAGATTGCAAAGACGCTGGAAGGCGCCCACAGCGATGTCGTGCTGACGGTGGCGTTCTCCGAAGATGGAACCCACCTCGCTTCGGGTTCGGCGGACAAGTTCGTGAAGGTCTTCCGCGTGCCGGACGGGAATCAGATCGCGTCCTTCGAAGGGCACACCGAGCACGTGCTGGATGTCGACTGGGCCGCCGACGGACTCACGCTTTCGAGCGCTTCTGCTGATCAGTCGGTCAAGGTCTGGAACCGGCTCGATGGTTCGCAGATTCGCACAATCACCAGCTTCGGCAAACAGGTGACCGGCGTGAAGTACATCGGCGTCAGCGACAATCTGGCGACTTCAAGTGGCGATAAGGTCGTGAGAATGGTGACCGCCAGTAACGGTCGCAACTACCGCAGCATGTCCGGGTCGGAACAGTTCCTGAATGCCGTCGCCGTGACCGACGACGAAGGGCTGGTCATCGCAGCCGGGCACGATGGCGTGGTCCGAATCTGGAACGGCAAAGACGGCAAGCTGCTTCAGACGCTTCCGCCCGCGAAGGCGGCGGAGTAAGACGGACTTTATCAGCGAATAACGAGAAACGGCTGCGATCGCTTCGAGCAATCGCAGCCGTCGTTTTTTCGTCATTCGCGTTCGCGTTTCCGACAGAAAGCTGCCGCTTAACTAATCCAGCTCAGCGTCCACGCGGACAGGCTGACCAGACCGCTTACCAGAAACATCGGCCAGTACGGGGCTCGAGTTCTGGCGATTCGCGTGTTCTGAGCGACTTCACGACGAAGCTGCTCATTCAGGGCTTCCAGGAAAGCGATTCGAAGCTGCATTCCATGTTCGCATTGCATGTTCGACAACTCCTCACGCCGACGCGACGCATCTACGCATCGCCATCGTCATGCTGCCAGGGGGGAGAATGGGATCGCTCTTAGACTGCACTCAGGAGTGAAGATCGATGTTCGTCGAAGTCTACTCCAGCAGACTTCACGGACGGAGCGGCGACGGGGTGGTTGACCCCGTCTGCGTTGGTGTATCGATCCAATACTGGTATCGACCACGCGGGCCCGGTCCCTCGCAATGGAAGAACGGAGAATCTGCGAACTCCAGCAAGGGCCCGGGGAGTGAAACTTCTGCATCAATCCTGACAATGGTTCGGGTTATCAGGACTACGTCATCAGGGGTCGTTTGCTCATTGAGGATCGCAACCGATACACTCCGGTCAACAGCCTCGACGGCTCGGGATCAATTCCCGTTCCGCACTCTCAGTTCACCCCTTCCAGACAAGAGGATCATCATGCGATTCGGGATGCTCTCCCTCGTGCTCGGACTTCTGATCTCCGCCGGTTGTGAAGCCCCCGCTCCGCCGTCCGAATCCGCCACCTCAGCTCCGGAATCGACCTCCGCAACTGAGCCGGAAGTCGATATGCCGATCATCGAGCCTGATGATTTTGTTCCCGAAGAGGGATACCAGGCCCTTTCCTTTGCCGATTTTGAGCCGGTCCTCGCCGAAGAGGACACCTGGAAAGGCATCGAACAATCGATCGTTACCACCGGGGAACCCAAAGGCTATCTGCAGTCGAAAGAATCCTACCGTAACTTCACCATTCGATTCGAGTACCGTTTTCTGCCCCGTAAGGGACTGAGTGAGGAGAAGAAACCGCTCAGCAACACCGGGCTGCTGGTTTACATCGCGCCTGAACAGAAGATCTGGCCGGAGTCGGTGGAAGTTCAGGGGAAGTTCAGCGAGATGGCGTCCGTCAAAGCCAATGGCGGCGTCCCGGATGTCGTGATTCAGGATAACCAGTCCGCTCGCGAAATGGCCCGGAAGCCGGTTGGGGAGTGGAACGTCATCGAAGCCGTGTCGAAGGATGGCGCTTTGACCACCTACATTAACGGTACGCAGATCTGCCAGAGCCAGCCGGCTGCTCGAAAAGAGGGATTCGTCGGCTTTCAGGCCGAAGGCTTCCCGCTCGAGATCCGCCGAGTACGTATTGCAGTGCAGGATTGACCTCGCCGTTGTCGCTCCGCGAGCCGGAAGTGAGATGAAGAAGATTTCTCAAATGGACGGCTGCCACTCCGCGACTCCGCCTCTACAATGAACTTATGGGTCTGATGCGACCGACAAACCATCCGTCGCGGTCGCATAAAAAACGAGCCCAGAAAAAACGCTCCTCTAAACGAAGCTACTCACCATGAAATATCTCCAAGGGATTGTCCTGTTCAGCACATGCCTGTGCGCGAGTCTCATGTTCGGTGTTCTGTCGGGATGCGAATCGGGCGAGGCACCGACGCAGACGACTACTGAAAATTCACCAGAAGGGACCTCGACAACAGCAGCCGGTGCTCAGACGGCCGACGCGGCCAATGTCGAAGAACTGCCTCCGTGGATTGGCCGCTGGATGCTCGTCATCACCGAAGAAACCACCGACTTCCATCCTCTGCTGATTCAGATCGCCGAAATCGACGGCAAAAAAGCTGTAAAGCAGGTCGATACCGCTTCGATGCAGCAGTTCCAGAGCTGGCACGTCAATCAGGCTGTGTTTCGGGATGAGAACATCCTCCTCAACATCGAAACCGGCCAGGTCACTTTGAACTTCGAAGGGCAACGACATGGCGATGTCATTCTGGGGGGCATTTTCCCGAAAGGCGAAGTGCAGGTCTCGCCGGCTCGCCTGATCAAGACTTCGTCGACGAGCATGTCCGATATCGAAACGCCTCAGATCACCGATGGCACCAAGGATCTCGAAGCCGCCTTGAAGGCAGAAGATCGTGTCGCCGCCTTGCGGAATTTCGTGAAAGCCCATCCCGATCTGCCGCTCGCGAACACGGCTTACTTCACGCTGCTCGATACCGCGATCAAGAATGAGCTTCCGACCGACGAAGTCGATGCGATCGCTGCTGAAGCGATCCAGACCGCACAGCGTTGGGGAAGCAATCTGCTGCCGGACACACTCTTTCAAATCGCGCAGTTGACGAAGACAGCGCCTGAGTATCGCTCGATCGCCCGCAGCAGCATGGACAAGGTGAAGAGCCTGGTTGGCGAGAACATGCCGGAGGTCTACAAACAGCGGCTCGATCTGTTCGAAAGCCAGTATCTGCTCTCGTCGGACCAGGCCGAAGAACAGAAGCAGGGAGCCGAAAAACTTCGGACGCTGCTGGAAGAAAGGCCGTTTGAAATCAACGGCTGGGTTTCACTGGCGAAGCACTACGAGGACTCCGGCGAGAAGGATAAGGCGACGGATATCTATGCCCGTCTCGCCGTCCTGCCCGGTTTGAACCGAATGGTGCAGATCCCGACCGAGACCGAAGGACAATCGCAAAGCCCGCTCGAAAAGACAAAGGCCCTCAGCTCGCTGGAAGGCGAGGCTCTGCAGGAGATGCTCGATAAGGCTTATGAAGAGAACGCGTTCTACTTCGTCAGCAAGTCCGCAGAAAAACCGAATCTGCCTGAGAACCGGCGAATTCCGCTGATCGAACTCTTCACCGGTTCAGCTTGCCCTCCCTGTGTCGCCGGCGACCTGGCTCTCGGTGGACTGGAGAAGACCTTCCCCGCTCCCGAATTGATCGCCGTTCGTTACCATCAGCACATTCCTCGGCCTGATCCGCTCACGAATTCCGATGGCGAAGCCCGATTCGGCTATTACGGAGAAGGGGGAACGCCTGCTCTCAGAGTCAACGGACGCCCCACCGATCCAGTGGGCGGGTTCGTCTTCCATGCCGAAGATCATTACAAGAACCTGGAATCTCAAACTCGCGGACTGCTCACGCAGACCTCGCCGATCTCGATTGCCCTGAACGCCTCCGCCGAAGGGGACTCGGTCAAGATTGATGTCAAAGTCGATGGCGTTTCCGAGAACCGGAACGACGTCAAGCTCCGCGTGCTCATCGTCGATCCGCTCGTGCATTTCGTCGCCCCGAACGGCATTCGTCTCCACGAAATGGTGGTCCGCGATATTCCGACCGGTGCGGACGGCGTCGCCATCAGCGGCACGAACGGGAGCTATAATACGAGCCGCAATGTAAGCGAGCTGAAGAAAGAGATTCTCGCCGAAATGGACGCCTTCCAGAAGAACCGCAACTTCAAGTTCGATGTCGTTCCCGACGATTTCTCGAAACTTCGGGTCGTCGCCTTCGTCCAGGACGACAGCTCTCAGGAAGTGCTTCAGTCGGCGATTTCTCCAGTCATAGAGATCGGGAAGACCAGTCCTCCCAAAGAAGCTGCTGCTGAATAATCTGGTCGACAAATGGATTTGACCGAAGCGATGGAACGAATGGAATTGAGCAACGAATGTTAGATGCGAGCAGGAGCGCCGAGGTCGAGACACGTTTTCGTCGAGGCTTCAGGACGACACTTTCCTATCCCCGGGCCCTGCTCGGTAACTATCGGCTGCCGGAGTTGCCCTACGTCACCGAAGAACGGTACGCGCGGGGGCTCGTATTGATTCTGCCGGGAATCGAGGGACTTAGCTCGCTATCCCATTCGCTGGTCCACGGACTGAACGATGGAGGCGTCTCTCAGGCGCTGGAAATCTTCGACTGGACCGTGACCGTCAAACCGGGTGTCTTTAATCTCTGGCTGCCCAACCGCAGCTCGCGACTGGCCGCCCGGATTGCTGAGCATATTGCCGACTACAAGGCTCAGCATCCCGACCGGCCGGTTTCAATCATCGGTCACTCCGGCGGTGGAGCCATGATCCCCAAAACACTTGAGGCACTTGCCCCCGGAATTGAAATCGAGAGTGCCGTGATGATCGCTCCCGCTCTCAGTCCCGGTTACGACCTCGCTCCCGCTCTGCAGCGGATCCGCAGGCAACTGTTCTGTTACCGATCGCGGTTGGACTGGTACTTCCTGGGGTTCGGCACGTGGACCATGGGAACACTCGATCGGAGGTTCGGCACCTCGGGCGGGAATCGCGGCTTCAGAGTGCCTTGCGAGAACGACCGCGAGCGATTCGAGATCTACCGGCAGAAGTACGTGGAAGTGCCGTATCGATTCTCGATGATCCGCGACTGGCACTACGGCGGCCATCTCAGCTGCATGAACCGCGTTTTCGTGGAGCGACACATCGCCCCCCGGATCGTGCCGGAAATTTCACATCCGCAAGATCAAAGAAACGATCAGGCCGACTGAATCTGGTTCTTCTTGAAACGAACCTCGATCAGCGTCGTGACCCCTCGTTTCGAAGTCGGGTGATATCCTTTGCGGAACTGAATTCGCCAGACAACCGTGCCGTCGAGTTCTTCATCAGCGACCGCGGCGGCGGGCAGGTACGTCTCGATCGACTCACCGGGACCGAGCACTGGCTCGTCCTTGATGCCGGCGAAGTTCCAATCGCCGTATTGTTCGAGATCGTAGAGCAGGAAAGTCCGATCCAGGTTGCCTTTATCGCTTACGGTCGTGAGAAATTGATTGGACCGCAAACGGCCCGGTTGATCCGGGTCGACGATGCGCTTGAGGACCAGCGTGCGATCGAGCGGGGCGAATTTCTGGTCCTTTGAAACGTTCTCGAATCGGATCCAGAGCTTCATCACGTCGGAGACCGACTCCCGTTTCCGGGCCGGATCGCCGGTGTAATGTTCAAACTTGAGATCGCTCGTTTCGACGCGCAGAGGCGTGACCAGCAAATTTCCATACCGACGCGATTCACCCAGCCGAAGGGTATGTCCGGGAGCCAGCGTTGCTCCTTCAGGGACCAGCCGGTAGGCGATTTCATCGTCTTTCATCGGCGGCTTCAGATCCGGGAGACTCTCCAGGTCATGCGGCTTGCCACTGAAAGACTGCATCACGAGATAGGCACAGATCAACGTCACGGCGCTGGCGTAGCTGACAAGCAACGTCAGCATGAGACCAGAGACGGTTTTCCGATTGGACTTTCGCGAATCGGCTTTCTTCGCCGGAGTCGGCTTCGACTTCGATTTCTCTTTCGCCGACTTCGATTTCTCTTCCGGAACTTTGGCTGGCGAACTCGACGTTTCGTCAGAAGCAGGTGGAATGACCGGCGGCGTAATGGCGACCTCGTCGACCGTTTCCGACGGTGCTTCGGCCGTTTCTTCCCGCTGCGGTTCCGAGACTGCCTCAGGCTTACTGGACGTACTGGATTCTTCAGGAGAAGATTCCGTCGCCGACGCGGCAGGCTCCGCCTCGGCGGTCTCGTCTTTTGATTCCTGCTTGATATTGCGGAGATGGTCGGTCGCCGACTTAGGCTCGGACGACTTTCCGAGTGAAGTCGCGAACCGTGTGCTGCTGTCCGGTTCCTGATAAAGCAATGGACCATCCATCCACTTCAGCCCTGAGGGACTTTCCGAAGTGGTCGGCGTCTCCGGCTCGGACATTACGTGATCGGTGTCTTCAGCCTCGGACGGTTCGGTCTCTTCCGATTTCTTGGTGATTCCAGAGGCCGCTTCAGGATTGGCCGTCTTTTTCTGGTCGAGGAAGCTGAAATCAGGATTCTCATCCGCCATAAACACGCAACTCCAAAGTCATTTTCGTTCATCAGGGGGCGGGAACATCGGCAGAGTTTGCACTGGGGGCCCCTTCCGAAAGCCACGGTACAGCAGCCGTGACAATTGCAGGGAAAGGCACTCCGAAGAGCCTGGTCCGATGCAGCGCCAATCCAGACCTCGCTTCACTCGGGTCTGACCGGGCCATCCACTTTACCCGACTTTGAGCGATAAGTCGAACAGGTTCCACCAATCTACCGAGACTGTTAACCCATTCGTATCAATAGTCGCTGATCCACCAAATGGCCAGCAGCCAAGGACCGGACAGTCCGTGCGGGCCGACAGATCTTCGACGTTAAATTGCCGGGAGAGATCGCTTCCCTCTGCTGTCGTTTCATTCAGAAGCAGACCGGCGAGGCTCGCCCCGTGAGACCGGGCGACTTCAATGGTAAGCAGCGAATGATTGATCGTCCCGAGTCCCGCCCGGCCCACAATCAGCAGGGGAAATCCAAGTTTCAGGGCCAGATCCAGATTGCTCAGAGTGTCGGAAACCGGAGACAGAAGGCCCCCTGCTCCTTCGACGAGCAAATAATCGACCTGCTTTTTCCAGGGTTCGATGCCCCCTACCAGCAGATCTTCATCGACGGAGCGGCCCTCGAGCCCGGCAGCCCGCGGGGGAGCAACGGCCGCTGCAAAACGTTGCGGCCCAATCAGTTCGAGCGGAAAGCGATATCTCGTAGCGGCGGCCAATTCGTCGAGGTCTTCCCAATGCTGCTGACCTGACTCGTCCCGCAAACTTCCGGAACAGACCGGCTTGTAAGCGCCTACGGAAAAACCTGCCTGATTCATCGCATGGAGAATCTGGCAGGCTATCCAGGTTTTTCCGACCCCGGTATCGGTTCCGGTGATAAACAGACCACGCATGAAACCGCCCGTGTCAGTGATCCGAGGGGGTCACCGCAGATGAGACGTCCGACTGGCCAGACTGTTCCACCGCAGCCGCTGCTGGTTTGGGAGGATGTCCGTGCGGCGTGTATTTCGCGACCAGCACGACTCCGGAAATCACCATCAGCATACCGAGCCACAGCAGCGGACTGGTATGCCTGACATCTCGCAACTGGATGATGGAAACGATCGCCGTCACTGTCACTGCTCCGCCAAAAACAATTGGCATGACGAACATTGGCTTTCCTCCCGACAACATTGCCGAGGTCAGGCTGAGGGCCCCGATGGCTCCCAGGGTTCCTGCCAGAAAGCCCCAGATCATCGCCGGGCTCTGAACACCGCCAAAGGTGAACAGATCCTCCTTAATCTTCATTCCGGCCAGTCCGCCCCCACAGGCCCACACCAGATAAGCCACACCGATAAACACGTACGGTTTGAACGGGCTCCAGGCGCCGGTTGTGCTGCGAGCATTTTGAATTGTTGGGCCGTAAAGTCCCCAGCACAGTGCGGTACCACAGGCAAAGAGGATAGGAAACAGGAGTTTCATGGTGAGACTTTCGTGCGGAAAAGTTTTGGCAGGGGCAGTTCGCTGCCCGGATCAGGAAGGAACTTCACTGGTGCCTGGTTCGTCGGTCTCGGGGATTCGGAGGCTTCGAAACCCCGCGATGCAGCATCAGGGTAGAATTCCATCATCGCCTTTACAATTGTCCGACCTCAGAATCCCCCGCGCGGTGAGCGAAACATCCTTCTGCCGGATCGGCATTGCACGCTGAACGAGGATCGGCTCCGCGCCTCTAGGAGAGAGCCTGGACTGCGACTACACTGGATCATAGAAGTCACGGGACTGAATCCGAGCCCCGTTTGTACATCGTCCGCGCCTCATCACGTTCGTTCCCGATTACAGTCCCGCAGGTTTCTCCCATGCCCGAAGAAAAATTCTCTGAGTCGATCGACACCGAGACCCTCGAACAGATTGCCGAGTTGGCTGCGGAAACCGATCAGGAACGTTGCTGGCCAGCCGCTCAACTGCGGTCCCTGACGGAGGCCGGTGTTTCGCGTTGGGATATTCCGGAACACTATGGAGGCCTGTCGACGGAGTCGACACAGATGTCGCGGATGTACCTCGATGTCTCGGCGGCCTGCCTGACGACCTCGTTTGTCCTCTCACAACGAAACGCCGCTGTTCAGCGAATCGTGGCCGCTGAGAATGAAGAACTCAAAGAGCGATTACTGCCGGGACTCGCGGCCGGGGAAACC
The DNA here is from genome assembly GCF_022267515.1 of Rubinisphaera margarita. NCBI lineage: Bacteria > Pseudomonadati > Planctomycetota > Planctomycetia > Planctomycetales > Planctomycetaceae > Rubinisphaera > Rubinisphaera margarita. The sequence continues at coordinate 195,256 of NZ_JAKFGB010000020.1, read as the reverse complement.
TGGGCAACGGTTGGGATCTCGCATCTCTCGACCTCCCGGCAGCATCTGGGAACTCCTTCGGTGGCAGCCAGGGAAGTAGCCGGCGGTTACGTGCTGAACGGATTCGTTCCCTGGGTCACCGGTGTTCGCCATGCCGACGTGCTGGTCTCGGGCGGCACGCTGGAGGATGGTCGCCAGGTTCTGGTCGCGCTTCCATCCGAAACCGAGGGAATCCAATACGGTGGCACAGCCGAGATGCTCGCGCTAACCGCCTCGGCGACCGGCAATCTGAATCTCGAGAATGTCTTTGTTGAGCAATGGCAGGTTGTCGCCGGCCCCGTGGAACAGGTGATGAAATCGGGGGGAGGCGGAACCGGATCGCTGACGACAAGCGTCATCGCCACCGGCGTTGCTGTGCGGGCGGTCCGAGCCCTGCTGGATGAAGCCGAGTCGCGTTCCGATCTTGAGCCCGAAGCGAAACAGTTTGAGCGCGAATGCGATCGGCTTGTCGACGACATCCTGGCCACGGAAACGGGGTCGACCGGCTCCAGTGAGCAATGCACGCCGCAGTCGATTCGGACGAGAGCCAATTCGCTGGTGCTTCGATCCGCTCAGGCGTATCTCACGGCTGCGAAGGGAAGCGGCTTCGTCAGCGGGCATCTGGCCGAACGAACTATTCGGGAGTCGATGTTCTTCCTGGTCTGGTCCTGCCCGGCTCCGGTGGCCCAGTCAGCCTTGCGGGAATTCGCCTGCACCCCCAGCTGGTCGTAGGCCCGCGCAAGTGTTCGCCTGAAACGCTGAAGGCTACATCTTCAAGAGCATCTCGTTAACGATACGGGCCGACCCAGCCTCGGAGTAAGACAGGGACTTCTTCCAACCGTCGGACATGCAGGGTGATGTTCTGCACGTTGTTTTGCCGCAGTCGATCCATCGCGAGTTCGTAGTCCGCGAGATTGAACATCGGCTGATTCTCCACCCGATCAATGCGGTACATGTTGGAAAGTCCCGCTTTGTCTGCCGGACTGTCCGCTTCTACGCTGCGAATGAGAACGAATCGCTGAAAGTCCTCGTCGACCTCGAGGCCCGTCTTCAAATCCTCTCCGAGCGTCAGTGTGATCTTCTCCGGTTCGACGAAGTTTCGCTGAACGTGAAGCTCGGCGGTCTGGTTCGGCTCGTAAGCTTCGAGTGCCGTCACGAAGCTGTCGAAGCCTCCGACATTTCTGCCATCGAGCCGAACGATGACATCGTTGATCTGCAGTCCGGCATACTTCGCCGAGGATCCATTCTGCACCGACTGGATATGCCAGTTCTCGTTCCCGTTGTTGAGCGAACTGTTTGAACTCATGATGCCGATGCGGGCGGGCCCTCGATGCACCACCTGGACACCGGGCATCCCGGCGACGAGTTCCTGCAACGTTTTCAGTGGAATTGGACAATCCCCGATGTGATAAACGCCACGGCTGTTCCCGAACTGCTGTTCTCCCAGAAGAAGCAGATCACTGATGTGCCGCAGATCATCCTCGGTTCCCGCAAAGTCGTCGCCCAGATAAATGCGGACCATGAACTCGGTATTGAACCGCTGCGACAAACCAGGAATCGTCTCCATCGACGTCTCAAAATCGACGATGGCATTGAGCCGAATCAGCGCTCGAATGTTCGCACTTTCGATGAGGCGGGAGTGAATGGAACGAAACTCTTCGAGCCGGGACCCGATCACCGCTTCACCGACCAGCCGCATTTCATCCATGATCGGAATCAGCTGTTCATACTTGTTATCGGCCTGACTTCGCAACATGCGAAGTGCGATCTGCTCGATGATCTGCACGGCTCGAATGCGTCCCTCCAGACTGGCCGCCTGCACGTACCCTGGCAGCATTTCGGCGGTCTGCAGCCCCCCCTGTTCGAGCAGCTTCTGAGCCGCATCCCGCCGCACGAACTCGGGAGCGTCGAGCGATTCGAGAGCTGTCTTTCGCAGCGACTCACTCAACTCCGGGGAACTGGCCGGCGGCGGTGTCTTCCCGATGGCCATCACCGGGCCTGACAGAGTCAGTACTAGCCCAAGAAGAACTCGCTTCATCCCTGTCTTCCGCATATCACGTTCCGGTAGATTCTTAGACACGTTCCTATCGTCATTCCCGTGCCGGCTGTCAGTGTCGGCTCACGTGAGAATCTCTTTGACGACGTGAGCTTCCTCCACGCCGGTCAATCGGAAGTCGAGGCCCTGGAATCGATACGTCAGTTTCTTGTGATCGATTCCGAACTGATGCAGCATCGTCGCATGAAAGTCCCGCACGTGGACCGGATTCTCAACGGCATTGTATCCCAGCTCGTCGGTATTGCCCCAGTGAAAACCGGGTTTGATTCCTCCGCCGGCCAGAAACATCGAGAATCCCTTGATGTGATGATCGCGGCCCGATCCCTGCGCCATCGGTGTGCGACCGAACTCGCCTGACCAGACGATGAGCGTGTCCTCAAACAGTCCGCGATCTTTCAGGTCCTGAATCAGTGCGGCGGTCGGCCTGTCGACTTCATCGGCTGTGATTTCCATCGATCGTTTAATGCCGCCGTGATGATCCCAGGCGCGATGGTAGACCTGCACGAACCGCACACCTTTTTCGAGCAGTCGACGGGCCAGCAGGCAGTTCGAGGCATACGTTCCATCGCCACCCGGAGTGCCGTAGCGGTCGAATGTGTCTTTCGTTTCCCCGCGGAAGTCCATCAGTTCCGGCACACTGGTCTGCATACGGAACGCCATTTCGTACTGTTGAATCCTGGTGGCGATCTCCGGATCATCGACCAGCGTATTGAACTCCCCATTCAGTGTATTGATGGTCTCGACCAGATTCTGCTGGTGTTCCAGCGGCACCCCCTCGGGCCGGTTCAGGTAGAGCACGGGTGCTCCTGTGGAATGGAACTGCACCCCCTGAAAACGCGACGGAAGAAATCCGCTATGCCACTGCCGGGCCGCAATAGGCTGAGCCTGTCCCCCCTTCCCGACGGAAGTCAGCACCACGTAACCTGGCAGATTTTCCGTTTCCTGACCGAGCCCATACAACAGCCAGGCCCCCATGCTGGGACGCCCCGAGTTGCCACTGCCCGTGTTGAACAGCGTGTGAGCCGGATCGTGATTGATTTGATCGGTATGCAGCGACCGAACAATACAGATATCGTCGGCGACCGAACCGATATTCGAGAACAGACTGCTGATCGACTGACCGCTCTCACCGAACTTCTGAAACTCGAACTGCGGGGCAAAGCATTTCAGTTCCTTCCCCTGCAATTGTGCGATCTGCTGGCCCTTTGTCATCGACTCGGGCATCGGCTGGCCATGTTTCTCCCGAAGTACGGGTTTGTCGTCGAGCGTTTCCAGATGCGACGGGCCGCCGGCCATGCAGAGATGGACCATTCGTTTCACACGCGGCGGATGGTGCAGGGTTTTGATCACGCCACTCGTCAGTGAGGAAGCCGCTTCAGAAGTCTGCTGGCCATTGAGCATCGACAGCAGGGCAAGCCCGCCAATGCCGGCTCCGCTCTGGCGAAGAAAGCTGCGGCGGTTCTGCCGCAATGCGGCCAGTTGGGCCATTTCCTGAGGAGTCATACAGTGCCTCGATGTAACACGTTCGCGATCAATACCGCGAAATGGTTTCGTGAAGGTTAAGCAACGTCCGCGTGACTGTCATCCAGCTCGCGACATCGGCAGCAGGCAGATTCTTGGAAACCGGAGAGAGACCGACATTGACGACCTGAGCTGCCTGATCGGGATTCTGCTCATAGTATCTCTGCGATTTTTCCCATTGGGTACGCAGAGTCGTCAGCTCCAACTCGGTCGGAGTCCGGGCGAGCACGCGATTCCAGGCCCACTCCAGTCGACTCTCAAAAGAGTCTCCACCTTGCTGCAGAATGTTCTCGGCCAGTGCCCGCGCGGCTTCCACATACGTCGGATCGTTCAACAGAACGAGGGCCTGGAGCGGGGTATTGGACCGTTCCCGACGAGCCGTGCATTCTTCGCGAGGTGGCGCATCAAACGCCAGCAGACTCGGATGCAGAAAGGTTCTCTGCCAGTGCGTGTAGAGGCCGCGACGATACTGACTGGAGCCATCGGAATGTTGGTACTCCCGTTTCGGAAAGTTCAGCTGAGCCCAGTAACCGGCGGGCTGATACGGCTTCACACTCGGACCCGCGACCGTCTCGACGAGCAGGTCACTCACGGAAAGCGCATTGTCGCGAACCATTTCGGCGTCGAGTCGCCACCGCGACTGTCGGGCATACAGTCGATTGAACGGATCGTTCCGCCGCAGTTCCGGGCTGACCGACGAGGCCTGACGATACGTCTCTGAAGTGACAATCAGTTCTACCAGCCGCTTCACGTCCCAGCCGCTGCGAATGAATTCGACAGACAGCCAGTCGAGGAGTTCCGGATGGCTCGGCATCTCGCCCTGTGCGCCGAGGTCATCGACGGACCGGGACAGTCCCTGTCCGAAGAACAGCATCCAGACTCGATTCACGAACGTCCGGGCCACCAGAGGATTTTCGGCTGAAGCCAGCCATTGGGCCAGATCGAGTCGGTCTGCCCGATTCCCCTGGACGGAAATCGCCGGCAGAAACTCCGGAACAGACGGCGTCACAACCGCTCCCGAATCATCCATCCAGTCCCCACGCGGCAATACGCGCATCTCGCGAGGCTCGGTGGCCGTCACAGCCAGTGTCGTGAGAATCGCCTTTTCCAGCGTTTCCAGTTCGCGTCGCAGCTGCGCGAGTTCGTTCCGTTCCTTCCTCAACAGTGGCGTATGCGTCCGGTAGTACTCCAGCAACTGAGCCTGTTTCCCTTCGGAAGGATCGGCCAACAGTTTGACCACATCCGCGTCCGGAAAGGCCAGGCCATCGGTCAGATCGTTTGAAGTTGCCAGCACGCGGAACCTGCCGATGCAGTGTGAAGTCCCGTGATTCTGCACGAGTTCGAGGACGAGTTCTTCGCTGGAATCATCGTCCGGAGCAACAATCGGCTGCTGCGGAATCAGGGTCAGTGCCTGACGTTTCCCCGTCTCAGGCAACAGAGCCCAGCCGCGATTCCCCTTGAGCAGGTTCTCAGCCGGGAATCCGTCTTGAGCATGAGTGGCCATCGCCCGACTCCATTGCACAGGCTTGCCGCCCACGGTCGCTTTAACGGCCTGCAGAACCAGGTTGCCATTGCCTGCTCGCCCCGGTCCGTTACTCGGCAGCGATGGATCGGGCAGCACCTCGAGTTGAATCGCCCGGATCACGGAAGCAGAAGCCTGATTCAACGGCAGGACAATGCGATAAGTGTCGTTGTCCGGAGATTTCCCGGAAGCGAGAACGTTTCCCTCGTCATCGACGCTGAGAGTGGCCCCGCCAGTCGACGTTGCCTGGGAGGGAACGACCGGAGTCCACTGCGGTTGGGCGTCTTTCGCCGTGGCAAGCCATTCTTCAAAGCCCGCCTGCAGGTCCGGGCGTGCCTTTCGATAGTTCTTCTCCGCGGCGGCGATGCGTGTCGTCAGTTTCTGCTTCTGCTCGCTTTGCTCCGGCGTCGGGACCGGAAGCTGCTCGATGTATCGAGCCCCGGAAACGATTCCCTGTTCTTTGATGTCTGCGAAGAACGCGGCGAAGCTGTAGAAGTCTTTGATCGTGTAAGGATCGAACTTGTGGTCGTGGCATTCAGCACATCCGACCGTCGTTCCCAGCCAGACGGTTCCCAGCGTACGAACGCGATCAGCCGCGTATTTCGCCAGATACTCTTTCGGCTGGACGCCTCCTTCTCCCGAAGCTCGATTCAGGCGGTTGTATGTCGAAGCGACACGGCTTTCGAGCGTCGGCTCGGCCAGCAGATCGCCGGCGAGCTGTTCGATGGTGAATTCATCGAACGGTTTGTTGTCGTTGAACGCCCGGATCACATAGTCCCGATAAGGCGAGACGGAACGTTCCTGATCTCCGTGAAACCCGAGGGAATCGGCGTAACGAACCAGATCGAGCCAGTAGATCGCCATACGCTCCCCGTAATGTGGCGAGCTGAGGTACTTTCGTGTGAACGCCTGATAGGCTTCGTCACTCGGATTCTCGGCGAACGTCTGCACATCCGACAGTTCCGGCGGAAGCCCTGTCAGATCAAAACTCAACCGGCGGATGAGAACGCGGGGATCGGCCTGAGGAGAAAACGCATAGCCTTCCTCCTGCAATCGAGCTGCGATGAAGGCATCAATCGGATGCTCGCGATCCTCGACATCCGGCGGAGAAACGGCCTGCAGCGGAGCGAACGACCAGTGCACCTCGTAGGAAGCGCCTTCGTTAATCCAGCGTCTCAGCGTTTCGATCTGCTCTGTGGAAAGCGGCTCGGCATGATCGGCCGGAGGCATCGCGATATCCGGATCCGCGGACGACACGCGGGCGATTAACTCGCTCTCGTCGGCATTTCCGGCTTCAATCACGTGGTAACCATCGCGGTCACGGACCGCATCGTTCCGGTCATCGAGCCGCAATTCACCGTAGCGGGTTTCGGCGTCGGGTCCATGGCAGGCGTAGCAGTGCTCCGACAGAATCGGGCGGATATCGCGATTGAACGAGAGCGGACTTTCCGCTCGCACATCTTCAGCCAGACTCACCAGGAGCAGACTTAAAGCGAGCAGGAGGGTTTGCGGGAACAATCGCAGGGGGTCGGCGAGCGGCATCGACTTCGAGTCCTTGCGGCGGGAACAGTGCCTGAGAATCGCGGTGGGATCCAAGGAATGAACACATTCAAGTTCATTGATTATAAGGCTTTCCGTTAGCCGATCAAATCGATGGAGTTGAACCGCAAATTGATTTGCCGATATGATCCGGGTTGGCGTCACCGATGCCATGCCGCTGTTCCGCCACTTGAGATTGAATGCTGTTGGAAGCCGTCGATGCACAAATACGTGATTATGGGAATGCCCGGATGTGGAAAAGGAACCCAGTCCGAAATCATGTGCAAGCGGTTCGATCTCGTGCATATCAGCGTTGGCGACATCCTCCGCTGGAATATCAAGAACCACACCAAACTCGCTGCCCGCATCAAGCGGCTCATGAGCACGGGACGGCTGATTCCTGACGAGTTCGTCGAGAACATCGTGCAGAAGCGACTTCAGGACCACGACTGGAACTACGGCTTCATGCTCGATGGCTTCCCGCGAAACGAGGCTCAGGCCGAGTTCTTCCTCGAAAGCTACGACATCGATGCGGTCATCTACATCGATGTCCCCGCTGATCTGATTGTCGAACGGCTCGGTTCCCGTCGCGTTTGTGCGAACTGCGGGGCAACCTACAATCTGGTCTCGGCTGCGCCGGCCGTCCCCGGCGTTTGTGATGCCTGTGGCAGCAGAGAACTGATTCGCCGCCCGGACGACAACGAGGTCGCGATCCGTGAACGACTGCAGGATTATCAGGACAAGACTCTGCCGGCCCTGAACCTCTTCCGTCGCAAAGAACTCGTAATTTCCGTCCGCGGAGACCGTCCCATCACCGAAGTGCAGGCGGATATTCAGCGCGACCTCAATCTGGCCAAGTATCGCATCAAGTCCTGACCAGCCGCCTCGTTACGAGAGCAGCATGTGTCCGACGATGCCGATGAGAAACCCCGCAATTACGCCAAGTGCGGGCGGACGATGATTCTTCAATCGGGCCTGGGGAGCGATGTCTTCGAAGGTCAGATACAGAATTCCACCGCCGGCGAACAGCATGATCGCTCCCACCACCGAGGGAAACGGCGCCAGGACGAAGTAGCCGAGCAGCGTTGACAGCGGGCCAAGCGGGACCAGACACAGCATCAACAGCAGAATTTTGCGGGACGACTGGCCGGATGAGCCGGAGATCATTTCGCGATAGGCGTTGAAGCCTTCCGGCAGATTCTGGAATGCGATCAGCAGCGCCAGCAGATAGCCCGTGCTGTCTCCACTCGCGAATCCCGCTCCAAGGGCCATCGCTTCGGGAATGAAATCGGTGAGCATTGCGACCAGATTGCTGGCGGAACTCTGCGAGCGGCTCAGCAGAACATCGACTCCCAGAAACGCAATCCCGCCGGCGGCAAACCAGAGGACCACCGGAATCACCGAGAGCCGATCCATGCCATCGGGGACAAGGACGAGTGCCACCGCTGACAACAGGATTCCGCCACCGAAGGCAATGACCGAATGCCGGAACTCCTGTTCCAGCCACTTCGGCCGAATTCGCTCCACGGACGCGAAGAGTCCTCCGAGGGGCATTGCCGCTCCCGCGAGTGTGGCCAGGAGGATCATGATCCAGAACTCAGTCATCGTGACGGTGCCTCAGCGGATGATCGGACAGCGCGGATTTGCACAGGGAGACAGTCCAGCGCTTATACCATGTCCGACATCTGCGACAACCCCGGGCCGCCGCAACAGCAAAAGCAGGCCCCGGGGGGCGAAAGAAAATTCAGCCCGCCCGGGGGAGAAGGAGATCCATCAGTCCGCAGTCTGTTGGGCAATGCGAAGTACGGCCGGATTCGTGGATTCAGTCACTTCGGTCACCGCGTCAAACGCCTTCCATTTCACGAGCAGCACGTAGGCACTGGCCAGGTCAATGGTCAGATCATCGGTCGTCACCCATCCGCTCGGGATGTAATAAGCCGCTACCGCTGGGTCGAGTGAGTACTTCTCGATCGTTTCCAACGCCGAAGGGAACCGGGACCCGACCGCCGACAGGAGCAGCGGCGAGATCAGATTCTGATCGTAAATCGTATACCCCTTGGGACCGTCGGTCGCTGTCACGCCGCTGTAGCCGTACTCCTGAATCTGAAACTGAAGGGCTTCTCCCAGCAGGGCGACATAGGTTTCGTCTTCGAAGAACATCAACGGGTACAGGTAGACGAACAGAGGGTAATCGATGCGACGAACTTCAAACTGAAAGTCGAGTCCGAACAGCTTGTAGATCACGAAGCCTTCGGAGGAATCGTTCCACCGATGTCGAATGAAAACCGGCTTCCGACTCTCGGCCGGAGCATCGTCGTCGGGCCAGTAAAACCCGTGCAGAAACTGCCCGTTCCGCAGGACGTAGTCGACATCGATCTGATTCCGCGCAGCTCGAATCTCGGCAAGAAGGTCTTCTTCCCCCAGCAGCTCAGCGGCTCGTTCCATTCCCAGATAGAACAGCGCCGTATCGATCGTCGAAACTTCTGAATAAGACTTCGGTGTGGCTTCAGCATCCGTAAAGTGGCTGAGCCAGCCCCGATTCTGCACGGGATTCGCGTTCACCGTCGTATGAAATGCGTTGTACAGTCGCTCACTCACTTCACGTGGATCGCGAAGCCCTCGGGTCGCTGCGTGAGCGAGCGCAAAGGACCCCAGTCCGGTTGCAGCCGAACTGACCGTACTGCGATCACTGGCCCGATCGAGGAACAGACCGTTATCGAGTTGAAGCTGATCAAATCGATTAACCAGATCAACTTCCATGGGCGTCGACATAAACGCGACTGCGAGAATGGAGATCTTGAACATGAATCCTCCCTTGGGACATGCTCGGCATGTGGACCGAATCGGCCGTTTCATTCATTGGAACGGAGCAATAGCCATGCCCGAATCCGAGTCCCATCTGCCGACCGCATGATTAAACACATAATTATACGATTGCGCGTTGCCGGCGTGAGGAATTTCCTAAGTGAAGGCGCCCATTCTCCCAGAATCAAGCGGCATACAATGAACACAGCAGTGAACACCAGGATTTATCCGACTCAAAACCTTAGGAATTGTCCGCATGGACACTCAGGTTTTCACCGGTAATCGCCTTGAAGCGGGCAGCAAGCAGGTCGGTCCAGATCTGGCGGCCGTCGACGACGTAACAGCCCCGTTCGCGGGCTTCGGCTCCCAGTGGATGCTCGCTGCCCAGGCTGGCGAAGTCGATCACGAACAAATCAGGACGCAGATACGACGGATTAAACTGCATCCGGCCCGAGCCTTTCTGCAGGGCCGAGTCGGCGAGGACCACGATGTCGTGGTGGGTATCATAGAGCGATTGAAACGGCACATGCCGGATACCAAGTTCCGCCGCTTCGGCCTGGGCCTGCTTTTCGTCCGGACCACTCAAGCCGATCACTGCCTGACGTTCCTTCAGAATGCTGACCGCTGTTCTACCCAGCCCGCCGTTTCCGATCACGAGGGCCGATCGCCGGTTCAGCATTGTCTCATGCGGGAAGGCTTCCCGGAGCTTCGGCTCCAGTCGGCGGAGGGTGCTGCGACGCAGCGTGTTGAACCCATGCCAGCCGTCCGCCTGTTTCAGCAGCACGTCGAAGAATCCTGTCGCGGCGTCCGCTTCGTTGGCGACATCGATAAAGGAACGCAGACGTGTCCCCAACTCGGAGTTCGCCAGCAGGACGCGAACCTTGAGAATGTCGAACATTTTGCCAAGTCGATCGAGCCTGTCGATCTCAACCGGCAGGCACCTCATGTTGAGTGACACGGCTCGAAAACCGGCGTTGAGCACGCGGACCGTCTCTTCTTCCAACTCGCCGAATCCGGCCACGGCAATGAATTTCGTCTGCCGGTCGATTTCGTTGACGGAATAAATCTCCCGCAGTTCTTCCACGGTCGCCTGCCCGGGGTGATCTTCCATCCCCTTCTCGAGAGCCGCGTAGATCCAGGGCGATTCGTACTTCTGGGCCAGCAGAGAAAACGTCAACTCGGGACGGCCAATCCCCTGCCCCACAATCGGCAGGCCGCGTCGCTGACTTACAGCGGCCAGCAGCGGCCAGGCGTCATCGAGTGTGCGGGTCGGCCAGCGGAACTTGATGACATCGGCCTTGTGCATGACCGCTTCTTCGAACAGCGCGTCGATATCGTATTCGGGACGATCGAGCCTTGTGACGGAAATCACGCGCTGCGTATTCCCGAAGCGGGGCACTTTGGGAGCGATGTCGAGATCGAGCTCGATGTAATCCGGTCCGGCGACAATCGCCTGCCGCAGCAGAGTGAGACGCTCCTCTTCTGTCCCCTGCCACTGACCGCCGTCCTGCTTGCGTTTGCAGGAGATGATGACCGGCTTGCTGACGCCGTCGAGCAGCTCTTTGAAGTCGGGCTCTTTGGCAAGATGATCCAGGCAGAGCTCGATAATGTCTCCCTGACGGGATGCATTCAGCAGATCGACACGAGCGAGGGTCCGTGAGGTCGGCGTAACAGAAATGCAGAGCATAAGTTCGAAATCCTGCTGAGGTCTGTTCCAGAATGCATTCTCGCGTGCGCTAACACTCTACCGATCCCGGGCCACTCTCACCAGATTACGACGCCGATATGTCTGATCGCCGCGACCTTCACAATGGACTTTCCCAGCTCGACTACCTACCCTGCTGCTGAGTTCCCCGCCTAATTGCAAAGCCTGCCAGATGTCTGAAGTCTGTGAATCTCCGTCGGTCGAGAAAGAGATTGTCACGCCGCCGCATGGAGCCGCTCAGGCCTGGATCGGAGTGCTGTTCGGCTTCGTCGCCGCAGTCGGCTATACGGCCGCCAATATCGCTCTGCGAGAAAGTGCCCGCCCCGGTGACATCGACTGGTCGATCTGGATCACCGCTCACAAAGCCGTGCCGGCCTTCTTTCTGACCTGGTCGCTCGTTCTCACCAATTACTTCCGCGGAGCGGTCGCGTTTCCACCGCGTCACCTCGTTCTACCGTTAATCTGCACCGGCATTGCCATGCAATTCGGCGGGAACATGATGTTCCAGTACAGCCTCGGCCTGATCGGTCTGGCGATGACCGTGCCGATCTGCTTCTCGATGATCCTGACAGGTGGAGCCGTCGCAAGCCGCTTCTTCCTGGGAGAACCAATTACCGGCCGCACCCTGCTTGCTCTCGCGTTTCTGATGGGAGCCGTCACGATTCTCAGCTTCGGAGCCGGGGAAGCCTCGCAGGCGATTCTCTCTTCCGCATCCGGCAGCCAGATCGCTCTCGGAATTACCGTGGCGATGATTGCCGGGACCAGCTACGGCGTCTCCGGCGTCGTCATTCGACGAAACGTTCGCAACCTCCCTGTCTCGGCGACATTGTTTCTAATCAGCACCACGGGACTTGTCGGAATGACGCTGGCTTCCGTGCTGCGAATCCCGATGGAAGAACTTCTGGCAACCACGCCCCGCGAGACCGGCATCATGCTGCTCGCCGGCTTCTTCAATGCGATTGCGTTTTACTCCATCGGATTCGCCTATCGGCATCTTCCGGTGAATCAGGTCAACATGATCAACACCTCACAGATCGCAATGGCTTCTCTGGCCGGGGTGATGATCTTCATGGAGCCACTGACCATCTGGCTGATCTCAGGCGTGATTCTGACCATGATCGGACTGATTCTGATGGAGCGAAGGCAGCAGTCGTGAGTGAGTTAGATCCCCTCGATGCCGGTCGGCTTCAGCAGGCCTGCCCCGACTGGACAATCGACCTGCACGCCGAGCTGGACTCGACCAACCGTCATGCCCGCGAAGAAGCTTCGCGATATCAGACGCCCGCAGTGATCATTGCCGAATCTCAAACCGCGGGCCGGGGACGCGGTCGAAACCTCTGGCGATCTCATACCGGCTCGCTGACGTTTTCTATCCTGATCGAGCCGCAGCAGTACGGAATCACCGCAACCGAGACGCCGCTGCTCTCGCTGGTTACCGCTGCTGTCGTCCGCGAAACGGTTAGCTCACTACAGTTGACCTCGGCGTCCGACTATCAGCTGAAGTGGCCGAACGACCTGTATCTTCGCAACCGCAAACTCAGCGGCATTCTGCTGGAACAGACCGGCTCCCAACCGCCACGACTCGTGATCGGGATTGGACTCAACGTCAATAACTCGACGAGAGGGATGCCTCCGGAACTCCGAGAGTCGGCGATTTCTCTCACCGACCTGGCTGGCTGCCCCCTCGACCGAACCGCAATTCTGAGTCAACTTCTGCTGACCATGCAGCGGGCTCTTGAGCAGGAAGACTTCCGCCAGCAGATGTTCCCCGGCATGTGGCAGCGGGACCATCTTCTCGACGATCAGCTCGTAACCATCGAAACCGGCTCCGGCAGCGAAGAAGAATTCCTGATGGGCCGCTGCGAAGGTATCGACGAAACCGGAGCCCTCATCCTCCGTGATCACCTCACAACGCATCGGATTGTTTCGGGCGTTGTCAAACAGTGGACCAACTGATCGGTTCCAGACTCAAAGTGCCATCGACTGCTGAACGCAATACAACAGCAAGAGCTTCGCGGCCTCAATAATCCCAACCTGAAACGTCAGCGAGGGACGCACCGAAATGCCCTCGCTGACGCTTCGGGTTGGGATTCGCTGGGTTTACTCGACGGCGAAAGCCGGTTCTGGGGCTGGCTCGGCCTCTGGTTGCTGGTCGAATTCGATCTGGTGGTGTCCGCCCTGAACCATTCGGCGGGTGATGAAGAGTTCGCCGATCAGCATGGCCGTGACGAGAAACAGCAGGAACGGCCAGATTTCGATGCCGCCCGAAGCCGTGGCCAGGTCTTCAAGGACTTCACCCGAGTTGACCCGCCAGTTCATCCCGAACGCTTCGCGAAACTCCTGCTGAGCTTCAGCAGTGAGCAGAGCCGTCTCCGATTCATCCCGATCCGCAAAGGCATAGAATGGCAGTTCGCTGGCCGATGTCTCGGCTGCTCCATCACAGTCGACCTGCACCTGATAGAGGCCTGACAACTTGAGATTCCCCAGACGCCACGTCAGACGATCGCCGCTGCCGGCCCGTTGAGCTTTCAGTCTCCGTTCATCGGGTCCCAGGACAGTCAGATTCAACGGCTGACAGGGAAGCTGCTGGACGATCAACGGTTCATCGAGTTCGATATTCCGTTGGGAAGATGTCTGCGTCAGACCGAAAATCATCTCGTGCATCAGCGGAACAAATCCCCGCTGACGAACCAGATCCGAGGATTGACCATCGATCGCCATTGAAGAGACGACCAGCTTTCCACGTCCCACGTTCCGTTCGATCAGCCAGGGACGGCCACTGTCGAACTTCGCCCCCGTGGCCGCAGGATTCAACACATCATCGGTATCCGCGGTCGAATCATCGTCGAATTTCTCCGGGGTCTCAAGCAGCCAGTACTCACTAATCAAGACGTCCTGCAGATCGGTCTTCTCCGCATCTCGGAACGGTTCGAGCCAGGCCGAAGAAAACGAGAGCAAATCGAAATGCGAGCGAGTCTCGCCGTCCTCTCGACGGACCACTTTCTCAGCGAAGCGAACCGGGACGACGCGCTGATCTTCAAAACGCCAGCTGTCCCGCAGAACCTCGTAGTCACTCTCGGTCGCATCATGATCCGGCACGAGCACAACCGAGCCCCCGTTGAGCAGGAAATCGGTCAGCATGTCCCAATCGGTGTTCTCATCACCCGGCCCGATCCAGAACAGGACGCGAGTTTCTCTGAGAAGTGCCGCATCGACCTTGCCCTGCGGAATCCGTCGCGAGTTCGCCCAGGCTCGTTCCACATCCGGATTACCGAAGACTTTGGTCAGATAGAAGTCGGACTCCGGTTCCTGCCCCTGGATTTGCTGGGGTTCTTCGCTGCCGGGAACAGCGACGACGACCGGAATCTGTTCGAGAACATCGACCACAATCTGAGCAACGTTATCGCCGGGAAGAGAATCGTCCGGCACCGACGCGGTAATCACATGCGAGCCGGCATCGGAGAATCGGGTCGTCAGCTCGGCGACAACTTCCTCGCCCGGCTTCAACTGCAGGGAATCGGTTTCGCGGCTCAACTGCTGGCCATCGACCGACCAGACGAGCTCCACGTCGGCTTCACTTTTCGATCCGCTGTAACCGACCAGTGTGGAGACCGAAACCACGGTATCGGTCACAGTCATATCGCGATTCAGTTTGAGCTTGCCAACCTGGAAGTTCTCGAACTGATTCATCGTCGGCGAACCGACATCGATTCCCGCCAGTCCAATCGGAACGGCAGCCGCCTGCCGGAGTTTCAGGAACTCGTTCCAAGCGGCGCTGTCGGGATTCTCCCAGGAGATTGCCTGCCGATCGGTCAACACGACGATTTCGCGACGGGTTGAGAAGGATTGCGTCAACAGCTTGCACGCTTCCGTCACTCCGGCAATCAGATTCGCAGTGCCGTCGGGCCGCTGTAGCTTCTCCAGTTCGAGCCGCGCTGTGGCGGTGTCGGTCAACGGAGCCGGCGTGAGCAGATCAGGCCTCGACCGGGCATCAATAATGGCGACGCGATCCACAGCCGTCAGATTATCGAGCAGATTATGCGTGTACTGAATCGCCCGGGCGTGCGGTGTGATCGCTTCGCCAGTCCAGCCCATGCTGTAGGAACCGTCGATCACAATCACCAGATCGATTGGCTCTGGATACAAACTGCGGATAAACGTGTTCCCTTTGACGAACGGCCTCGTGAAGACGAGCACGAGCAGACTGATCATCGCAATTCGCAACAGGAGCAGCAGCAGGTCGCTCAGTTTAATCCGCTGACGGGTCCGTTCGCCCAGTTGCAAAAACTGCATCGCGCCCCACTCGACAACGTCGTACCTCCGCCGATTCAGCAAGTGCACGACAATCGGAATCGTGACTGCCATCAGGCCGGCCAGCATTCCGAAATTGAGCAGAGAAAACGTCATGCGATCACATCATCCAACAACGAGAGCCCGACCACTTGCCGACGATTGATCAGCACACGTTCCCGGTTGGCGCGAATACCGTGAACCTTCGAGTCGAGAATATAACGTTCCCGAGTGGTCGAAGTGTCGCGCAGGTCGTGGAGATCGGCCTTCTCAAGAATCAGATACCGATGGTCGGCCGCCAGAAGCGTTCCCACGCACACATACATACTCTCCAGGTCGAGGACGACCTCTTTGCCGAGGTATGGCTGCAGAAGAGATTCGTTCTGATCGTCCATCGGGAACCGGGAGAACTCGTGGAAACGGCTGACAGGGCAACGGTTCCCTTATTCTCACAATCCAGCGAGGAAATGGAAGCGAACGATCGGTGATTCGCCCCCAGAAGCACGGGCCACGCAGTCGTTTCGTTGGGATGTCGACCGGAAGAGGCGAAGCCGCGCCCCCGCATGACCGCTCACGATCCGTAGTGAAGACATCAGCGAAGCGGTTGCGTCAGCGCATGAAAAAAGTCGGCGGTGCGGCGAACTGGCGAATCCCTGCCTGCATGTCTCAGGCGGAAGGATCAGGGTCGGGAATCGCTACCGCATCGGGGCCGTTCCAATGGGCAGGGATTACGCCAGTTCTCGAGGAGTCGCACGCGCCGACCAGCCAAGTGGGCAGCCTGGCAGAAAGCGAAAGCGGGTCACATGGAAATCTCCAGATGACCCGCGGGGTATCGTTCAGCGATCAGACGACAGAAGCGCGGGAATTTTTGCGGCTCGTCGCTTTAGGACTGACAACTTCCTCATCTTCGACGCGATCGCCGCGACGGCATTCGACTTCAGTAGTCGCCGACGCCGAGTCATCGCCCTCGGCTTCTCCCGCTTCGACCAGTTCGTAGTTCTGGGAGAGCTTTTCGTCGAGTTCACCCCGCATCACGCGGACATGGCTGGGGGCGTCGATTCCGAGTTTGACCGATCCGGGTCCTGTGCGGATGACCTTGATCACGATATTGTCACCGATTTGAATCAGCTGAGATTTTTTCCGTGTGAGAACCAGCATCTTTCGTCTCCTTTTCGATGGCGGCAGCCGTTCGGGCCCCGCCCTTCCTGTTTTTTAAGTCTCTCGTCCAAGTTTCCCGGGGGCTCCTTACTTCCCGTCGGGAACGAAAGATGTCTTTTGCAGACGTCGTGCCAAGGAACTCGAAGATTTTCGAGAAATGCGCCACATAAAGACGCAACTATCTGACACCACACATCTTGCGACCACTCAATCCAGCCCGTGCAAAAGTTCAAAAGCTGTTGAAGAGTGTACCTCTTACAAAACCCAGCGGTTCGAATTGCAGATCTGGGACGCGGCGAAGCCGTCTGGATGGCAATTTGGACAATGCGGCGGGCAAAAATCGGCACGATCCCTGCGACGCGGCCTTGAAAGTTTGACGTATTGCTTTATATTCTGCCGACCTACGGACAATTCCCATTCATAAATAGTTGACGACGCGGAGCGAGAGGCACGGTCAGCCATGAGTACTCATAAAAAGCACAAACGGGAAAAACGCGACAAACTGCGAGAGCTCTACGGGGACAACACCCCGGCCAAGGGCAATTCGCTGTCTCAGCGCGGTAAGCCCAAGTACCTCGGCGGTAACGGCCGGAAGACGACTGGTATTACGCGTCGCTACTTCCGCAAGAACCTGCAGCGGATTCGTGTCGTCGAAGACGGCAAGGTCGTCCGTCGCTGGGTTCCCGTGAGCATGATTCGCGCTGGCCTCATCCAGAAGCCAGTTGTCCGCGAACCGTTCACGATTCCGGATGTTCAGGACAACGCCTGATAACCTGCCAACTGCGGAGAGGGAGAATGTCAGATCTATCGCTGGATGATGTTCGGAAAGTTGCCGAACTCGCCAACCTGACGTTCTCCCCCGACGAACTGGTTCAGATGCAGGGCGACATGCGCGCCATCCTGGACTACGTCGATGTCCTGCAGCAGGTCGACACCGCTGATGTCGAACCACTCGCTCACCCGATCGAAGTGCAGAACGCCTTCCGGGATGACACGCCGACCGAGATGCTGACGCTCGAGCGGGCGCTGCAAAATGCTCCCAAGACCGATGGACGCTATTTCATCGTGCCTGCGATTCTTGACGCTGCGGAATAGCCGGCTGTCTTCATCGCTCTGTTGATAACGTCTCCTCTGCCCGTTCTTCATCTGTTTTTCATCATTTGAACAGGACATCCAGCGGGCTCCCGTCTTGGATCGTGGATTTCCCCTGATTAGAATGGAGATGGACGGCTTTGAGTTGCCTTCCACTTATTCTTCTCCGTGAGAGGGCAGCGCATGTCAGACGATCGCCAGAAGGGAACCGACTTTGCCAGCAGGCCGGCATCAGCCGGATGGGAACAGGTTACGTGTTCCGCGGTCCCCCAGTTGACCCTCGGAGTCTGGTTCAAGCCGGCCACATTTCCAATGGGTGTTGTCCTCGCCTTTCCTCAGGGAGTGAACCGGGCTCAGTTCCCACAGTTGACAATGCGGATGCTGCTGGATGCCATGCGACTGGAACCGTCCTCGATTATTTCCTGGGCGATTAACGGAATGACGTTCGACGCGGCTCAGGGAACGAACCCGCTGCTCGATCAGCCGCTGCCTCCGTCGATGCCGGGAGCAGACCCTCAGATCTACGTGATGTGTGCCGCTCCTGTGCCTGTCGCCCCACCGATGCCGGTTGCCCCCCCGCCAATGGCCGCGGCTCCCATGCCGCAGATGGCCCCTCGCGGAGCGGCTCAGGGCATGAACCGCCAGCCAAGTCCGCAGGAGCTGGAATGGCTCGACGGCATCGACGCGGAATGGAATGCGAGCCTGAACATCGAAGCCGATCTGCACCGTCAACGGAAACGGCTTGTCGACATGCAGAGCAAGCTGAAGACGCTCAACCGGGATCTGAATTCGGATGAACGGACCTATTCCAGTTCGCAAGACAAGAAAGACTGGCAGGACGCTCGTCGCTGGCTCCGCGACTGTTCCACGAAGCTGTCCCGCAATCTCAAGGATTACGATATCGGCTTCACCAGCGCGGCCGGTCAGCGAACCTGGTTCGAAGAAACATACAAGGCCTACGTAGAGACGAAGTTGCCGTTCGAAGGCATGGAGCAGGCCTTCCGGGACTACCAGATGTATCACAAGTCGCTGCAGACATTGAATACAAGCATCAAATCGGCCGTGCAATACGCAGCACAAAATGGGGAGCGTCGCGCCCAGCGGCTGATCAGCCAGATTCAGGCAAAGGTTCGGGAAGGCAACGCCAAGAAGAACTTCCTGGGCGTCATCACCGGGAGCTGACCGGTGCGATTCCGGTTATTCGGCCGGCGGGTTCCTGCCTGGCCGAGTTTCACGGCTCACTTTGCTTCCATAGTGGACACGCGCATAAAATCGCGCACAATAGGCGTTGGCTTTCTCCATCGTTCCCCGTCGGCATCCGTGCCGGGTTGTCTCATTGCGGCAATCTCGGGGCACTGTTGGAATTCCTTCATCGTGTCCTCAGGATCGACTCACTCCGATCCTTCGCTTTGAGTATTGGATTTCATGTCAGGCCACGGCAGCGATCCAACCCGGAATTCACTTGCTGACGACTCCGTCTCAAGCGACGTCGAGTTGTTGATCAGCAAGACTGGCCGTACGTTTCCGCTCCGCGATGGAGTGACAATTATCGGCCGTCGCCGAGGCGAGTCCGATCTCTACCTGAACCATGCCAGTGTTTCCCGTAAACACTGCCTGATCGAGAGATCGGGAGAGAAAATTGAAATCCGGGACCTCAACAGCCGGAACGGTGTCTTCGTTAATGGGATGAATGTCTCCAACGCGAAGCTGAAAATCGACGACCGCATTGTTGTCGGGGCGATCGCTCTGCGGCTCGTGCCGGCAACAAGCAATGCCGAACTGCGACTCTCCGATCAGGAAGCGGGAAAGACCGCCTACGATGGAGCGTCGCTCTCCGGATCGTCCGCTGGAATGGCGACACTCGACGCCAGCGACGAGGAACTGGATCTGGTCAGCGGGAATGACCTTTCCGACGAACTCCTTCCTGACCAGATGGCCTGGTTCAGCTACGACGAGGACGACATCGAGCCCGAACCGGTCGCCACTCCCAAACTGCCCGCGCGAGTCCGGCAGTCAGAACTCGAAGATGACGAGAAACCCAGGAAGCAGCGTAAGAGACAAAAACGCTCGATCGAGATCCCACCCGTTGCTGGTCAGGTTCTCGAAGCCATTCGCAGCCCGGAGATCCTGAAGAAGCTCGTAATTCTGATCGTGATCGCGGTCGGAATCGGGTACTACATGTCGTTGCCGGACGCGAATGCGGAGGCCCGGAAGGTCTTCGTGCGACTCGTGGAGATTCATACGGACATGCAGGAGATGCGAGATTCCGGAGCGCCGGAAGCCCGATGGTCCACATTCGCGGCCACCGTTAATGCGGAACTCCCCCAACTCCAGAACAACCTCGATACCGCTCGACGGGATCCGAACAAGGCCGATACGTACCTCGGACTGGCGATCCGGGACTGTCTGCCGGTGATGCTTGATCAGGGAATTGACGAGATCACTCCTCAGGAGCGGCAGTTTGTCGACCACCTGCAGACGGCCCGTGAGATTTTGGTCGGCGAACGATGAGCAAAGGAAAAGCCCCGCCCGGAAAACCGGACGGGGCTCATCTATCATCAAGGGGCTGCTTCCTCCCCGTTACAGTTTGCTCATAATGCTCAGCGCGATCGCTCCAAGACCGGCGATCACCGTCAGAGGAATCGAGGACCTCATAATTCCAGCGGCACAGATAAACCACGTGATCCCCGAAGCGATCAGCAATCCACCATGAATCCGATTCGTCGTGGTCGTTAATCCATCGGCGACAGACTCAACCGTGATATCAGGCTCCGAAAATGTCAGCACCCGAGCGGAGGAGAAATCGTCTCCCATGAGCTCGAACAGTCCTGCTCCGACAAACCAGAAGCCACACAGCGCCACCAGTGCGGCGAATGTCGAACGCATGGCCGGACTCATGGTTCCGTCAAGCGGCGGATCGGGCGGAAAATAGTCCCGATCGAAGTGGCGGGAATAATCGTTGGCAGGCTGATTAGTACTCATAGGAATCTCCCCGAGTGCGTAAGAATTTCGACACTTGGTATCTCAACCAGTAGAGCAACTCCCGCGCCGAAATCTCGACGTCTGCATTTTCCCGCATCCTGCGGGTCCTTCCGGTTCGTTACGATTCGGTCTGAGGTATCCCGTCCCTCAGACTGAGCGATGGGAACTCAGGTTTCACGCCCCGGCGGAAGCGAACGACTTGGGCGGCTCACACTATCCGCTGAAGGTCTTCTCCCATACATTACCGCCTGTATGCGTCCTGCCTTCCTGCCCGTATCCCCATCTGTTCACCAGCTATTTTCACCATGGCACTTGTCAGTTTCAACAACGTAACGTTCGGATTTGAGCAGCCGCCGCTGTTTGATGACATCAGCTTCGACATCTCCGACGGCGATCGCATCGGCTTGATTGGCCGCAACGGAGCCGGAAAATCGACTCTGCTGAAGATGATCGCCGGCGAAATGGAACCGGACACCGGCACCATTATCCGCTCGCCGGATCTCCGTGTGGTTCGTCTGCTGCAGGAGGTCCCCCAGGGAATGCAGGGCACGGTCGATTCTGTGGTTCGTGAAGTGACGATCTCGCAGGACAGCAATCAGGTCGAAGCGGAGAGCTGGGAACTGGACCATCGCGTCGACAAAGTGCTGACCAGAATGCAGCTCGATCCGACGTGGGACTTCTCGGCTCTGTCGTCGGGAATGAAACGTCGCGTACTGCTCGCGCAGGCACTGATTCAGGAGCCGAATCTGCTGCTGCTCGATGAACCGACGAACCATCTGGATATCGAATCGATTCGCTGGCTGGAAAAGTTCCTGAGCGGTTACACCGGAGCACTCGCCTTCATTACCCACGACCGGCAATTCCTGAAGTCGCTGGCCACCCGGATTGTCGAGATTGAACTGGGACAGATTTACGACTGGACCTGCAGCTACGAGAAGTTCCTCGAACGGAAACAGGCGGCCGCCGAAGCCGAACAGAAGCAGCAGGAACTGTTCGACAAGAAGCTGGCCGAAGAAGAACGCTGGATCCGTCAGGGCATCAAAGCTCGACGCACCCGCAATGAAGGACGCGTTCGGGCTCTGAAGAAATTGCGTGAAGAACGAGCGGCCCGGCGGAAGAAAGTCGGCAATGTTCGATTGCAGGTCGCCGAGTCAGAACGTTCCGGCTTCCTTGTCATCGCGGCCGAAGATGTTTCATTTCGCTACAGCGAAAAGCCCGTCATCAACGATTTTTCAACAGTCATCACGCGGGGAGACAAGATCGGCATCGTCGGCCCGAACGGCGCGGGCAAGACCACGATGCTGAAGCTGCTGCTCGGAAAACTGGAACCGAACGAAGGTTCGATTCGCTACGGCACCAAACTGGAAACGCTTTACTTCGACCAGTTGCGGGAACAGATCGACGAAGAGAAGACTGTTATCGAGAATGTCGGCGAGGGTCAGGAACAGCTGGTCATCAACGGGGCTTCGCGGCACATCTACGGCTATCTGCAGGATTTCCTGTTCACACCGGAACGAGCTCGTCGCCCTGCCCGTTATCTTTCGGGAGGCGAACGCAATCGCATGCTGCTGGCCCGGTTGTTCAAGCGGACATCGAACATGCTCGTGCTCGACGAACCGACCAACGACCTGGATGCCGAGACGCTGGATCTCCTTGAAGAGATGGTGACGAACTATCAGGGAACGGTACTACTCGTCAGCCACGACCGGGAGTTCCTCAATAACGTCTGCACCGGAATCCTGGCCGTTGACCGTGACGGGACGATCCTCGAATTCGACGGCGGCTACGACGATTACGCCCGCTATCAGGAACGAAGGTCCAACGAGGGGCCGACGGATTCGGCAAAGACGACGAAGTCGAAGGCAGCCACGCCAGCCGCGACTCGACCGGCAAAGTTGACGTACAAGGAACAAAAGGAGCTCGAAAAGCTGCCGGAGCAAATGGAGAGAGCCGAAGCCGAGCAGGCCGAGCTGCACGCACGGATGGCCGATCCGGCCTTCTATCAGCAGACTCCGGACGAGATCAAAGCCGTGTCCGATCAGCTCAAGGCTGTGGAAGCCCGCGTGGCCGAACTCTACACCCGTTGGGAAGAGCTGGAAGAACGGGCGTAGCTCGACCTCTTCAGCCAACGAGTTTTCCGAATGGCTGGACCAGACGTGCACGTCTGGGTGACGAGGCCACAGGAAACGGCCGCTGATCGCGGAATTAACACTGACAATAGCAGTTAACAACCTCTTGTGGCTCTGCCACTCATGGGACGCGAGCGGTAGCTGCTGACCGTGGGCCCAGCAGGGCCCCCTTAAGGTCAGCTACGCAGCTTTCTTCGCAGTTTCCTCGCGGAAGGCATGTTCGGCGAAGACTTCCGTGCCTGAACGGCCGGATTTGTCGCGGACGCCGATCTTGCTGAGGAACTTGCGTCGCATAGTCCGGAACGGAACGGCGACGACGCGGTGAGCGCGGATGAACCATGGCTTCTCGGCGTATTTGGTCAGCCCGAGTTGATCGACCTGATCCGGCCGCAGCCGCTTGATATGCTTGGTCAGATGGTACAGATCGGCATACTGCAGCACCTTGAGAGTCGTGCCGGAAAAAGGCAGCTTCAACAGACGATCGGGCGCGGAGAAGTAGCTGATTTGAAAGTCAATCAGGTACGGATTCCCGTCGTCGCCGACGAGAATGTTCTCCCTCTTGTGCAGATCGACATAGGCGAATCCCCGTTCGTGGACCGCCTTGAGAATTGCGAGCAGTTGCGGAAAGAAATCGTCATTCACTTCTTCCTTCGCCCCGAGCGGATGCCCCGGCACGAACTGGTGGGCGACGACGTTCTTCAGCGTCTTGTTGTGCAGTGAAATTGTCTGACAGCCGGGAGCGATTCCCGGAATGCCGGCGAGTTGGTCGTAGGCGAATGCTTCGCGGTTGGCCAGGAAACGTCCGATCCATTTCGTGGTCAATCCGGCGACCGGCTGGATCCGGTTGAACTTGCAGACCGTGTCGAATTCCGGTCCCCGATACTGAGCGGTGGCAGCCCAGGAATCATGCTTGAAGATGTCGAGGCGTTCAAAGACCGTGCCGTCGATCACGATCTCCAACGGCGGTTCGTGATGACCCAGCGCACGGAACGTTGCGGGACGGGGTTTGACGGTCGAATTCATGAGTACGTCCACCTGGAGTTTTGACAGAACCTCGCGAGCAGCCGAGGCTTATAGAGCGCCCCGCCGAACAGGTCCAGTGCAGATTTCCGGGGATATTCTTACATCGCCAACTCAAGCCGTAGCGAACCGCCGCATCAATGGGGCGAAGAACGATTGATACCGGGCGGTGATGGGAGCTTCGAGACGAACCGCCGTGATTTCCGCGACTCCCGGCTCAGCCAGAGTCCTGCCATTGCGAAGCAGAGCCATAGCGGTCATCACGCTCGACTGATTCTCGAGCACGGTTTCCGGAGTCGCCTGCCAGATGATCTCCGGCACGTTATCCAGCCCCCCCAGATCGACCAGCACGATCTCCTCCCCAACAACGAAGACTCGCAGCTCGTCGTCCTTATGCCCGGGAGTCTGCAGGGTATCGTTCAGGAATCGCCAGGCGACCGTGACGCGGCCATAAATCTGATTCGGCAGCCCGGAGAGTTGTCCCGTCTCTTTCAGATACTGGACCGCCCTGCACTCCAAGGGGAGGAAGTGGCCGATTCGTTCCGCCTCGGCCGAAAACGCTTCTTCCAAAAAGGACTGATACGCCCGGCAGACCTTCTGCTCCATCTCGGGAAGCGGCCGTCGGTAGTAGAGCCCCAGTTCAACGAGCACCCCTTCAGCTTCTGGCGAATGCGGGGGAATACTGGCGTTCCAGTTCAGCAGCAAACCGAGCATCGCGGCGACGCGGCGATCGTCGGGATCGAGATCGGGCGGCATCAGTTCCCAGCCGGGCTTGTTCAACTCCGCCGGCAGCAGATCCTGGACAAGCTGCTGACATTCGCTCGGAGCGATCATCATCTGCAGTTTCTCACAGATCTGAATGTCATCCAGGCGGACGCGGATCTCTGTCAGCGACAGTTGCTTCACGTGGTACAGAAACGCAATCACACAGCGGAGGACATCTCGATCCTGAACCAGATCACGCGACTTCGTTTTCTGGCCGCTGCCAGTTTTCAGCGAGAACTGCAGGCCCAGATGCTCCTGCACCGATTTCCGCCACTGATCCGATTCCTTGCTCGTCCGACCGTGCGAGAACTCAAGATAGGCGTGCTCCAGCAACTCCAGAATTCGACGTCGTTCCTCTTCAGTCAGCATGTCGACATAGACGTGATTCCGCCCGATCGCCTTTCCGGCGGAGACAGCCCGGAAAAGCGTCAGGCGATCGTACTCGTTGCGAAGTTCGAGCCTCGTGATCTCCTTGAGAGCAAACTGCAGGCTCGCTCGCGAAGTCGGCAACATACTCACCATCTGTGAGATTTCGACTCCGTAAGCCCAGTTCGGATCGCGATGCCGGAAATCGCCGCCGTAGATCGCGGCCACTTCGTAACCGACCACACGAACCAGACTCTGCAGCAATCCAACAGCCTGCCGATCGATAATTCGGGACGCAAACTTCCGGGCTCCGTACTTGCCGAGTTCTGTCGCCCCCCACCAGATTCCCAGTGTGAGTGGATTGACGCTCGTCACCATACGGCCGAAGAAAAGTCCTTTGGAAGCCCAGTCGAGATAGGGCGAGGCTTTCGTGTAATGTCCGTAAGTTTTGATGGCTTTCCGGACCGTGTCGTAGGTTGTCTGGATGTCGTAGGATTTCAAATCAATCGGCAGTTGGTCCATCACTACCAGAAGATGCAGACCGATTCGATTGAGCGCCCGGGCCAGCTGTTCGGGGGTGGTTCGCAGCAGCGGATTATCCAGCCCCGGCTTGTAGACCTGCGCAATCTGAATCGCCAGTGTCAGCATGTCTTCGCGAAACAGATGCAGATCGAACTTCTGAGCGGGCGCGTAGTAGTTCGTGCGGATCTTTTCATAGATCGTCTCAGCCTGAGTCTCCAGAATCTGTGCGACCTTGCGATCGTGCTCGACGATGCGGTCCCGCTCCGCCCGCGACATGGTGTGCGACGCGGCGAACTGCGTTTCGAGCGGTTCGGAGCGGGAATCGCGGAGGTCGATCAACTCGGGGGTGTCGAGCCATTCATGAATGACTCGAAAACGGTCGGCCACTTTGCGGGACATCTGCTCCAGCCGGGCGGTTTCGGCTTCGATCTCCCGGCGAATACGAACCCGATCTTCTTCAAAGTCGCGTTTCGCCTGCTGAAGATCGTTCAGCCCGGGCATGGTCATCTTGTCCAGATACCGGTGCCGCGTCCGAAGGACGAGAACGAGCAGCAAAATCTGCATCAGGATGACCAGCCCCAGCGCGAGATACGACCAGACGGCGGAGACCGAATCGTTCAATAACACGGCGGCGAGGAGCGCCGTCGCGGCCACGGTTGAGGTGAGAGTGATGGCTGTGCTGACACGAAAGAGCATGAGTCATCCGGGAAGAATTGTCCGAGAAACCGCTGCGGAATCGAGCTTCGTCCGTTACCACCGCACCAGCTGAAATGGTAGAGTGAAGGCACGATCTGATCCTGCTCCCAACTCTCTATTCCGAAGGATATCACAATGAAGATGTACCGCCATGCTGAATTCGCCCGACCGTTCGCTCTGGCTGTCGCCTGCCTGTTTCTGGGAATCACGCTCGGCAGCACGCAGCCGGTGATGGCTGATGACGTGAACGTCGGCGACGATGCCCCCAAGTTTTCCGCCAGAGATGATCAGGGCAACGTCTGGAAGTCCGAGAATCATGTCGGCAAGAAGATCCTCGTGGTCTATTTCTATCCGGCCGACATGACGGGTGGCTGTACGAAGCAAGCCTGCGGCTTCCGTGACGACATGGCTCAGCTCCAGGGAGCCGATGTCGAAGTGGTCGGTGTCAGCGGCGATACCGTCGAATCGCATCAGCTCTTCAAGAAGGTCTACGATCTGAACTTCACCCTGCTGGCCGATACCGAAGGGGAAGTCGCCAAAGCGTTCGGCGTGCCGACCCGTCCCGGTGGAAGCATTGAACGAACCGTCGACTCACAGAACTTCGTGCTGACTCGTGGAGTCACGGCGAATCGCTGGACGTTCGTCGTCGACAAGAACGGCAAGGTGGTTCACAAAGACACTTCGGTGAACGCAGCAGCCGACAGCGAAAAGATCATGCAGGTCGTGCAGAAGCTGAAGTAAGCACGAGTCCTCAACCCGATTTCCACATGGCCACGCAATCGCGTGGCCATGTTCGTTTCCTGTGCACGTGCTGGTTTCAACGAACGCCTCTTAACCCGACATCGGCCTACTCTGGTTGACCGACCGGCAGTGGCGGAAGCTGCTGCAAAGGGACGGCTCGGACTTCTGAGTGTCCCGTATTCCGCGATTTCTCGACCCAGCGTGCGGGCACAACCAGGCTTAATGAGGCCGGGAGAATCGAGACCTCACACGCTGTATGCCCAATCGATTCTCCGTCCGCCTGAAAACGAACTGGCTGGTCGGCATCGATCGACAGGGAAGTCGTCAAAAACCGGCGGATCTTCGTGGATCGAATCGAACGGGTGAGAAACCCTTGAATCGAGTAACTGATCAGATCAACGGGCCGGGCTGATGCGAACAGGCAGACACTCAGCAGACCGTCATCGTGACGGGAATTGGGATTCACCGGCAGATTCGAGGCGTACCGGGAGATGTTCGAGACCACCGCCATGTCACACTCAGCAGGTTCTGGCAGGTCCGGCGACGTGACTGTTAATCGATACCCCGGGAACGTGCGGATCGTTTTCCAGATCGGCCGAACGTAGTGCAGCTTGGTGATTCGCCCCGAGCGGGCCAGATGAGCCTGATAGATCACTTCGGCATCGAATCCACAACTGGCCATTACTGCAAAGCGATGCTTGTTGACCATGCCGACATCCATCGGCTCGATATGTCCCTCGGCGATCATCTCGGCGACTTCGCCACCATGACGCGGCATGTCGAAATACTTGGCGAGCAGGTTCTCCGTTCCC
Organism: Rubinisphaera margarita; assembly: GCF_022267515.1. NCBI lineage: Bacteria > Pseudomonadati > Planctomycetota > Planctomycetia > Planctomycetales > Planctomycetaceae > Rubinisphaera > Rubinisphaera margarita. Next base: position 167,517 of record NZ_JAKFGB010000020.1, on the reverse strand, counting down.
ATGGGCAGCACAGCCAGCGGGACGCCGGGATAACGGTTGATCATGTCGTCGACAGTGCCATCTCCGCCGGCGGCGACAATGCAGCGAGTCTCTTTGCGGAAGGTCTCGTTCTCGAGTTCCTGCTTGAGCGCATCACGATCGGTGAAGACACACGGCTCCAGCCCAAGCTCACTCAGACGTTTGGTCAGCCGCATCAATTGCGGTTCGCGCAGGCCGGACCCGGAGTAGGGGTTCTTCGAAATCACGACCTGTTTCGGATGGTTGCTCATCTCTCCTCACTCTCCCGGAATCCGTCTTCATTCTGACGGCTCTTCCGTGTCGGTCAAATCTGGACGATAGTGGAGAGCGGCGAAAACGCCAGACCGAAAAGCCGTTCACCGGCGACAGGACGCTTAAATTCCCACGATTTCGAGGACTCGATCAGCGGATCGTTGTGTCGTCCCCGTCGGCCGGCTGTTGTTCTTTCTGTTCAGCCGATTTCACCTCGTCAGCCGCTTTGGAGCCGATTGCAGCCGCTGTGGCGAACGAACGCACAGGCTGATAAATCGCGGCTGTGCGAGGGTAATCGCGAATCACTGCGATGTTTCGATCGCCCCACTGAGCCGAAACGAGATGATAGCTTCGGGGATCACTGGTGTTGCGTGCGGCAACAGAGGTCGGACTGAGTCCTTCTTCCGACTGGGTTTCATCGGAAAAGGCGAGCTGAATCGGGTTGGCATCGCCGTACTGCAGGTCGAGTTTCAACTGAGGGAATGCCGAGGGCCCGGTCACGTATCCGCCGAAATCGGCCACTTTGGGGAACCGCACGACATCGATATCGCCGTGGCGAGTATATTCCCCTGCGACTTTGCTGCCGTCGTCCCGCACGAGAGCGAGTTTGCTGCGATCGATCCGCCAGACCGGATGGCAGGCCATGATGACATCGTCGTTGCCGAAGCCGAGTTGCGGATAGATCCGCACGGAGGACGCCAGCGCCGTCCAGACAATCGGGGGAGTTTCCTCTTCCGAGAGTTGCGATGCGAATCGAATCAGTACCGGCGGCGGCACATGGGCCAGTGTTTTGCTGTCGGACAGACGACGGGCCAGCTGGGTATTGTTTCCGGTATCGTGGTAGAACGTAAGCAGCGTGACGGTACTCTGTTCTTCTTCGAGTCCGACATCGAGATTGCGTAGAATGGCGTCTTCAGCCGCAGCCAGATCGCCGGCCCGCTGCAGAATGCGGGCACAGGCCAGATTCGCTTCCCAGACGTCAGTCGAATACGACAGCGCGTTTCGGGCGGTCTGGACGGCGTCGCCTTCATTGAGATACGACTGAATCACAGCCTGATTGGCGAACGCACTGGCCAGCATGTCATCCCGACGGAAGTGATGCGTGCCCAGGTGCTCGAGCTGGCCGTAGTCGCGGAGGGAAGCGACCAGTTCTCCGGTGGCCTGATGAGACCGGGCCAGATAGTACCAGTACGGGGGGTAGCATTCCATGAACGGTTCCATCCGCTGGAGAATGCGGAGACGCACCTCCGGATTGGGTTCGTTCATCGCGATTTCCAGCTGATCCAGATCAGTGGAACGAACCAGCCAGCGGTCGGGGATCTGATGCTCCTGACAGAGCTTCCAGAAGGTATCGAGGAAGTGAGACGACTTCTGCACAACCGAGTTCACCCGAGCTTTTTCGAGCTTGAAGACTTCGTTGTCCCGCGTCCATTTGAAGTTGCGGTAATCCCACCAGCTCGCCGCTCCGGTCCGAACCGCTCCGATGTACTGAGCCGTCAGCAGATCGAGGCCCACGGCGAGCGAATCGAACGCCAGCTCCTGGCGCAGCGACCGCTTGTATTTGACGTCGAACAGCTCGGTCTCTTTTTCACTGAGCTGCATCTGCCCGATTTCGTCGAGCACTTCGGTATAGAGCCGAATGATCTCCGGATTCTTGATGCCGCTCAGGTTCAGATTATTGAGAATCTTCTCCTGCTCTTCGTCCATCACCTGCTGCGTAGGGTACTTGCGAATGCGATGGAAGGACGCTCGGCAATAGTTGAGCGCGACGGCGATATCCCGCCGTTTCTGCAGCTCTTCGGCTTCCTGGTCGACGTCGACCGCAGCCGGCAATTCGGGCGGTGAATCCTGAGCCGACCCGGGCGAGGTGAGCGCGCAGAGGGTCAACATCGAGAAAACGAGTCGTTTCTTGAATCCGTCGAGCGAATCGAAGGGTAGAAAATGCGGGAGGAAGATCCGTTTCATGATCCTGTTCTTCGTGAGAAACAGAAAAAAGTTCGGTGAAGACGAGGAGGTCACGCGGGCGGGATGAGCCGGGAGGTTATCGCGGAATTGGGATTGACCGCTACCCCATTCTAGCAGAAATTGAAGAAGGTCAGCTCCACGAACTGGGAGAAATACGACAACTGCGGCGTAGCCGCGTCTGTTAGAGCGAACAGCTGACCTGCGCAGTTCAGCGCTGATTCACCGGGCAGGGAAACGGGTGCTCTCAGCAAAACTTTCAGTGATTGAACGATTAGGCGACCGGGATCGATCAGTTAAAATTCGTCGCGCCTCATGATCCCAAGAACGCCGCCACCCGTTATACTCAATGCACCTGCGTTCCGGTGAACGTGATACTGCAGCGCAGGTGGATGGAAACCAGACGCGACACGCTACTCTAAAAAGGATTTCGCAATGCGTATGATGTACCGACTGGGACTTTGCTGCCTGAGCTTGCTGTTAATCGTTCCGAGCGTGAAGGCGGCCGACGGGCCCGAACTGATCCCCAGCTCATCAGCAGCCGTGATCAAGCTGATGGCTCCGCAGAAGACACTGAAGCAGGCTTCGAGTTTCATCGACTCCGTTCAACAGGGCTATGGCTCGATGGTCCTTGGCCAGGCGGGCATGCTCGGCGTGGCCATTTCCAACCCCACGATGCAGGGTGTGGATCAGAGCCGCGACTGGTGGGCCGCCGTCTTCGTTCAGGAAGATGAAGATCCAGCCGTGGTCTTCGTGATTCCCGCCACGGATACCGACGCGATGTCCGAAGCGCTCGACAAATCGTACTCATTCGTCGCTCACGATGATTATGGCATCTACAGCGATGACGAAGACGCGATCGAAACGATCAAGAAGCACCTCGAATCCCGCACGTCGGAATCAGCCGCCGCTGTGGCCTCGGAAGAAGTTGTCGGGATGTTCGAGAACTCTCACATCGCCATCGGCGTCAACCTGGTCGTCCTCAAGGAGACCTACAAAGACCGGCTCGACGAGATGCGGGAAGAAATGATGGAAGGGCTCTCTGAAGCCCAGGGCGAAATGCTCGAAGTGCCGGGCGTGAATTTGGAATTCCTGACCGACCTGCTGGGCAAAGCCGCCGACAAGCTCGTTGTCGCTGTCGAAGATTCTGAAGGCTACTGTCTTTCGGTCACACTCGCCGCCGACGGCTTTGAACTCGAAGAATACCTGCAGTTTGCTGAAGGATCCCGTGCGGCCAAATTCCTGAAGGCTCACCCGGCTTCGGAACCGAAGACACTCAAGAAACTCCCGGCCGACCAGTTGGCCTACTGGAGCATCAATGGCGACCTGACCGGGTTGAATGCCTGGGGCATGGGACTGCTGCCGCAGATGCTGGAGATGGATGATGAAGAAAAGGCCAAATGGGAAGGTCTGAGCAAGGACATTAAGGCCGTCAAGTTCCAGGACAGCAGCGCGTCGTTCTCTCTGGGCAATCTCGAATCGGGTCTGCTGCGAACGGTTGTGACCGGCTCAGCTTCGCCCAGCGACAAGTTCCGGGCCTTCCTGGCAAAGACGGCTGAGCTGATGGACGGACTCGATATTTCCGGCGTGAAGCAGGAAATGAGCCTCGAGAAATCGCACGAAGAGATCGAAGGCGTTGATGTCGACCTGCTGACCACTCGCCAGATTGTTGATGACAATCAGCAGTTCGGTGGACTTCAGGCTCAGATGAATCAGTTCCTTTATGGTGGCGACACCATCGAAACCCGAATTGCGTACCTCGAAGACGGCACCTACATCCAGACGATGGGCGGTGAAACCGAAGCGATGGAAAACGCGATCGAGGCTTACAAAGCCGGAGCGGCCGGAGATGACGAAGTGCTCACCCGCGACCTGGCTCCGCTGGGGAAAGCGAACTTCGTCGCGCTGATTGACCTGCAGTCGATGATTAAGCAGGCTCTGGAAATCGCAGCCGATGCTCCCAATCTGCCGCCGATGCCGTTCGATCAGGAATCGCTGAAGGATCTCGAAGTTCAGCGCAGCTACATCGGTATGTCGGTCAGCACAACCGATCGGGGCTGTTCCGGCCAACTCCGGATTCCGATCGAAACCTTCCAGGCGGGTGCCTCGATGGCTGCGTTCTTCCAGCGCATCCAGGGTGGTAACGCCTTCTAGGTTTCAACCGGAGAGGATTGTGAGCTTTCGACAAGCCTCTTCGACCGAATTCTGACAACTTAATGCGAGATTGCCGAAATCTGTGCGGCAATCTCGTTTTTTTTACGTCGTTAGGTTAAAACAACAGATCAGTAGTATTGAATGAGAAGTTCGGGCTCGACTTCGAAAAAACGACCTTAAGTGAATGGAACCGCTGCATGATTCGACTGACTCAAACTCTCCTGCCAATGATTCTGTTGTTTGGAACCGTCCAGATCGGCCTGGCCGAGAAGGTGGAGAAAGGTTTCTTCTCCCTGATGCCCAAAGAGGGCAAGCACCTCTGGGAAGACAGCATCATCGTGACCGACCAAGGGTACCTGGACGGCGATGGCTGTTACATCGGCCAGGAATTTGACGACTTCGTTCTCCGCTTTGAATTCAAGCAATCCCCCGGCGCCAACAGCGGCATCGGGATTCGTTCGGCTCGCGGGCAGAACGCTGCCTACAGCGGAATGGAGATTCAGTGCCTGGAAGATTCCCATCCGAAATACGATGACATTCAAGACTGGCAGCACCACGGTTCTGTCTACGGAATCGTCGCCGCCAAACAGGGATCCCTGAAACCACCGGGGGAATGGAACACTCAGGAAATCGTCGTCGATGGTCGCCACATCAAGGTGACGGTCAATGATCAGGTCATCGTCGACGCAAACCTGGATGAGGCCGCCCCGGACGGGAAATCAATCGACGGCAAGGAACATCCGGGCCTGAAGCGGGACTCCGGTTACCTGCGCCTCTGCGGCCACGGCGGTGGGGTTCAGTTCCGCAAAATGCGTATCAAACCTTTATCAGAATAGTTCTCAACCTCAAAGGAATCGGCTGTCTCCAGATGCACAAATGGCTATTCTGGAATAGCCGATTCCTGTTTTTAGAGCTTGTCCGAAAACCTGTTGACTCACCTCAGTCGAAGAGGTTTTCGGATCAGCACTAAGACCCGAGACAATTCTGTCCTGAAGCCAGGCACTCTGTATCGCCAGAGGACTCCTTTCCCACATCCAGTCAATCAGTCGATTGAAGTTCGTTATTCCGTTCCAGTCTTTCGCTCGGAGGAAATTTCAAGATGCCAGTAATTCACGCCAATCGAACTCGCAGGGGCTTCACGCTGATCGAGCTCCTGGTCGTCATCGCGATCATCGCCATTCTGGTTGCTCTGCTCCTGCCCGCTGTTCAGCAGGCCCGCGAAGCCGCCCGACGCAGCAGCTGTAAGAACAACCTGAAGCAGCTGGGGTTGGCGCTCCATAATTACCACGACACCCACAAGACGTTCCCGCAGGGAGCAATGGGTCAGCCGACAGTCGGCTCCGGTGAACAGCGACAAACCAACAACTTCAGCTGGCATGTGCAGATCCTGCCGATGATGGAAGAAAGCGCCCTGCACGATCAGTTCGATTTCGATCTGTTCTACGACGTCCAGGTCAACGAAGACGCGGCCATGAACAAGGTCGACGGCTATTACTGCCCGAGCGCCCGCAACGTCGATCATGAATCCAACGAAGCCGGCCAGTGGGCCGTGCATTATCTGGGAATCGCCGGCCCATTCGGCCCCATCGCTGGCACCAGCCCCACGCGAAATCATGAATTCGCCGGGAGCAGCACGAACAGCCACGGCGGGATCGCGAAATGCGGAATCCTGACGATGAACGAGAACCGAAACTTCTCGGATATTGTCGACGGCACAACCAACACTCTGCTCGTGGGGGAATATTCGGGACGTCCGGAAACGAACGGCACCAAAACCTTCCGTCCCTGGCATCAGGGAGCCAGCAGCTCCGGGGCTAACGCGGCCATGTACTGCTGCAAGAATGTGAAACAGACGATCAACCAGCGACCTTCCACGTACATCAGTGCCGATCCGCTCTGGAAGTTCAATGATGTCGGGGCCAGCAGCCAGCACGATGGCGGAGCTCAGTTCCTGATGGGAGACGCCAGCGTACGCTTCCTGTCGCAAAACATGGACTTCGAAACCTACAAAAACCTCGCCGACATGCAGGATGAGATGGTGATCGGCGAGTTCTAGAGCAAATTCAAGATTCGACTGCAGGCGTTTGCCGGGTCAAACTCAGCACGGCAGGGGATTGGCGCCCAGGCGACTGCAGGAGAAGCATGAAAATGCTCTAATCCGATGGCCTCCACTCTGAACGCTCACACAGACTTCCGGAGCGCCCCTCGGACGCTCTGGAAGTCTTTATCAACCGGAAGGAAGAAGATGCACACCTTGAGAGTTGTCGCCTGCCTGGCGTTGACTGCAACTGTTGTCGGCTGTGGCGGAAGCTCGGTCGACATTTACGACTATTCCGGCACGGTGACTTACAAAGGCCAGCCGATCACCTACGGACAAATTGAGTTTGTCCCCGATGCCGAAGGGGGGAACACCGGCCCTAAAGGGTACGCCGAGATCGTGGACGGAAAGTACGATACGGGGACGGCTCCCGGTAAGGGCGTGACCGGCGGTCCGTATCTGGCTCTGATTACCGCCTACGAGAAACGTCCCGAACAGGTCGAAGACGAAACTGTGGAGGTCGAACCGGTCACGACCTACTTCATCGGCTACGAGATGAAGCAGGATCTTCCGAAAGACGACGCGGATAACGTCGACTTCGCTGTTCCGGAGGAAGCTGAAGGTGTAAACCGCTACGAAGGCGAAGATCCTCGCCGCCGCCGAGCAAACGAACCATAAGCGTTTGGTCCCGAATCGAAAAGTCCCCGCATCTCCGGAAGAGGCGGGGACTTTTTTTTGTGGAGTCCACCCGGGTGACTGAGGCGATCTCAACCTCGGACGCAAACGAAGGCCGCAAACCGGGAAGACCTTCCTCACGCGATTCCCGTTGAGAATCGAACTCACCGGACGCTAGAGCAAACTCAGCATTGCAGAATGTTGGCGCCCATGCGGCTGCAGGAGAAGCATGAATGCTCTAATTCTTCTTCAGTTGCTCACTCGTATCCTTTCGGAACGAGAGAGGCTTCCGTTTGTTGGTCACAGGCTTCAGCTGCTTCTTGGAAAGCCGATCGACTTCTTCGGCCAGACGGAACCATTCGCTGGCCATCGCTTCGACGCGGTCGGGATGTTGATCGCTCACGTCGTGCAGTTCCGTGCGATCGTTTTTCAGGTTATAGAGTTCCCACTTCCCGAGCTTGGCCGAAACCAGTTTCCATTCGCCCTGACGCAGTGCCCGGTCGGTGCTGAAGTGAAAGTAGAGCGTCTCGTGCGGCTCGCGCTGCTTGCCGGCGAAGATCGGCCGCAACGACTTCCCCTGCAGCGGATCGATGTCGCGATCTCCGATCTGTTCGGGATATTCGGCAGCGGCGATATCGACGAACGTTGCCATGAAGTCGATCAGATGTCCCGGCTGATCGGTGATGGAATTCTTCTCGGCTTTCAATCCTGCCGGCCAATGGACGATCAACGGCGATGAGATCCCGCCTTCATGCTGATTCTGCTTATACAACCGAAACGGCGTGTTTCCGACATGAGCCCAGCTGGCATCGTAAGTCCAGTAAGAGGCGGGATCCCACGGCTTCAGATTGCGGCCGCGCGTTCTCTCGAAGGGACAGGCTCCGTTATCGGAACAGAACAGGAACAACGTGTTTTCGAATTCGCCGGTCTCCTGCAGATGACTCACCAGTCGGCCAACATTCTGATCAAGCACATCGACCATAGCCGCGAAGACTTCCATCCGATCCGCTTCCCATTGCTGCTCCTCCTGAGAGAGTGAATCCCAGGCAGGCACATGCTCCGGACGCGGGCTCAGTTCCCACTTCGCCGGCAGCAATCCCATTTCGAGCTGACGGGCGTGACGTTCCCGGCGCACCTGATCCCAGCCGGCATCGTACTTCCCGTCGTACTTTTCAACGTCCTTCTGAGGAGCCTGCAGCGGGTAGTGCGGTGCATTGAAAGCGACGTAAAGCAGGAACGGATCCTCGGTCTTCCGCATCTCATCGATGAACTGGATGCCATAATCCGCGATCGCATGCGTGGTGTAAAACGGACGTCCGTTGAGTTTCGCGGGTACGGTCCATTCTTCGCCGTTCAACCGGAAGGTGTCATCGCCGGTGAAGAAATTCGTCGCTCCGGAAAGATGGCCCCAATAACGCTGAAAACCGAAGTCAGTCGGCTGCTGGCTCAGATGCCACTTGCCGACCATAGCCGTGGAGTATCCGGCAGGCCGCAGGACTTCGGCGATCGTGGCTCCGCGTGAGAGCTTCTCGCTTCCCGCCTGATCGCAGTAGAGCCCGGTGAGCAGCGACACTCGCGAAGAATGGCATTTGGCCGTGTTGTAGAATTGGGTGAATCGCAAACCGTCTCCAGCGAGTCGATCAAGATTCGGCGTCTCGATCTCCGAGCCGTAACATCCCAGATCGGCAAACCCCAGGTCATCGGCCATGATCAGCACGATGTTCGGACGGGGCTCCGCTGCGGTTGACTGCGATACAAGAGTCAGCGGCAACAGCAGGAAAGCGAGAATTCGCAGCATGGGTTTATCCTTAGAGCCATTGAAGGTAACCATTTCGTCCGCGCTAAATGGAGCGTTTCAGGCGACAGATCGCTTTCACCCGGACATACGGTTAAGCGAACGCCGATGGGACGTCTCGGTATCTTGCAGGGTTGAGAGAGAGAATTCAATCATAGCACTTCCATGTCAGGCCCCTTGTTGTCGATACGGAATGCGTTACGTTGAAGAGAGACCCCCGAGAAGCCTCATCCGCGCAGCGGTGGAATGGAGTACTGATGGAATCGACACACGAATGGTCGGAACAGACTCAGCAGATCCACGATCACTATGAGTCACTCCTGGCCGAGAATTACAGCTGGATGCTCGGCGACTTCGACGAGCGAGTGAATCAGGCTTCAGAACTGTTCGACAGCCTGAATCTTCCGACGCAGGGGACTGCCCTGGATCTAGGTTGCGGTTCCGGCATCCAGACGATTGCTCTGGCGCGCCGCGGGCTCAGCGTCACTGCCGTTGATGTCAGTTCGACGCTCCTGGAGGAGGTCCGAGAGCGCAGCGGTGATCTTCCCGTCGAAACCGTACAGGCAGACTTGCTCCGTCATGCCGGACAGTCCGAGGCGGCTGATCGGTTCGACGTCATCGTCTGCATGGGTGACACGCTGACTCATCTGCAGTCGACCGCAAAGGTTTTCACCCTGATCGAGCATCTGCGCGACTATCGGCTCAAAGAAAACGGGCGCCTCGTCTTTACGTTCCGGGATTTGTCAGAAGATCGCAGTGGAACCGATCGCATTCTCCCGGTGCGAATGGAAGAGGAAAAACTGATGCTGACGTTCCTGGAGTATCTGCCCACTCGTGTCAGCGTGCACGACATGATTCTGAGCAAAACCGCCGAGGGGTGGGACCTGCAAAAATCGAGCTACAACAAGCTGCGTCTTTCGCTCGCTGATATCCGTGCCACGTTGATCGCCTACAAGTTCGCCGTCGATCGGGAAGAAGAAAGCAACGGCCTCTGTACCATCGCCGCCACGTTGCCAGAACAGGGCTAAGCAAACTCCCAATCTGAAGCATTTGCGTGGGATGCCGTGCTACCAGCCATTTTCTACTGCTGAATAGCCGCCGTCAGACCGAGGACGCCGAGAGCATAGTAGGTGTACTCGACATCGGCCTGTTCGTCCCAGAGGGCGGCTCGGAATCCACCGGTTGGAAACTCGAGTCCCTGCTTGACGAAATCCTGAGCAGAAAACAGCAGCCCGCCCGGGTCGAGATTGAGGTCGCGTTTGGCGACCAGGGCGGTGAATGTTGAAAGGACATCGCCGAACGGAATCCGCGTGTTGGCGGCGATGCCGCCGTCGTCCTGTTCGACATCCTTGAGGAAGTCGCGGACATCGGCAATCAGAGCCGAATCGACGGCATTGAACAGCTTGAGTGTCGCCACGGCTGCCGCGGTCGGATTGGTTCCGCTGCGCTTCATCGGTGCGATCTCAACGAAGCCGCCGTCGTCTCGCTGGCGATCGAACATGAAGTCAACGATGGCCTGCTGATTCTCAATCGGCCGCGCCAGAAGATCGTGCGTCATCACGACTAGAAATGTCTGATAGGTCGAGCCGAGTTTTCCCTCCGGCCCCTTGGCGTAACCTCCGTCTTCACATCGCAGCTGATCGAGATCCGCGAAGACCCGTTCGAGCCAGTCCCTGGTTTTGACGTCGTCGGAGAGCAGCGCAGGACCGCCGGCCATTTCCACGGCCACGGCACACGCGATCCAGTTGAGGACATCGACGGGGCTGTATGTGCGGTCGATCTCTGTGCGAAGGTAACCGTCCAGTTGCAGGAGCAGTTCGGCTGTCAGGCCGTCAATCAGTGTCAGCGCCCGGACGGCGAAGCCGGTGTAATACAGATCGCTGTCTCCTTCGCGTCCACGGAAGCCACCGTCCGAGCATTGCTGAGCCAGCAAAAACTCACGATGCCGGTCCCAGCGATCGGGGGGATACTTCGAGAGTCCTGACTGAATCGTCTGTGCGAGCTGGATTAGATACGGAAGGGACATGAGGCCGTTTCAGCGGGGGAACAGGTCGTGCGGAAGCAGCCCACTGTAACAGCTGGGATCGGCAAAGCGAACCGTTCCGACTGGCTGCCGGCGAGAATCCAGCCGTCGTGTCCAGCGCTGCACGATCACGGTTGACCGTGCAGTTCAGTCGCTTCGATTTGACGGGCTGGAACAGATTCGAAATTCGCCGGCAGGCGTTTGCAGGAGCAAACTGAGCAGGGCAGGAAATGGGCGCCCATGCGACTGCAGGCGAAGCACGAAAATGCTCTAAGCAGCCTTCTGACGAACCTGGGCGTGGAACAGATCCTGATAGATCGGACAGGTCTCGAGCAACTGATCGTGTCGACCACAGGCAACGAGTTTTCCTTCGTGCATCACGGCAATCCGGGAAACCAGATCGAGCAGGGAGCGGTTGACTGCATGGGTGACAATAAACGTCGTGCATTCAAAGGAAAGATTCTTCAGCGCCTGTTGAATGTGATACTCACTCTGCGAATCGATGGCCGAGGTCGCTTCATCGAGGATCAAAATCGACGGCTTGCGGATCAATGCGCGAGCCAGCGAAATCCGCTGTCGCTGACCGCCGGAAAGACCTGCGCCCTTTTCGCCAATCATCGTTTCGAAGCCCTGGGGCAACTGTTCAATGAACTGCGTCACGCCAGCCTGTCGGGCAGCCTCTTCGACCTCCTGCCGTGTCGCTTCAACGTTGCCATAACGAATATTCTCGTAGATCGTATCGTTGAACAGGAACGTGTCCTGAGTTACGACGCCGAGCTGGCTTCGCAGCGCCCGCAGGGGAACCTCGCGGATATCGACGCCGTCGACCAGAATGCGGCCGCGATACGGATCGTAGTAGCGCGGGAGCAGGTTCACCAGGGTGGACTTGCCGGACCCGTTGCTGCCGACCACCACAATCTTCTCGCCGAACTCGATCCGTAGCGAAACATCGGCCAGGGCGTCCGGACGATTCGAGTCTTCCTTGCTGGCGTAGGCGAATCGAATGTTTTGAAACTCGATTTCTTTGGTATGTCGGGGCATCACTCGCGGCGTAATCGGTTCCTGAATGCGGGAATCGCTGGCCAGGAAGGTGGTCACACGATCGGCGGCGACTACGGAGCGTTTCAGCTTCGAATACACCGTGGAGAGTTTCCGGACCGGATCGACTGTTCCGACCAGGAAAGTGTAAAGCAGCATTAACGTCGGGATATCGGGCGGCTCGTCGGCGAGTTGGACTCCCCAGATCGTCGTCGTCTTTCGCAGCAGCAGGTACATGCACGGCAGAACGGTCACGAAGATCGCTCCCATGCCGAGCAGTTCGACGATCGGGTTCGTAAAGGAATCGATCAGACGAATTCGCATCGCCTTTTCGTAGTAGACCTGATTCTCCTGATGGAACTTCCGACGATGGCGTCGACCGTTTCCAAAGGCGATCACGACGCGCATTGAGTTCAAGGTTTCTTCGAGAACCTGATAGATGCGAGACATGCTGTCCATCATTCGATGGCTGGCTTTCTTGAGCATCTTGCCAAACCGCATGAACATGTAGGCGGCGACCGGAACGAACAGCATCGACAGCAGAGTGAGACGCCAGTTCACGAAGAACGCGGCTCCCATACAGGCAATCGCCTTCACCGGCTCACGAGCCATGCGTCCGCCGACAAGAGACAGACCGTAAGACAATTCCTGCAGGTCGAAGGTGAACCGCGACATTAAAGTCGGAGTGCCTTCGAGCGACAACGTCTGGTAATCAAGGGACAGACATTTGCGGAAGCAGGCCTTTCGCATGTCGATGGTCGTTTTTTCGACCACGCTGCCGACAAGCATATTCTGCGCAAAGATGCAGAGTCCTTTGAGAGCCGTGGCGAGCACGAGCAGTCCGAATAACAGAGCGACCGTATTGAACTGATCCTTCGGAACCCACGGTAACAGGTGGGCCTTGGACCAGTTCAGCCAGTGAATGCTTCTGGTCGCCCTCGCTATTCGTTCCTGATGTTCGGCTCTGGTTTCGAGTCGACGGACCTTCTCCAGTTCCGAGAGGGACCCGGTGGAGAGTTCGTCATCGATTGCGGAGATCTGAGTCTCCGTGACAACCGTCTGGTCCTGCAACTCGGTGAGTTGCCCTTCGACGTAGTCCTGCAGATTGCCTTCCATCAGGACGGTGGTCACGGGATAGATTACGGAAAGATTGGCGCCCCAGAGGATCCCGACGAGCACGGCGAAGACGACCGACATTCCGATCTGTCCCCGATAACGGCGGAGATATGGCCAGACCTTTACAAAACCCTCAATAATCGACATGAGATCCCGCTTCCGTGCGATGACAGTTCATGATGAAATCTGCCTGGACCGTCCCGGTCCGGCAGGCGGCGGAGTATAGGCGAGGTCCGCGAATCGCGTCCAGACCTTCTCGCTCAGACAATCTCGCCAGAAAGACCATTCTGCATCGCCAGAAATCGGCGATCGACTTCTTCCTGAGAGAGGTCTTCCTGATGCGTCGAGACCGTCCAGACATGGCCGAATGGATCGGTCAATGTGCCGGAGCGGTCGCCGTAGAACATGTCGGTGACGGTTCGCGTCGCCTCCGCTCCGGCCGCGACAGCGGTCTCAAACACTTCGTCCACGTTCGGGACGTAAATCATCAGCGAATACGAGGTCCCCTGCTCTGGATTCGGGCCGACAACCCCCATCTCCGGATGCTCATCGGCGAGCATCACGCGAGAATCGCCGATCTGGATCTCCGCATGGGCGATCTTGCCGTCCGATTCGAGCTTCAGAACATCGGTCGCCGCGAACGCCTTTTTATAGAATTCGATCGCCGCTGAAGCATTTTTAATCACCAGATAGGGCGTGACGGAATGATAGCCATCCGGCTTCCAGGCTGTGGTCATGGTCTTTGCTTTCCGGAATACGTCCGGCACGAGCCAGTGCGCATCGTCACTGCCGGGACCAGGGTGACACCCGCACCTGCTGGCACCTCAGTGATCGAAAACTACGCCGCTTGTCGCCGGACCGGGATCACGTCTTGAAACACAGCCTCCATGCGATCGAGCATCCGATCGATGCTGAACTCCTCAATTGCTCGTTGTCGCCCCGCTTCGGCATACTGCTGACAGACACGCTCGTCATCGAGCAGGAACTGCATGGCATCGGACAGGGCTCGGGCATCGCGAGGCGGCACGAGTCGGCCGGTTTTGCCATCCAGAACCGCCTGTTCGATACTTCCTACGGTCGTCGAAATGACCGGGAGGCGGCAACTCATGGCCTGCATGATACTCTGTGGCACCCCTTCGATGCCCCATGATGGCAGTACAAAAATGTCCATTGCCGAAAGAAAAGGCACGACATCCTTCTGGTTTCCGGCCAGATGAACCCGTTCCTGCAGACCGTTCTCGCTGATCCACTTGTCGAGCAGATCTTTCGACAAACCGTCCCCGACAATCAGCAGGTCGAAATCCTTGCGATCGAGCATCCGCGTTGCTTCACACAGGTACTGATGCCCCTTCTCCCGTCGGAGAGCGGCAACGATTCCGACGATCTTACGATCGACGGGCAGGCCGAGAGCTTCCCGGGCCGTTGTTTTGTCGCCTGGCGTGAACCGTTCCAGATCGATGCCGGTCGGAATCGAAGTTGAGCGAACCGGCGAGACACCATTGCGATCGATCAAAGCCTTTCGCATATTGTTCCCGCACGTGACAACATGATCGGCTCCATTGGCGTAGATCCAGTTCGAACCCGGATTCGCCTTCACCGGAGCTCCGATATGACGCGTGCGAACAATGCGGGGGCGTCGCAGCAGCGACCGGCTGGCCAGAGTAAACAGCCAGCTGTCGGAAGAACTGTGCGTGTTGATCACGTCGACTTCGATTCGCGTCAGCCACATCCGAGCGGCCGTCAGCCCCTGAAAGTTTCGCTTGCGGATCGGCAGCGTCGTGACCGGGACGTCATAATCGGCGGCCTTCTCGGCAATCATCGATTCCGGACAGCAGACAAGATGCACATCGTGTCCGCGACGGAGCATCCCCTGCGATTCGGTCAGAATGCGAACTTCCTGCCCACCCCAGCCACAAGAGCTTTCCGTGTGGACGATTCTCAGGCGACGACCGGTCATGATTTTGCTTCCTGCAAGAGTCGTTCATAGAGCGAAGTCAACTGCTGTTGCATCGCTAGACTTGTGTGCGGCTCGACGATCCGTCGGGATTCGCGCCCCATCTGTTGAGTGCGATCGTAATCGCAGCAGGCCTGCAATGCGTCGATCCAGCCGTCCGTATCGAGAGCATCCCGCACGTAGCCGCTGTTTCCATCCCGGATAAACTCGGCTCCGCCGCAGGTGTCCGTGGTAAGGACCGGCAACCCGCTGGCCATTGCTTCGAGCACGGCATTAGGAAATGGATCGTAGAGTGTTGGCAGAACAAACAGATCAGCTGCTCCGTAATAGGGAGCCACATCTGGCTGCACGCCGGCAAACCGAATGCGAGCAGCAATACCGCACTGTTCCGCCTGCTTCTCGAACTGCCGATGAGACTTGTCCCGCCCGACGACGATCAGGTTCATTGCCGGAACCTGGCGCATCGCTTTCAGCAGCACGGCGAGCCCTTTGCGTTCCCATCCTGAGCCAACAAAGACCGCCAGCGGGGAATCCGGTTCGATCTGATACTGCTCACGGATCTGCTGTCGATGAGACTTCAGTTCCGGATGAAAGCGATCGGTATCGACGCCGTTGTAGATGACCTGCAGTTTTGCCGGATCAATTTCGAACCGCTCCACGATCTCATCGGCAATCATTCTCGCGTTGCAGATGACTGTGGTGAGTTTCGGATGCTCGAACATCTGACGCTCGGCACGCATAACGTAACGATGATAGTTATTTCGCAGTAGCAATCGGCGACGCCAGCCGGACAACGTCCGAGATCGCTGCTCAAGCCAGCTGGCATGCACTCCGTCGCCGGCCCGGTACACCTGGCAGCCGGGAATACGTTCGTGACTCTGAACCAGATCGAACTTCTGCCGTTGAGCGATCTGCATCGCTTCTTCAGCGAAACGTCGTTCCCGCTGGACGCGGGTCCACTTTGGTGGATCGCATTTCAGGACCGATCCAGCCGCCCCGGACCACTTGCGAGCAATGAGAGTGACATCGTGACCGTGGTCATGCAGCACGCGCGCCATCTGGGCGACGATCCGTTCGCCACCTCCATCGAGTCGGAACTGCTGCCGAATGAGGGCCACCCGCAGCGTTCGCGCCGCAGACGACCGTCGTGCGGAATCGAGGCGCAGAAGGCGACCGGAATCACTCGTCTCAGATTGCGATCTGGCGGCGATTGAGGAGGACGAGACCGATGGAACCGCGTTCGGCCCGACGTTCAGGCTGCCTTGCGCTGACGCGTTTTCCATTTTTTGATCTTACGGTCGACTTCCAGGGGAACGAACATCAACACGCTATAGGCACTGTCGTTGAATGAGACTTCCGCGGTCGATGAGGCGGCCTTCTTCCGAATCGCGAGAAGAGAATCGACATGCCCGATCTTCTCGTAGTTCGAATGCTGCGCGAGGAAGCGGTCGATCGACAGTTTCACGCCGGGAAACTTGTCGGAATAATCATGAAAACAGGCGACTCCACCCACGTTGAGCAGTCGGGTCCATTTCAGGTCGGACATGACGGCTCGGATCTTGTGCGACGCATCGACGAGCATGAAGTCGAAACGATCTTCCTGCCGGCTTGCAGTCTGGAAGGCTTCGCTGCTGGTCGCGGTCCGAAAATCGACCGTCTCCGGATTCAGGCCGTGATTCCGAAGATTCTCGTGGACAATCCCCTGCTGATTCGGGAAGTAGGTCATCCGGTCGACGACCACGAATCGCGGGCGGGCTTCGTCTGAGAAGCACTGCATCATCCGACAGAGCGTCCCGCCGGCGGCTGTGCCGATCTCCAGGTGCGAGCCGGTAAAGTTCTCGTTCCGCACGAGGTTCCGCAGAAACTCCTGTTCGCCAGGCGTCATTTCCGCTTCCAGTGTTTCCGAGCATCGTCGCATCGGCTTGAGTCCTTTCAAAATCGATGTCGAACCGTGTGTCGTAGTTCCGCCGGGTGCCATACCCACGCTTTCGCGCGGCATGGTGCTAAATTTCAGCTTATCAATCCGTGTGAGATCACCGCGGCCGTATCCCGATGTCTCAATGACTTCCACGCTGCCTGCATGGCACTCGATTTTCCTGCCCTAAGCCGCCTTGATCCCGATGCGGCCGGTGTAGTCCGTCCGGTGCAACAGCATAGGAATCGAGTGAGCGGCGAAATATTCATCGACCGCCTGTCGAGCACCCTGCCAATGTCCGTAGTCGTCGATGATCAACACACCGCCCGGAGCGAGCAGTGGATAGAGATGTTCCAGTTCGTGCCGCGTCGATTCGTACCAGTCGGTGTCAAGCCGAAGAACGGCAATCTGCTGCGGCAGCGTTTCCGGAATCGTGTCTTCGACCTTGCCCTTGATGAACTGAATTCGACTCGGATCGTATCCGGTGCCGAGTACATTCTCGTGGACCTCACCAAACTCTCCGCGACACCAGTCCGAAGAATCTTCGCCGCACTGTCGGTCCGCGAAGGCCTGACCCAGCGATTCACCATCGAACTTCTTATCGGCTGCGGAAGGTTTCGGCATGCCTTCGAAGGTATCGTACAGGTAGTAGTCGCGGTCGCTGCGGTTGAGATTCCGCATGGCCAGCAACGACGACATGACCGCCCCGCCCTTCCAGACGCCGCATTCGACGATCGCGCCGGGGATTCCGGCATGGGTCACATGCTGCGTGGCCTGAATGAACGCATAGATCCGATCCGGGCTGAGCATCGTAAAAGGCGAAACACGTTCGATGATCGCCAGGTCGGCTGGATCGACATCACGCATGGTCTTGCGGAGACGAGCTGACTTGCGGGCAGTCTTCATCTTCTCTTTCAGAGACTGCACGGTGCTTCCTGCAATTTTGAAAATCGTCGGCATTCGCCACTCCCTCGGGACAAAAAAATTCAGGCGGCTCGCCGTTCGCGGGTTCGCTCAGCCAGCAGTCGGTATTTCAGGAACGATCCTCCGGCGATATGGCGAGCCAGAAACAGCCCTGCTGCACCGTCGAGGAACCCTTTTCTCAAAAAGTAGGCCTTCAGAAAGTTACCGACACAATGAACGTACGGCTCGGCGGCATTGGTCGTTCGACCTGTCTGCTCAAGATGGTCGACCATCATGTGGATGTACTTCGTGTTGCGGGCAATGAACTGATCGAAATCGTCGTAGCTGTAGTGCAGCATTCTCGACTTCAACCGCCCGACTTCGCCGTGAATCTGAATCGACTCGTGAGGATTCGTTCCGCCCCACTGCGAGCAGGACTTGCGGAAGATTCGCAGCTGGTAATCCGGACTCCAGGTGCCGTGGCGAATCTCCTGGTCGCCGATGAACGAGCGGCGGCCAATGCGATAACCAGCGACATCGAGCGGAAGCTCGGCGATCTCGGCGATGTTCTCGTCGGTCAGGACTTCATCGGCATCGAGCGAGACAATCCATTCATTGCGGCAAAGCGACAGAGCGTAGTTCTTCTGTTTGATGAAGGTATCGAAAGGCCGCGTGTGAATCTCGACGTTCGGAAATCCGGCGGCAATCTCAAGCGTGCGGTCGTTCGACCCGGAATCAACCAGAGCGACCTGTTGGCACCAGGTGAGTGAACCGAGGCTGTTGGCAATATGCTTTTCTTCGTTGTAGCAGATCACCGCGGCGGAGAACGGCGGCTGAGTTGCAGACTGCATATTGTTCCTCCTGCTCAGCCGCAAGGGCGTCTAATCGATGCGATGTATTTCCTGGCGAAGTGAGATTCCGATGACACGGTCGGCTTATACGAAAGAACCGCGAAATCGATCAATCCCGGTTTCCGAACTCTTTCGAATCGATTAGATCTGATGGACCCACAACGCTTGTGGGAGAGTTTCCGCTTCACATGCCCGGAACAAGTCAGCACGGCGACCCACTTCCCGGTTGTCACCTGCTGAAACGGCAGGCAGGGCCCGCGTGAGTCACAAGGCAATCAGGCGGCCTTCACCGCGTCCTCGCTCAAGAACACATCCGTGGGAACGACCCGGGTGGATCGCTTCTTTTCAAAGACCATCACGATGGAGCGTCCCGTCATGGCCGGCCAGGAATTCGACTGCTGGTGAATTCGCGCATTGCGTTCCCGGTACTGTTCGTACTTCTTCGAGAAATACAGCGAGCGAGACCAGAACGAACCGGCAACCTGAATCCCCATGTACAGCGGAGCCAGGAAGCCGCGTTTGGCTTTGTCACCACGTACCTCGGCGACATCCGCGCCGAAATACTCGCCGAGATAGCGCATCGTGTGATAGGACATCGGCGAAATATGAAAGCGATCGACCGCCTCTTCCGGCTCGTAATCGTGCAGCTGTGCGGGATGAAACTGATAGAAGGTGCCGGTAAACAGAAACTGCAGTCGAGACCACATATTCATGATATTCGGCGTCGAGACTACAACATGTCCGCCGACTTTGGAGACACGAATGAGCTCCCCGAGCAGCAGAAACGGATTCAGAACGTGCTCGATTCCTTCGAGGCAGATGGCGCCGTCGAAGGTTTCATCGTCGAAAGGAAGCCGCTTCGTCATATCGGCATAAACGAAGTCGCTCTTCTGCAGATTGATATCCGCTGGAGTGACCGTGTGCCCCAGATCCCGCAGGGCAGCCGTAAGCTTGCCGTTTCCCGCAGGCAGATCGAGGATGTGCTGCCCGGCTGGCTGGTCCTTAAAGAAACCAATCGCCTGGGTCATGTAGCCGGGGAAAACATCTTGCTTGTGAAGCCGCATCCTGGGTCATCCTGATCGGGACTGCGTTGATACAAAAACAGTTTTCAGAAACGCTGGATGCTTACGCGGCCAGTTTCTGGGCCTGACGTCGTCGGTACACGCCGAAAACGGTGTGGGCATAGCGATTGTCGTAAGCTTTGGTCGAGAACCAGAACTTCCGCAACAGCTGAAGAGCCTTGCTTCGAGGCTTCTCGACGACGCGGACGTCAACAAGCTCATACTCCGCCGGGCAGGCCGCTGAGAAGAATTCCGCCACCTGGGTCACATTGAAGAACCACTTGTGACGATCGACCGGTTTTTTATGCGGGAGGCCGTAGTGCAGGATCTCTCCGTTGCCTCGACCCACTTTCTGACGGGCACCGCACCAGCAGTTCGGCAGCGAGACGATCACGTCGCTGCTGCTGACGCGGAACAGCTCCTGATACATATCGTGAAGGTTGTTGAGATGCTCCAGCACCTCGATACAGATCACGCAGTTGAACGATCCGTCTCGGAACGGCAGGGATTCGGCCTTCTCCAGATCGACGACCTGATCCGGCTTCCCGACGATATCAATTCCAAGATAGTCTTCGTTGGGCAGCATCTCGCGAAGCGGCGCTTCATAGCAGCCGACATCCAGGATTTTGCCTTTAAGAACGCTTCCAAACTGGTCGTGCAGGTATTGAGTACGTGCCGGACGAGTACGGAAGGATGCGTAGTCCTTCTTCAACTTCACCATGGAGAATCGTCATCCTGACTTAAGGGGTGAGGTACGGGCGGCGATGCGGCGCGGAATATACGCGAACGCTCAAAGCAGGGTCAATACCTTGTCGGAACGGCACAGCGTGTGCGAGAAACAGAGGATCCCTCCGAGCGAAGCCCGGCCGTCAAACGGCCGGATTGCGCAGCGACAGGAGGTTGCGCCATCCGCACTAGAGCCTTTGGGGGCCGCATGATCTCCGTTCGAGCACGCACTTCACGAGGGTCGTTGTGACTCCGTTATCCTGCCGTTCGACATCGTCCCGATTAAGCGAAGTACTGGACCGCGTTCTGGAAGAGCTTGAGGCCGTCACCTTCACCCGACAGATTCTTGCGGGTCCACTGCGGGTGGTGGGTGGCCTTGATAAAGCGTTCCGGATGCGGCATCAGCCCCAGAACGCGTCCCGAGGCATCCCCCAGACCGGCGATATTGGCGACCGATCCGTTCGGATTGAACTGCTCGTCGAGGATATCGTCGGACGGTTTACCGGAAGTGTCGCAGTAGCGGAGAGCGATCTGTGAATTGTCCCGCCAGGCATCGACCAGCGCAGGATCGGCGACGCAGAGTTTGCCTTCGGCATGCGCGAGCGGCATCTCGATGCGGTCGATCCCCTTGAGAAAGACGTTCTGTGGACTGTCGGCCACCAGTTCGACCCAGCGAGCCGTGTATTTGCCATTATTGTTCCAGGTCAACGTCGCTTGGCGTTGATATTCCGGACCGGGTGTCCAGTCCTTCGATCCGCCAGGCAGAATGCCCGACTTCAGCAGCACCTGAAACCCGTTGCAGATTCCCAGGGTGAGCGTGTCACGATCGAGATGTTCGTGGAGCAGATCGCCAAGCTGGCGACGAATCTGAGCGGCGAAAATCACGCCGGCTCCGATGTCATCTCCATAGCTGAAGCCGCCGGGAATACAGAGAATCTGGTAATCTCGCAGCCTCTGCGGAGCTTCCAAAAGCTCAAACAGATGGACATTATCCGCGGCTCCCCCCGCTTGGTCAAACGCGTAACACGTTTCAGGATCACAGTTTGTGCCAGGAGCCCGGAGTACACAGATCCGAGGGTTTGCCGTCATTCGCTCAAGCCTTGTGCCCGGTGCGGGCTCTGATTTCGATCGCTGCCTGCTGCAGCAGTTTTCGGTATTCGACTCCGCCGATTTCAAGGGGGCAGAGGAACACTTGTTTCCTGATCTCTCAATCGAGAGACTATCATAACGTCGTGTCGGCGAGATGCTAATTGGACCGCCGGAAATGATCCAGCAACCGGATCAGGAAACTTTTCGCGGACTCCTCGTCTCCGACGTTTCAACGTGATCGAACCCCTTCCCTCCCCCTGCCACAAGCCGAGACCTGTGAGTTCTGAAGAGACCGCCGGACAACACGAATCCGCCCTGCGGGACGCGCTGAAGCAATACTGGGGATATCCGAACTTCCGGCCGCTGCAACAACAGGCCATGGAAGCGGTGATGTCGCAGCACGATTCGCTGGTCGTGTTACCGACTGGCGGCGGCAAGTCGCTCTGTTATCAGGTTCCCGGGTTGATTCGCGAGGGCCTGATGGTGGTGGTCTCCCCGTTGATCGCCCTGATGAAGGATCAGGTTGATGCGTTGACCGAGATCGGCATTCCCGCAGCAGCGGTGAACAGTTCACTGTCTTTCGAGGAACGCCGTGATATTGTCCGCCGGGTTGAGTCGGGCGAGCTCAAAATGCTCTATGCGGCTCCGGAACGGCTCTGCACCGAGAAGATGATCGACTTTCTGAAGCGACAGAAGATTTCCGCCGTCGCGGTCGATGAGGCCCACTGCATCAGTTCATGGGGACACAACTTCCGGCCGGAGTATCGCCTGCTCGGAGAACTCCGCGAACATCTGCCGGATATCGATTTTCATGCTTACACCGCTACGGCGACCGAACAGGTTCGTGACGACATCTGCCGCCAGTTGAATCTCCACGACCCGCTGGTTCTCGTCGGCTCCTTTGATCGCCCGAATCTGAGCTATCGCGTCCAGCGTCGCAAGAAACTCCACGATCAGGTCAAAACCGTCATCGACCGCCATGCCGACGAAGCCGGCATCATTTACTGCATCAGTCGCCGCCAGGTCGATGAGCTGACCGCCAAACTGCAGGAATCGGGTCATCGGGCGGTCGCCTACCACGCCGGTCTCGAAAACGAGGTGCGGCAACGGGCTCAGGAAGCCTTTCTCAATGAAGAAGCCGACATCGTCGTCGCGACGGTCGCTTTCGGAATGGGCATCGATAAACCGAACGTTCGCTATGTTCTGCATGCCTCGGCGACGAAGTCGATTGAGAACTATCAACAGGAGACAGGCCGAGCCGGACGCGATGGTCTGCCTTCCGAATGCGTTTTGTTCCACAGCGGGAACGACTTCGCTACCTGGCGGCGGATGCTCGATGACCTGACCGGCGAGGCGGCACAGGCGGCGGAAGAACAGCTCCGACTGCAGTCGCGCTTCTGCAATTCACTGCAGTGCCGACATAAAGCCCTCGTCGAGCATTTCGGGCAGGAGTTTGAGGTCGAGAACTGTGGCGCGTGCGATGTCTGCCTGGGCGAAATCGAAGTAATGGACGACTCACTGGTCGTGGCTCAGAAAATCGTCTCCTGCGTCTACCGCGTCGATCAGCGATTCGGAGCCGATTACGTTGCCGGAGTTCTGACCGGATCCAAAGACCAGCGAATCCTCGATAACGGTCATCACGAACTGTCGACGTACAACCTGCTGCAGGGTTATCGCAAGACAACGATCCGCGAGTGGATCGACCAACTCATCGATCAGGACTGCCTCGTTCGTCAGGGAGAATACCAAACGCTGGGAATGGGGCCGAGGAGCCGGGAAGTCTTCAACGGCGACTACGCCCCGAGATTGCTTCAGGCCGCTGCCCGGGAGAAGAAGTCCCGTGCTTCCAAACCGGATGCGACCGAGCTCTCCCCGATGGAACGGGAACTTTTCGACGAACTCCGTCTTCTCCGCCGCGATCTCGCCTCCGAAAAGGGAATCGCTCCCTTCATCGTTTTCGGCGACGCCTCGCTGATCGACATGGTTCGACGACGTCCCACAAATCTCTCCGAGTTCTTGGGAATTCAGGGTGTCGGACAGAAAAAGGCGGACCAGTACGCGGCGATCTTTCTGAAGCGGATCGCCGAATTCTGTGAATCGCATGCCGAAGTCGGCTGGGAAGTCTGAATGTCGCCACGAACGACTTGTCCAGTCACGCAGGGCGGGCAGACTGCGAAGGAAATCCGGCGGAAGCGGGTTTCGACTGGCGCGACTACGACAAAGCGGCCTCGAAATTCGGCGGAATAACACCCGGAGAATCTTATTCTTGTCCGGGCCGCCCCTTATAATACCATTCACCGCGCTCCGCCCGGCGCGAAGCTGCCGCTCAAGCTCTCTCGAGATGATTCCAGCCGTCCAAGGGACACTCTGGAGCCCGTGAACGGTCGCTTTGCGCGGTCAGAACGCCCTCTCTCATTGCAATGTTCCACCACGCTCCTGCTGATCCGACGTGCGTAGATACACACCCGAGCAACAACAGCGACTCAGTCAGCAGATCCAGGAGGATCTCGGTGGCCTGCTTCCCGGTTTGATCCGGACCGATCCCGGTACGCTCGCGCTCTACGCCACCGATGCCAGCCTTCACCAGTCAACGCCGCTGGCCATCGTCTTTCCCGAGCGGGAAGAAGACGTCGCGACTGTGGTTCGCTACTCGGCTGACCATCAGATTCCGGTCCTGCCCCGCGGTTCGGGGACGGGTCTGGCCGGCGGATGTCTTGGTACGGGAATCGTGATCGACTTCAGCCGGTCCATGAATCGAATTCTCGAGGTCCACTCGCGTTCGGTCACGGTTCAACCGGGAGTGGTGCTTGACGACCTGAATCGGGAACTGTTTAAGCACGGTCGATATTACGCTCCGGATCCGTCCAACGCGGCCATCACGACCATCGGAGGGATGATTGGCGTCGATGCCGCCGGCGCCCACGCGGTCGGCGTCGGTTCGACGCGGGATCACGTCAAGTCGCTGAACGTCGTGCTTTCCGATGGCTCACTTCATAATCTATCGCGCGAGCTGATCGACCTGGGACTCAACGGGTCCACTCCGGCTCTCACGACGGGGGATCATGATCAGTTTGCCCGTGTCCGGGTCATCCTGCGGCGGCTGGCTGGAATCCTCAAAGAGAACGAATCGCTCATCCGGTCTCATCAGCAGATTCTGCCACGCAATTGCGCCGGCTACATGGTTCGTAACGTGCTGCGAGGCGGCGTTCTGGATTTCCCGCGGCTGTTTGTCGGCTCTGAGGGGACACTCGGCATCTGCACTCAGGCAGAACTGCACACGTTGCCGCTTCCGCAACACCGACAAGGGCTCCTGCTCGCGTTCCAGCGGTTTGATGAAGCGACCGCAAGCGTTGCCGGAATTCTGCAGCATGAACCAGTCGCCTGCGATCTGCTCGACCGTCGATTGCTGACGCTGGCTCGGGAGTCTTCCGTCGCCTATTCCGATTTGATCCCGCAACATGCCGCCGCCGCGCTGATTGTCGCCTTCGAGGACTCCACGGCTGCATCACTCGAAAAGCGGATCGACTCCTTCCTGAAGTATCTGGAAGCGGATCTGCCCGGCGTTCGCATCCTCCTGCATGCCATTACCATCGACGAAGTCGAGAACCTCTGGAAGCTTCCCCGACAGGTGGTGCCGTTGCTGGCCCGCATTCAGGGAGCTGCCCGCCCGGTGCCGTTCATCGAAGATATCGTGGTTCCTCCCGCCAGCATTGGCGAGTTCCTCCACAATGCACAGAGGACTCTGCAGCGCTATCAGGTCACGGCATCGTTGTACGCTCACGCCGGAAGCGGGCAGCTGCATCTCCGCCCGTTTCTTGAATTGCCTTCGACGGAAAATCAGGACACGTACGAATCGCTCGCCCGCGATTTGTATCG
The DNA here is from genome assembly GCF_022267515.1 of Rubinisphaera margarita. Taxonomy (NCBI): domain Bacteria; kingdom Pseudomonadati; phylum Planctomycetota; class Planctomycetia; order Planctomycetales; family Planctomycetaceae; genus Rubinisphaera; species Rubinisphaera margarita. Next base: position 142,071 of record NZ_JAKFGB010000020.1, on the reverse strand, counting down.
CATCGTGAACGAAGCGGGCGGTTCGATCTCCGGCGAACATGGCGATGGTCTTTCACGAACGCCATTCATCCGCTCTCAGTACGGACCGCTCTATCGCGTTTTTCAACAGATCAAGCAGCTGTTCGATCCGCACGGCATTCTGAATCCCGACAAGATCATCAGCGGCGATCCGCACCTGTCGATTCGCCACTTTCGGCCCGATGGCAATCTGGTGCAACTTTCTTCGAATGCCACGACGCAGCTCAACTGGACTCCGGCTGACATGGCCGTGGAAGCCTCCGCCTGTAACGGCTGCGGGCAGTGCAAAACACAGCAGCCGCAGTACCGCATGTGTCCGTTTCACCACATCGACCGTAACGAGTACACCGCTCCGCGGAGCAAAGCCAACACGATCCGCCACTATCTGTTTGAGAGCCCCCAGGTCGACCCGGCGGAAGCCATTGATCTGCTGAAAACGCTCAGCCCGGAAGAGGTGCTCAACTCCTGCTTCAACTGCAAGCAGTGTCAACTGGAGTGCCCCAGCGAAGTCGACATTCCTCACCTGTGGCTGGAGGCGAAGGCCAACTCCGTCCAGCAGCAGGGATTGAGCCGGGCCGACTGGTATCTGACGCGAGTCGATCGGCTCGCGGGATTCGGCTGGCGGTTCTCCTGGCTTGTCAATCAGATGTTCCGCAGCCCGATTGGCCGCTGGTTTCTGCAGAAGACAATCGGCATCGACTCCCGCCGCAAGTTGCCCGAGCTGGCCTCGAAGCCTTATCTGGAGCAGGTTCTCCGCCGGAATCGGAAGAAGGCCGCCACCACTCCCGATGACAGTTCCACCAAGCCGGTCATTCTGTTCGTCGACTACTTCGCCAATTACCACGATCCGCAGTCGATGCTGGCTCTGGAAGCGATTCTGCGGCACCACGAGATCCCCTATCTTGTGCCCGAAGATCAGGTTGTTTCAGGGATGTCGCTGATCAATGTCGGCGATCTGGGCCCTGCCCGCCTGAAAGCGGAGCAGAACATCCGGGTGCTCGGTCCGTACGCCCGGGAAGGACATCGCATCCTCTGTATCGAGCCGGCCAGTGCCGTCTGTCTTCGGCAGGAATATCCGATGCTGCTCAAGCATCCCGACGTTCAGGCTGTGGCGAAGCAAACCGTCGAAGCGGGCCAGTTCCTGGTCGAGTTGCATGAACAGGGACTTCTGAAGACAAAGTTCTCGCCCACCCCCAACACGATCGCCTATCATGAACCGTGTCATCAGCGGTCGCTGCGGAACCAGAAACCGTACGTTCAACTGTTGTCGTTGATTCCGGAACTCAAGCTGCATTTCATCAATCAGGGATGCAGTGGCATGGCGGGTCATTTCGGTCTGACGCATGCGAACTTCGAGACCTCGGTCAAGATCGGCGAAGGGCTGATCAACGCCGTGATCAACGACAGTTTCGACCTGGGCAGCAGCGAGTGTGCGGCCTGCCAGCTACAGATGCAGCATCCCGCCACGAAGCCGATTCTGCACCCACTGAAGGTCCTGGCGGCTGCTTACGGGCTGATGTCCCTGGAAACCGACAAGCGGACACGCATCACACAGAAGTAAGCCTCATGCCGTCCACTGCGAATATCACCGTGCGATTTTTTGCCCAGCTCAAGGAGGTGGCCGGGACCGGCGAAACGCAACTGATCTGTCAACAGGCCATGCGAATCGCTGACGTCAAACAGCAGATCGCCGATGAATACCCCTTGCTCGCTCCGTATCTGAAATCGGTCTTCACTGCCCTCAACGGCAGCTACTGCGGCGGCGAGACGGAAGTCAACCCGGGTGATGAGATCGCCTTCATCCCCCCGGTGAGTGGAGGTTAAGCCGTGGAGCACCGTCTGTATCATTCACCGGACAACGATCTCACGATCGAGCTGACCGAAACCGAGATCGATCACGAAGCCCTGACGGCTGCCGTGCGGGACCCGGCCTGCGGAGCGGTTGTTCTGTTTCTCGGAACCGTGCGTGAATTCACCGCCGGGCGTCAAACCGATTCTCTGGCCTACGAGGCCTACCACGAGATGGCCATTCTCGAACTTCAGCGTCTCGTCGGGGAAGCTCGCAAGTCCTGGCCGCTGAAACGGGTCGGCATCGTTCATCGCCTGGGGCATCTCGACCTCGGCGAAACGGCGATCGCCATCGCCGTGAGCAGCCCGCATCGCGCAGAGGCCTTCGCCGGCACTCAGTTCCTGATGGACGAAATCAAAAAGTCCGTCCCGATCTGGAAACAGGAGCACTGGTCCGACGGCACCACCGAATGGGTCCACCCCGGGTTTCCAACGCCGTAACCAGCTCCGCCAATGAAGAAACCCGGCCGCAATCACGGCCGGGCCACTCGATTTGTTGAACGTTTCCTGCCAGGAGCTAACTCAGCATGGCAGGCGATTGGCGCCAGGCAACTGCAGGCGAAGCAAGGACATGCTCTAACCGGCGAGGAACTTTTCGAGACGATCCAGTCCGGCTTCGAGCGTGTTCATGTCGGTGGCGAACGAGAGGCGGGCGTAACCCGGAGCTCCGAAGGCGTCTCCGGTGACGAGAGCCACGTGGGCGTTGCCGAGCAGTTCGGTGCAGAAGTCGGAAACATTCGAGACCGTTACACCGTTCTGAAGCGGCTTGTCGAAGTACTCCGAGACGTTGAAGAAGGCATAGAACGCTCCGCCCGGATCGGCGAAGGAGAGCCCCGGAATCTTACGGAGTCGTCCGAGCACGTAGTCGCGACGCTTCGTAAAGGCCGCCAGCATTTCGGTGACGCATTCCTGAGGGCCAGTCAGAGCGGCAATCGCGGCATACTGGCTGACACTGCACGGGTTCGACGTCTGCTGACTCTGCAGCTTGTTAATCGCCTTGATCAGAGCCGGATCGCCAATCGTCCAACCGATTCGCCAGCCGGTCATCGCATAGGCTTTGCTGACCCCGTTCACGATGATCGTTCGCTGAGCGATCTCATCCGACAGCGTCATCATGCAGGTTGCTTCCCAGCCGGGATAGATCAGCTTGTCGTAGATCTCATCGGACATCACGTAGAAGTCGTGCTTCACCGCCAGTTCGCCGATGGCCTGCATCAACTCTTTCGGAAAGACGACGCCGGTCGGATTGGACGGGCTGTTGAGCATGATCAGCTGCGTGCGACCGGTGACCTTGGCTTCGATCTGCTCCACCGTCGGCAGGAACCCGGCCGATTCGTCGGTCTCAACCAGAATTGGGATGCCGCCAGCCAGCTCGACCAGGGCACTGTAGCTGACCCAGTAGGGAGTCGGGATCAGCACTTCGCTGCCCGGATGGCACATCGCGGTCAGAACGTTGTGGATCGAGTGCTTGGCACCGTTGGAAATGACCACATTCTTGGGCTCGATCGCCAGGTTATAATCCCGCTTCGCGGCATCGCAGACCGCCTGAAGCAGTTCCGGCAGGCCGCCCGCAGGCGTGTAGTGCGTTTTGCCAGCGTACATGGCCTTCGTGGCGGCTTCACAGATGTGATCCGGAGTGTTGAAATCGGGCTCGCCCAGTGTGAAGTCGTAGACCGTGATTCCCGATTGTTTCAGTTCCTTCGCCTTGGCTGCAGCAGCAATCGTCGCGGAGGGAGCAAGCTGAGAGACGGCGGGAGAGAATTTCATGGCGAGGTAGTTTCTTCTTCTGTAAACAGGAGACTGGAATCCAGTAACTGGGCCGGAGAACGGTTTCTCGGGCGAACCGCGACTGATTATCGTTGATCCGGCTCCATCATTCAAATGGGCCCGAATTTCGGCGGATTGTCCGCGATTCCGACGGGCCGTCAAGCGGCGTGAAAAACTTTGGGCGGCTGGTTCCTGCCCATGGATTCGTTAGAATGCCGCTGGGGAACTGATTTCGAAAGTTCCCATCAGCCGACAGGCCAGATCGACCTCAGGTTCACAGTTGAAATCAGAACACCATGCCGGGAAATACGTTTGGACACTCGTTCCGCATCACAACCGCCGGAGAAAGTCACGGCCCCGGAAACGTGGTGATCATCGATGGCGTCCCGCCGGGAATTGAACTCGCCGTGGCCGATCTGCAGGTCGATCTCGACCGCCGTCGTCCCGGGCAGAGCAAGATCGTCACCCAGCGGAATGAAGCCGACGAGCCGGAGATTCTGGCCGGAGTCTTCGAAGGTCGCACGACCGGGACCGCACTGGCGATTCTGATCCGCAATCAGGATCAGCGGAGCAAGGACTACGGCAATATCCACAATGTTTATCGTCCGGGCCACGCCGACTACACGTTCGATGCGAAATACGGCTTCCGCGACTACCGTGGCGGCGGCCGCTCCAGCGCTCGCGAGACGACCGTCCGAGTAGCCGCGGGGGTCGTTGCCAAGAAAATCCTCGACCAACTCTGCGGTGGCCAGGTGATCGGCTATGTCACTCAGGTCGGCGACGTCAGAGCCGAGATCGCCAATCCCGGTGATGTCACTCTTGAACAGGTCGAGAAACGGAGTGACGGCTCGCCCAACATCGTTCGCTGTCCCGACGAAGCAGCCGCCGACCGGATGATTGAGCTGATCGACCGGATGAGGATGGATCAGGATTCTATCGGGGGAGCAGCCGAGATCGTCGCGACAGGAATCCCGGCTGGACTGGGAGAACCGGTCTTCGACAAGCTGAAGTCTGATCTGGCCAAAGCCCTGTTCAGCCTGCCAGCGGTCCTCGGCGTGGAATACGGCATCGGCTTCGGCTGCACGACCATGCGAGGCAGCGAACACAACGATCAGTTCATCCCCGGCAATCCGGGAATCGACACCAAAACGAACCGTCACGGCGGCATGCTGGGCGGCATCTCAACGGGACAACCCATTGTCCTCAGGGCAGCCGTGAAACCGACCAGTTCTCTGTCTCGCGATCAGCAGACCGTTAATCGCGAGGGCGAAGCGACCACGATCAGTACCAAAGGCCGGCACGATCCGTGTCTGCTGCCGCGGTTCATTCCCATGGCCGAGGCCATGGTCGCGATCACGCTGGCCGACCATTTGCTCCGCTGGCGAGCCCAGTGCTCCGAGATCTGCGACGAACTGGATTCCGCTCGCAGCGACTCTGCTGGAAAGTAATTGTGAAATGTGGTACCAGACCGAACTGACTCTGCCCGAATTCCGCCGTGGTTTTCACCTGATCACCGATCGCGTCCGGGAAGCACTGCCGCAACTTGAGGAAGTCGAGATCGGCCTGCTTCACGTGCACATCATGCACACCTCGGCTTCGTTGACGATCAACGAGAACGCCGATCCAGATGTGCAGACCGATCTGGAAATGGCGATGAACAAGATCGCCCGGGAAGATTTTCCCTACGTCCACACGGTGGAAGGCTCGGACGACATGCCGGCTCACGTGAAAGCGGCACTGATTGGCTCCTCGCTCACCGTCCCGGTTCGGGAAGGCAAACTCCTGCTCGGCACCTGGCAAGGCATTTATCTCTGTGAGCACCGCAATCATGGCGGCAAGCGGCGACTGATTCTGACTCTGCAGGGCGCATCGGAAATCTAATCGGCTTCCGTCCCTGTTCGCTGCCATCCTTTGAGGACCTGTTTGTTGTCTGAAACTTCCCCCAAGCCGCGTTCCCCCTACTTCCTCGACTGGGCCTGGGAGCACAAGCTCCTGATGACCCCAATCGTTCTCGCTCTGCTGTTCTCCCTTTGCGGCGGCTGCGTCGGACTGATCTACATCAACCTGATGCAGACGATTCGTCAGAATCCGCTGCACAGCAAAGTTGTGGAGATTGCCCGCGAGAATCCTCAGGTCGCCGAAGAACTCGGCGCGCCAATTGAAGGCGGCTTCATCACCGAAGGGGTACTCGAAGCCGACGACGACAATATGAACGGCACGGCTGATTGCACGATTCCAATCGGCGGCCCCCAGGGAACCGCTCGGCTGCTCGTGAAAGCGACTCTGAGCGAAGGCCGATGGACGATCAATTCTCTGACGGCCAGCATGGGCACGTCCGGTCAGGTCATCACACTGGTCGAAGAAGACAACCCCGTTCAGGCCGATCCGCCGGAAACGGAGGCGACTCCTGATGCCGAAAACGTGGACGCTCCCGCACCAACGACAGCGGACTGAAGCGACAGCCTGGTTTTTCAGCGAGCGCACTGGCCGATCTCGTCCCACTGCCTAATGCCCGTCTGGGGATTTCCCCCGCAGCGTTTTCCGGACGTCCCCCACGCAAAACGTTCAATTCCTGCGTATTCCATTCTTTACCCGCGAATGGAATACGCGCTGCAGTCCGGCGTTTGCGGGCAGCATTCTGATGCTGGAGGTAAACATCATGCTACGGACGTAACAGGAGGAGAGAACATGTACGGAAGATTCAGTTTCGCCATCGCGCTTCTATTGGGATGGCAGGTCGCCGATTCCGGCCAGCAGGCGGCCGCGCAACGGCAGTCGGATGATCGCAGCCAGTCCGAGATGCGACTGCAGAACAACGGTGGGGAAGACGTTCTGTCGGTAACACGCATCGTCGATGACCGCATTCGGGCCAAAGACACGTTCGAGTACCGCATCAAGGTGCAGAACGTCAGCAGTGCTCCGGTTCACGGCATCGTCGTCCACGAAAAGTCGGGCAATGGGCTGCAGATCAAACAAGTGACAGGCAGCCAGGAAGGATCCCAGTCGGCCAGGAAACGCAACCAGTCGAACAGCCAGGCCTCGTCTCAGAACAAGAGCAGCCAGCAGTCTGGCAGTCAGCAATCTGGTAATCAGAACCAGTCCGCTCAGAACCAGAGTGGCAACTCGGATCAGAACGCCAATAACCCCAGTCAGAAGAATCTGACCGGAGCCGAACAGGGCCAGGCGGCCCGCGAGAAGCAGAGCGGATCGCAACCGATGCGGGCGCAGAATCCGTCTGCCAATATTCAGTCGCCGACCCGGTACGACTTTACCATCGGTGTGCTGGAACCAGGGCAGTCGGAAACAATCACCGTCGCCGCCACCGCTCCCAAGGCCGGGAATGTGCAGTCATGCCTCTGGGTGGATTTCAATTCCGGCAGCGCCATGTGCAGCTCCTTTGAAGTGGTTGATCCTGAACTGGAGTTGACTGCCGATCTGAAGGTCGATCGTAACCTGCACTACGAGCCGTGCCAGGAAGTGAGCGGCTTCTACACCTGCGATACGATCGAACTGGTCGTTTCCACCCGGAATCCCGGCGAGGGCCCGACCAAGCCAGCTAAAATCGACATCCAGCTGCCTCAGGGCCTTTCGATGTCGGCGAAAAATCAGTCCCGCAGCCAGACTGTCAACGTCGGGCCAATTGAATCGGGGCAGACCGTGAAACGAACGATGCAGCTTCACGTTCATGATCCGCAGGCCCTGAAGCAGGACTCCCAGATCACCGTGAAAGCAACTGCTGGCGAACTGAAAGCTCGGACTTCGGACGGGCTGAAACTGAAAGTGCTCCAGCCACAGCTGAAGGTTGCTGTTCAACAGCCCGGCACCCATTACGCGAACAGCCGAGCTCAGTACAAGATCGATGTTTCCAACCCGAGTGACGCTCCGGTGATGGACACACGGTTGATCATCAACGTACCGAGTGAAGTCGCCGAGATGTCGATTAACAACGGCGAACTGCAGGAAGGTCAGCTGATCGAGATCGGCTGCCTGAAAGCAGGAGAGACTCGCAGTTACACGGTTGAAATGCTCGTGCATAATCCCATGGAAGGACTGACGGTTCAGGCCAAGGCCGATGGCTACTGCGTTAAAGCCGTCGAGAAAGAAGTCACCACGAATGTCGAGGGTGTCCCGGCCATCCGACTTGAAGCCGTCGACAAGGTCGACCCGGTTCCGGTTGGAGACGAAACCGTTTATGAAGTCAGCGTCAAAAACCAGGGGACCGCGAAGGATACCAACATCAGCCTGACCGGAACCCTGCCACGGTCAATGGAGTTTGTTGAAGGTCGTGGAGCTTCAAAAGTCTCCTTCAACAATGGTCAGCTGAACTTCGGAAAGATCAAGACGCTCGCTCCCGGCGATCAGGTGACGTGGTACATCCGAGCCAAAGCCAACTCGGATGATCAGGTGCAGTTCTCACTCGAACTGACCAGTGACGCCACCTCGCAGCCGGTCCGCGAGGAAGAGCCGACGAATCTCTTCAGCTCGTCAACCCGGCCGAACAATTAATTCGTTGTTCTTAAGGGCTAGCTCCGGTAGGGCATCGCTGATGACAGCGGTGCCCTATTTTTTGTCCTTGCGGGTCATCTCATAAAGAAAAACCGCCGCCGCGTGCGTGACGTTGATGGAGTCGACCTGGTTCGTCATTTCGATGTGATAGGTCGCGTCAAGCATGTCGAGAAATTCCGGCGGCATCCCCTCCGCTTCATTTCCCAGAAGCAGAACCATGTCCAAACGCCAGCCGTCATCACCAAAGCATTCGAGTGGCCTTGAGGTCTCGGTCAGTTCCGCCCCGAGCAGACAGTAGTTCTGTTCGCGGAGAACGAGCAGGTCCCGCAGAAGATCTGGCGACACGCGAATCGGCAGCTCGAAGATCGTTCCCATCGAGACGCGCACCACCCGCCGCAACCACGGATCGGACGAGCTCTCTCCCAGCAGCAAACCGGCTGCGCCGAACCCGGCAGCCAGCCTGGCCAGCGAACCCAAGTTGTCGGGGGAAGTCATTTGCGGGCAACAGAGAATAAGACCGGGGTTGCCTGTCAGCGACTCGAGAGATCGATTCTCCGGCCGTCTCGCACAGGCCATCACTCCGCAATGAAAGTTGTATCCGACCAGTTTCTCGGCTTCGGCCTGTGCGAGCGCGAACACTGTCGCCCGCTCAGCGAATAATGGACCGAGTGCGTCAATTCGACGCTCGCTGATCAGGACCGACTCCACGGGGATTCCGCTGTCCAGCAGTCGGTCGACCACACGCCACCCTTCGGCGACAAACAAGCCCGATTGCCGTGGCAAAGCCTTGTTTCGCACGTCGCGATAGACCGCCAGTCGATCGTCTTCCAGATTGTCGATCCGTAATACACGCATAAAAATTCGATACTGACGAAACTCAGGAAACGACTATAATCAGGCGACTATTTTGCCTGCCCATTCAGACATTGCCACCCGGTCAGAGGACTTTTCCGTGCATAATCCTACGGTCGCCGAATCTCCTGGCACCGCCGACGACGCGACGAACGAGGACGCAAAGCCGTCCCCCCCGGCTCGCCCGCGAAAGTCGCATTCGGGAGGCGGGATCGCGAGCGGCTTCCTTTCCGTGCTTCTCGTCGTCGGGCTTTTGGCAGGCGGGTTGTTCGTCACCTATCTGATCGCTTCGATGCGGGAAGCCCCCAAGCGGGCCGAGCCTGTTGAACGCATTCAGACCGTGCAGACATTCGCGGCTGAAACGGCAACGGTTCAGGAACTCGTCACGGCGTTTGGCACCGCTCGTGCCATGCAGGAAGTGGTCCTGTCGGCTCAGGTGGCGGGAGAAATCGTGGAAACGATGAAGCCGCTGAAGATCGGGCAACAGGTCACCGCAGCGACTTTTGAAACCGGCACGGACGGCGTGTCCCGTCCGTCCGGAGGCGACCTGATCGCCCGCATCGATCCCCAGACCTACCAGGAACGAGTCGAACAGGCCGAGGATCTGCTCAACGAAAACGAAGCCGAGCTCGCCCGGCTCCAGCAGGAGCAGACCAATCTGCAAACGCGTCTGGCGATCGCTCGCAAGAACTTCGAGGCCTATCAGAAAGAGTTCGAACGGATACAGTCTCTCGTCCAACAGGGCATCGCCAGTTCGAGCGACCTGACAACGGCCGAACTTGATCTCCGCCGATACGAAGATGCCAGGGTTCAGATCGAGACCGAACTCGCGCTGATGCCTCAAAAGATTCTCCAGATCGAAGCCCGCCAGCGGACCCAGCGAAACGATCTCGATCTCACCAAACTCGATCTCGCACGGACCGCTGTCATGTCGCCTATCGACGGGCAGCTGTCGGACATCAATGTTGAACGTGGTCAGTACGTCCGCGTCGGCGATCCCCTCGTGACAGTGACCAGCCCGCAGCAGGTCGAGATTCCGATCGGCGTGGCGATGACCGACTACCTGAAACTGGTGCCGCGCATTCGACAAGGAGATTATCCGCGGGCCATCCTCTCGTCTCGCAGCACACGGGATGCGCAATGGATCGGCGTGGTCACCCGCGCATCTCCTGTCGCCGATGTGGAAACGCGAACTGTCGATGTCTTCATTGTCGTCGACAACGAACGATACGATTCCCCCTTGCTGCCGGGCACATTCGTCACCGTGCAGATTGAGGGGCCCGTGCACCGCAACGTCGTGCCCATCCCGCGAGATGCGGTGATCGACGACTCCGTACTCATTGTTCGCGACGGCAAGGTACAGAACGCACCGATCGAAAAAGTCACCGACATCCAGTCGATTCGCCTGGTTTCCGGGGGACTGCAGTCGGGCGATCAGGTCATCATGACCAATCTCGACATTCTGGAGCCGGGCATGAAAGTCCGCACGACGGACCAGAACAACCAGACTCTCGAGAAAGAACTCCAACGCGCCCGCGTCCCGAACCTGCGAATTATGCCGTCGCAGTAGTGATCAACGCCCTCTCGTCTCGGTAACCGGCCTGCCACGACATGCGGGCACTGCGCCAAAGCGGATCAGTCAAACAGCTGGTGATAGACCGTTTCCCACGTCACTTCACTCGAGTTGACCTTCGCCATGAGTTCGGGATTCGCTTCTCGAAGTTTTTGAGCAGCTGGAGACGTCCGATCTTTCAGAGCCAGAGCGGCGGCTTGCTTCTCAACGTCGTTGCCTTCGGTCAGGACTCGTTCCAGATCCGCCGCTGCGGGTTCATAGCGATCGATATCGACACACCGCCAGAGTTCCGGATGGACCGTTCGTCGGGCGGCCCAGCGTTCGTGAGCATAGTCGCTGAGCATCTGCGACAGCGTCACATTGTTCCGCTCCTCCAGGCCGACGACCGGAAACAGACTCGCTTCGACGAACAGGCACTTCAACACCATCTGATTCCAGAGACCTTCCGGAAGTTGCTCCGATGGATAGACGTTGCGATGGGCGACCGAGCAGAACACGCTCCGCATGTTCGTGCGGATTCCTTCGCCGGTGCGGTTCACATGCGCAGTCGGAAAGGGATAAAGGGGCAACGCCTGATAGAGTGCCACCAGCTCATGAACCTCCCCTGCCGCGAACAGCCGGTCAAGTGTCGCCACGTACTGCTGCTCATCGGTCGCGGGAATCGAAAGCACAAACAGAGTCCGGACCGCATCGAGCAGACTCCAGTTCCCGGGCTTCCAGCCGGGACGGACTGCTTCCGCCGAGGCCAGCTCATCTTCACTCGGGTTGAGGTCCAGCTTCGGCACCTTCCGAGCCGCCAGACCGAACCGCAGATAAAGCTGCTTCAGATCCCCATCGGAGATCCTCTGCGTCGTCTCATCGATCCACGAGACAACCGGTTCATCCACCCGTGAGCAAATCCACTCCCGTAGACAGTCCTGCACCTGCTTTGCCATCTTAACCTCCAGAACCTCGTGAACGATCGTATTGTCTCAAATTGACGGCCAGCCAGAAAGTCATTCAGCCAGAAGAGGCGGAGACCTGACCGGCAAGCAGCTGACGCACCGCCTGCAGCAACGCGTCCATCGCTCCGGTGCTGCTTTTTCCCAGCTCGATCAGATCCCGAAGCAACGACGGATGTGTCAGCAGTAGCCAGAACAGAGCGTTGATTTTCACGCTGCCATCAGGCTGCAGCAGACGGGCGATGCGCGGTTCGATCGCCGTTTGAGCATCATCGCTGACTGCCTTGAGGACGAGCCAGGGGACGCCTCCGGCCTGAAGAATCCGAGCCGCGGCAAAGGCTTCCATATCGACCATGGAAGCACCGCTCTCCTCGTGCAACTTCTGCTTGTCTGCAACCGACGTGATTGCCTGAGGGACCGTCACCAGAGACGTGCACCGAGGAAGTTCGACGGCATTGGCGAGCGGCTGAGCAATTGCTTCCCGATCGGTGAGATTCCGCAGCAGTCGCGGCACGTAAGCTCGGCTTTTGACAACATCGTCCGAGATCCCGCCGCAAAGTCCGGCGACAATCGCCAGACGTATCGGGAATCGTTGGAGCATCTGAGGGAGCCGGGACGTGACGTTCTCTGCTCCGACGCCCGTCAGGAAGACGACGACCGGATTTCCTCGCCATTGACCACTCGCCCAGATCAGATCGCCATCCCGATCGCGGCGACACCCATGGAGCAGCCTGCAGAATCGATTGAACTCCAGCCGAATGGCGCAGACGATGAGAATTCGCCCTTCGCCCGGTTCAATCACCAGCCCTCTCCCTCATCGGGCACGTCTTCGTCGAATGCCTGCTCAAGTTCTTCGAGATGCTTCTCGACCACATCCGGCCGGTCTGTCAGATCTTCGACGATCGAATACTTTCCTTCCGACCAGCGGAACAGGTCGACGTTGCGACACCGTTCGCTGCAGAACGGGAATGTTTCCGTCTTATCGGTTACCTGAGGAGGCAACGATTTGCGGCAGACCGGACACGTGAGTGGTTTGATCATAAATCAGTCGCTCTTCTTTGAGCTTTCTGAACTGCTCGGCTTCGATTCCGCCTTGGACTCCGACTTGGTCCAAGAGTCGCTGGTCGTCGATTCAGACTTCTTGGCAGCCTCGGCTCCTTTTTTATAGGAATCGCTGCGATAATCGGTCTGGTAGAAGCCGGACCCTTTGAAAATGACACCCGCCCCGGTCCCGATCTGGCGTTTGGCTTTCATTTTGCCACATTCCGGACACTTGCGAACCGGCGAGGCCTTGATGGACTGAAAGAGTTCCCACGTGTGACTGCAGGCACCACAGATATAGTCATAAGTCGGCATTCGTGCTTCTCGCGAAACAGTTGTGAGAGAAAAATCTCGCCGCAGTGGACTGGTCCAGTAGCACCACCGCGGGAGATCAAACCAATTGTATGCAGTCGGTCAGCCCTGGGCAGGTCCCGTCGAGACGATCACCTTGGCCGGACGGACAATCCGGTCGTGTAACCGGTAGCCGGTTTCGAGTTCCTGCATGACGTGCATGGCGGGAACATCGTCGGACGGTAACTGTTGAACCGCTTCGTGCTGGTTGGGATCGAACGCTTCGCCTTCCGCGGGAATTCGCTCCACCTGATGGCGGCCGAGCGTTTCGATCAGCTGGCGCGTGACCATGTCGACCCCGGTCTTCAGGTCTTCAATGCTTGAAGCCTGCTCAGCGGCCTGGGCGGCGCGACGAAGGTTGTCGATCGTCGGCAGCAGATCACGGATCAGATTGATCCCCTCGTATCTCCGGAACTGCTCGGACTCGTTGGCGGCCCGGCGACGGAAGTTCGCGAGCTCCGCGTGAGAGCGGGCCAGACGGTTTTCCATCTCCGCCAGTTCCGCCTGCAGGTCCGCGATCTGTAAACTCAATGCCACCGTTTCGTCGCCCTCTGCCCCGGCATTCTCAACGTGCACGTCCTGGGCCGTCTCATCACCGGCGTGTTGCCCGTCCGCGGACTGCTGTTCGTCGCCTGGATCGTCATTGCGCTCAACATCCTGCGCCATGATTTCTACTCCCGTTATCTCTATTTCAATGGATCAGCTGGCGTCTTCGTCAGCGTCCCAGTTCACGAATTCCTTGACGTGGTCCCAAAATGTTTTCCGCTGAGCCGAAACGTGAACGTGGTCGTGCTCGGCCAGTTCCCGCAGCAGTTGCTGCTGCTCAGCGTTCAATTTCTTCGGGACCTCGATGTTCAACTCCACATGTAAATCGCCCACTCGGCCTGTTTGCGGATCGGGAATTCCCCGTCCCTGCAGTCGAATGGTGTCGTTCGGCTGCGTACCGGCCGGAATGTTGAGCTTGGTTTTGCCATCGAGAACCGGAATCTCAATTTCGGTTCCGAGAGCAGCCTGAGAGAACGTAATCGGCACCCGGCAGATCAGATGCGTTCCTTCTCGTTGAAACAGGGGATGATCACGAACCTGAATCTGCACGAACAGATCGCCCCGCGGTCCACCGCCGCGCCCCGGGTTGCCTTCCCCCCGGAGACACAGCTGCATGCCGGTATCGACTCCAGCCGGAATCTTGACTTCAAGTTCGACGTGTTCCGACTCGAATCCGCTGCCCCAGCAGGTCTGACACTTCTCTTCGATGACCGTTCCCTGGCCTCCGCAATTGGGACAGGTGGTCTGGACCCGAAAGAATCCCTGACTCTGAACGACCTGCCCTGCTCCACCGCAATATTCGCAGGTGACCGGCTTGGTCCCCGGTTTCGCGCCGCTGCCATCGCAGGTGTGGCAGAGCGAATTCCGTTTGACTTTGACGGTTTTCGTACAGCCCTTGGCCGCTTCGAGAAGATCGAGTGTGAGACGAACCTGGAGATGATCGCCGCGTGCCGGCCCACGTGAACGGGAACGACTGCGACCGCCCCCGCCGAAGAAATCGCCGAATGCGTCGAAGATGTCCTGAATGTCGTGGAACTGGCTGCCGCCTGCTCCGCCGGCCCCCATCCCCGCGTGCCCGTACCGGTCGTAACGGGCCCGCTTCTCCTGATTGCTCAGAGCATCGTAGGCTTCGGAAGCTTCCTTGAAGCGTTCGACGGCTTCATCATCGCCCGGATTACGGTCCGGATGATTCTTCACCGCGATCTTCCGGTAAGCCTTCTTGATTTCCTCTATCGTCGCCGTCCGTTCGACTCCGAGTACTTCGTAGTAATCTCGCTTATCGACCATCATCGCTTATCTCATTCGGGGCTGAGCCGCCCGCTGAAATCCGTTGATCCTGCACAGCGCAGTTGCCCAATCATTCTCAGCGGGGGAGGACCCTTTCTAATTCAGAAAAAAAGGGTCATCGGAACGCGATGACCCTTCCCGTTACTTCCGGTGAGTTCCTCAACAGACCGTGTTCGCGTGGCAGCACATGGGCGGGCTTCCGCCCCGAGGTGATTTGCGAACACTGTCCGATTTATCGGATCACACCTTCAACCTTCTGGCCTTTGTTGTCTTCGTCGGTCTTGGTGACCAGAACGGAAGTCGTCAGCATGAGGCCGGAAATCGAAGCGGCGTTCGTCAAGGCGGTCTTCACGACCTTGGCCGGATCGATGATGCCCTTCTTGACCATGTCGCCGTATTCACCACGTTTGGCGTCGTAGCCTTCGTTGGTCGACATGCCGAGCACTTCGTCGGCGATGACGGCTCCGTCGACGCCGCAGTTCTCCGCGATCTGACGGATCGGGGCCTGCAGAGCGCGGGCCACGATTTCGACGCCGATCCGCTCGTCGCCTTCGGCTTCAAGCTTGCGAACGACGTCGATGCAACGCAGCAGAGCGACTCCACCACCTGGCAGGATGCCTTCTTCGACGGCTGCACGGGTTGCGTGCAGGGCGTCTTCCAGACGGGCCTTGGTCTGCTTCATTTCAGCTTCGGTGGCTGCACCGACAGAAATGATGGCGACGCCGCCGGTGATCTTCGCGAGACGTTCCTGGAACTTCTCACGATCGTAATCACTGTCGGTGTTTTCAATGTGAGCACGAATCTGATCGACGCGAGCCTGAATCGCCTGAGGATCGCCAGCGCCTTCGATGATGGTGCAGGAATCCTTGGTGATCTCGATGCGACGAGCCTGACCCAGGTGGCTGACATCGATGTTTTCCAGCTTCAGACCCAGATCTTCAGAAATCAGGGTGCCGCCGGTCAGAACAGCAATATCGCCCAGCATCGCCCTGCGACGATCGCCGAAGCCCGGAGCCTTCACAGCCGAGATGTTGAGCACGCCGCGAAGCTTGTTCACGACCAGAGCCGTGAGCGGCTCGCCTTCAACGTCTTCAGAGATGATGAGCAGCGGACGGCCGGTCTGGGAAACCTTTTCCAGAATCGGCACGATGTCGCGGAGAGTCGCGATCTTCTTCTCGAAGAGCAGAATGAATGTATCTTCCAGGATACAGGACATCGTTTCTGGATCATTCACGAAGTACGGAGAAATGTATCCCTTGTCGAACTGCATCCCTTCGGTCAGTTCGAGAGTGATATCGTTTCCCTTGCCTTCTTCGACGGTAATCACGCCGTCGCGGCCGACTTTCTCCATCGCATTGGCGATCAGTTCGCCGATCGCATCGTCGTTATTGGCCGAGATGGCCCCGACGCTGGCGATTTCGGACTTCTCGGAAACTGGCTTGGCCATCTTTCCGAGCTTCTCGACAGCAGCCTGAGCCGCTCTCTCGATGCCGCGACGAACAACGGTCGGGTTCGCTCCCAGCGTCAGGCTGCGGAGGCCTTCTTCGAAGATCGCCCGAGCGAGCACGGTCGCGGTGGTGGTTCCATCGCCGGCGATGTCGCTGGTCTTGGAAGCAACTTCGTTAACCAGTTTGGCGCCCATGTGCTCGTAAGGATCGGACAGATCGACTTCCTTACTGACAGTCACGCCGTCCTTGGTCACGACGGGGTTACCGAAGCTTTTGTCGATAATGACATTGCGTCCGGTCGGGCCCATCGTCACGGCGACGGCGTCTGCCAGGACTCGCACGCCGCGCTGCAGCTTGACGCGAGCCTGATCAGAAAACAGCATTTGCTTTGCCACGTTGTATCTCCTCAATGTGCACCGCCGGAGCGTTTAAGCGGGACCGGCGTTTGTTTTTTTCGATGAACAGTTCTCGCACAACCTGGAATAGCGACAGGCCTGGAGAGGCATCCACCGCAGTTGACCGGTGGATGCCCTTGAGCGATGTCGACTAGACAACCTTGGCCAGGATGTCGCTTTCCCGGAGAATCTTGTACTCGGTGCCTTCGACTTCGATGTCGGTCCCGCCGTACTTGCCATACAGAACTTCGTCACCCTTGGCGACAGCCACGGCACAACGTTCGCCACTTTCGAGCAGACGACCTGGACCGACAGCAACAACCTTGCCGCGCTGCGGCTTTTCCTTGGCCGAATCTGGCAGCACGATACCGCCAGCGGTCACTTCTTCAGCTTCAACAGGCTGCACAACGACACGGTCATCAAGTGGATTCAACTGCATTGAAAGAACTCCTCTAGGATTTACTTTTGACTTTTATTCGAATTGGTTCCCGCGAGAACCGTTGATTCTGTGTTCTTACTGGTGGGACGCCACTGGCTCCGCCAGTGCGACGGAACCCCCTGACTTCGGAGCGATGACACTGGCTCTGCCAGTGTCATCGCTCTTTCACGAGCCTAGAAGCCCATGCCGCCCATGCCCGGCATGCCACCCATACCTGGCATTCCACCCATGCCACCCATACCGCCCATGCCCGGCATTCCGCCGCCCATGTCGTGATGATGGTCGTCATGGTGATCGGCTTCCGGAGCCGGTGCATCGACGACGATCGAGTCGGTGGTCATCAGCAGCGAAGCGACGCTCGATGCGTTCTGCAGAGCGGTGCGAACCACCTTGGCGGGATCGACGACACCGAACTCATACATATCGCCGTAGCGATCGTTCAGAGCATCGTAGCCGTAGGCCTTGCCCTTACCCTTGCGGACACGGTTGGCAACAACAGAACCGTCCTGGCCGGCGTTTTCAGCGATCTTCCGCAGCGGCATTTCCAGCACGCCTTCGACCAGCTGAGCTCCCAGAGCTTCGTCACCCTTGAGCTTCAGCCCCTGAACGGCATCGCGACAACGCAGCAGAGCTGTTCCGCCGCCGGGAACCACGCCTTCTTCGATGGCGGCACGGGTCGCAGCCAGTGCGTCGTCGACGAGGTCCTTCTTTTCCTTCATTTCGGTTTCAGTCGCTGCTCCGACGCGAATCTGAGCGACGCCGCCAGCCAGTTTGGCCAGACGCTCCTGCAGCTTCTCACGATCGTACTCCGAATCGGTCGCTTCGATCTCGCGGCGAATCTGTTCGGCACGACCTTCGATCGAAGCCTTCGAACCGGCCCCTTCGATGACGGTCGTTTTGTCGGAGCTGATCAGGATCTTCTTGGCGACGCCGAGATCCTTCACTTCGACCGTTTCGAGGTTCACACCCAGATCTTTGAACAGGGCGGTTCCCTTGGTCAGAATTGCGAGGTCTTCCAGCATTGCCTTGCGGCGGTCGCCATAGCCCGGAGCCTTGACGGCGACAACCCGCAGGATGCCGCGAAGCTTGTTCACGACCAGCGTAGCCAGTGCTTCGCCGTCGATATCTTCAGCGATGATCAGCAGCGGCACATTGGCCTGAGAGACTTTTTCGAGCAGAGGAACGAGCAGCTTCGCGCTGCTGATCTTCTCTTCGTGAATGAGAATGCGACAGTTTTCGAGTTCGACAGTCTGCTTGTCCTGGTCGGTCACGAAGTGCGGCGACAGGAACCCGCGGTCGAACTGCATCCCTTCGACCAGATCGACTTCGGTCGTCATATGACGGCCTTCTTCGATCGTGATCACGCCGTCTTTACCAACCTTCAGCAGTGCGTCTGCGAGAATCTCGCCGACTTCCGGATTGTTATTCCCGGCAATCGAAGCAACCGTCTTGATGGCGTCGCGATCGTTGGCCTTCACGGGCTTGGACATCGAGCTGAGATGCTCGGTGACAGCCGTGACAGCTTTCTGCATACCGCGGCTGAGCGACATGGCATCGGCTCCCGCGGCGATGTACTTCAGACCAGAGCGAAACAATGCTTCGGCCAGGACCGTAGCAGTCGTGGTGCCGTCGCCAGCAACGTCACCCGTCTTGGAAGCGACTTCCTTAACGAGCTGAACGCCACAGTTCTGGAACTTGTCTTCCAGTTCGATGTCTTCGGCCACGGTTACGCCGTCTTTGGTGACCTTGGGAGCGCCCCAGCCTTTGTCCAGCACAGCGTTCCGTCCGCGAGGCCCCAGCGTGCTGCTGACGGCGTTTGCGAGTTTGGTCACTCCTTCCAGGAGCTGCTTTCGCGCATCTTCATCAAAGCTCAACAATTTAGCCACGGCTTTTCCTCACTACTTCAGATTCCAAAACCCAGTTTTATATTCGATCGCTTGCCGTAATCGACCGCCGCTGTGTCCGTTGACTCCCGGTTCGTTTCGCACTGAGCGTCCGGACGACCAGCCCATCAAAGGTCTACACAGAAATGGCACGACCCCACAGTCGGGCTGCAGGATTGGCACATTACTTCTCTAGCGCCCGACAAGAACGCAACTCACGTGCCAGAGCGAAAAAGAGGGCAGAAATCCATGTTTTACAGCGGTTTCCGTGCGGGGGCCGCCTGGAGGACACCTCGTGGACCGGGACAGCTGCCATCTTGGCAGCGAGCAGAAGAGGGGTCGCCCGGTCGATTCGGGCCCGGCGACCACGGTCTTCGAGAAGCACTGAGCGTTCCTGAAATGGATCGCTCTACGGAGCCATCGGCACCCCGGCGGGATTCGCCGGGTTCGATTGGGGGATCTGGACCCGTGGTGGTGGCAGGATCTTCGGCGGCCGGATGTTGCCCGGGGCCTGTTCCAGCAGCCGGCGGAAGCCACGGAGGGTTTCCCGCATGCCGTCGTTGACCGTAATTCGGGGCACATCGACCGTACCATCGACATCGACCGTAAACAGAACAGGCAGCACGCCTTCGAGGCGGCTCATGACCTGGCTCGCCAGATTGATGCCGCCGCGACGTGGAGGACGATAGACGAAGTCGAAGTCGATCGTCCGGTCAAAGCGGATGTGCCCCTGGCCGAACAGACTCATCGTGTCGCCGAGCAGACCAATTTCGTCGAAGACGAACTTCTCATCCAGCACACGAAACTCGGCGTAGGCATGGCGGAATGCGGTGTCGTCTGCCGGAGCAAACCGCAGGGACTGGAACATCTGGAACAGGACCGGCACTTCATAGAGAGCCGCCGGACTGATGAGCAGTCGCCCGTTGCCCATCATTTGGCGTGTGGAAACGGCGTCGCCGGCCAGATCGATGTAACCGTTCATCTCGCCACGGATGTTGGCCTGTCCGTAATTGCTCTCGATCGCCCACTGCTCGAGATTGGCTCTGCTCAAAGTACACCGCAGGAGATAGGGCATCGTCGGCGTGCGATGGACCAGCAGATCGAGGAAGAGTTCTCCTCCAAAGATTCGGCCGGTCACGCGTTCTTCCCGGGAAACGGTCGCCCATTCCTCGGTCGCTTCTTCCCCTTCAAACATTTTGGGGGAGCCGATGGTCATTTTGTTTTCGGTGATAACGAAGGGCCCGTGCACATCGGTGACGTGATACCCCATCACCCAGCAGGAGTCGATCGCCAGCTTGCCGACCGGAGCGACCACAATGCCGTTCCGATCCATCCGACCCGCCATGGTCACCGTTCCGCTGACATCGTTCGCGTCCAGTCCGAGATAAAGATCCGCCTGATTGAGCACGACCTGCCCATCCCAGGCCGCGGTGACCGAAGCTCCTGTGTAGTCCCCTTTGAACTCCACCTGCCCGGCCAGCGAAACGGGATCACGCAAGCGAGCGGTTTCCAGAATCTCCCGCATCCGTCCAGGCAGCGCCGCCAGGAACTCGTGGTTCGGGAACAGATCGTCAACGTCGATGTGCTCAAACCGCAGTTGCCAGTACCCCGGGTGTGGCGTGAACGAACCCGATGTTTCCACACGACACTGATCATGCCGCGCGGTCAGATTCTGGAACGCCACCGAATAGTCTCGCCCCATGGTGACCGTCGACTCGAGTTCGGTCAGCCGATACGGGAATGCAGTCGGGTTGATCTCGCAGTTCTTCAACTTCATCAACGGAATCTCAGTGACCACCTTCTGCCCCGTCGTCCAGTTGAGCCGCAAATCGAGATCGAACGAACCGCGGGGCCGTAAGAGATCCCAGACACGAACGAACTCGTCGCCCGCTTGTTTTGTCGCCAGATAGAGTTCGCGATCGAACTGAGCATCCTTGGCACTCACATTCATTTCGAGCTTCCACTCTTTTCCAACCGGAACGACGGTGCCGTATCCGCGAAGCGGAGTTTCGCCGTGCGTTCCCATCACGCGAGTGAACTGCCAGCCGGTTTCATCGAACAACAGATGGCCGGAGATGTTGCGAATCGCGAGCGGGAAGGCTTTGACTCGCATGCTGCCGTCGTACAGATCAATCGCGAGCCGGACAATTGGCTTCCGGCCGCTGCTCAGTTTTCGCAGAATCACACAATGAACGTCGGCTGTTCCCGCCAGTTCCAGATACCGTACGACTTCCCGCTGCTTGTCGTTGAGGGCGCGATAGAACTGTTCGTCGACGGCGATCTTTTCCGTGGTGATGTCGATCACCGTTTCACACTCCGGACCAGGATCGATGACTGTGCCCGTCACCTTGACCGGACGGTCGCCAGCCAGACCGGTGAAGTCCAGTGCCCACGTTTCGGGACCTTCATCGTCGTCGGTACGTGTGATCGTGCCTTTGATGTCGTGCACCGGATAGGCGAACATCTCATGCTGCACGTTCCCTTCGTGAACGGTCGCATTGACGAGACTGGCTCCGACCGTGGCGTCGGGTTTGCGAATTAGTCTCAGATTGGCACTCATGCTGCCACGAGGCTGGAGTTCGTCGTAAACATTCTGCAGGCTCTTCGGCAGAAAATCGCGAACTTCCGGGGTCACCGCGTAGTTGATGAGCGAGACGTCAATTCCCTCGTTCACGTGAACCGGCAGAAGCCCCTGCTGCCAGCCCCAGGCTCCCGATAGCCGCACCGATGTCTTCCCGGAGGCGACCAGCATGTCATCAATCCGCATTCCGAGACCATCGACGGCTACGCTGCCCCGAATCTGATCCAGCGGAACGGGCAGATCGGGATGACGGAAGCGTCCATTAACGAGCTTCGCGAAAGCGGAATACTCGGGCGGCTTCCCCGCTTCGCGCGAGGAATGAAATTGCAGGCTCGCAGTCAGTTCGAGCGACGTCTCGGCTGTTTTCGGGACAGCATCCACCAGAACCGTGCGATCCTCGAGAGCCTCGCCCCTGGCGAACTTCCCGGGGGAAGCTTCCGACGACCGATTGCCTGACTGCAGCTGAGTCACGACCCGACTGGCTTCCGGCGAGATCATCGCCGCCGCTTCGAGGAGCGGCTGGTCGATTCTCAACTGCGACAGTTCGCCGGACAGATCCCATGTTTTGTGCAGCACATCGATCTCGCCGTAGAACTGCGAAGCTCCCAGCATCTCTTCGCGACCAATTCCGGAGAACCGGTACTGATGCCGGGCGATCGGGATCAGGTCCGTATCGACGGCGTCGATCTTCAGCCGCATCGCCCGACTGAACTGCTCGTGCTCCCACTGCAGGACGATGCCCGCATCGCGGATGCGAATCAACGGCAAAGCGACGTCTTCCCCGCCAGCGGTCGCAAACTGCTCCCAGTTCCACGAACCATCCGGGCGACGAATGATGGTCAACTCGGGTCGATCAAGCTCCACTGTCTGCACATCGACCTTCTGCTGCTTGAGCAACAGATCTCGATCGACCGTGATGCGAATTCCTGGAGCGGCAAAGATGGGTTGAGCCCCCGGTTCCGGAGCTAGACGAAAGTCGGAAACGACAATCCGTCCCCGCTGATCGAACTCGGCCGAAGCGAATTCAATTTCCGCTTCGGGGAACTTCGTCTTGAGAGCCTTGCGGATCTCCTGCGTGAGATAATGGTCCCGTTGAGACCAGCCCCACATCACGACGCCCAGACCGACCGCCGCGATAATGGCGGCACAAAAGATGAAGCCAATTAGCGACTCGCCGAAGAAGCCAAACCACGAGCGCCGCCGCGGCAGCTTTTGCGGCTGGGCCTCGCGTGGAGGCTTCGATCTGAATCGGCGGAAACGCATCTGGCCGGAATATCCCGAGGGTCAAAACATCGTGCTGCCGCAACTTGCGACACAACAGGCTCTTGGGAAAGTATCGACGCAATCGGCTCGCGCAACGCTGCCAATCGCGGTTCGGAAGGGAATTCCAGCGGCGAACCCGAAGCTCTGCGGAGGCAGGAGAGAGGTCTGTCGCGACATGGAACGTCCCTGTTCAACTGTCGAAACTGGTCCGTCGAGCGACGGAAACTCAGTCGGTGGTGGTCTGTGGCTGTTCCGATTTCGTGCGGCGGAATCGTTCCGCCAGCGCGATCCATCCGATCGCCGTAATCACAGCCAGCGAGTACTCCGCCGGCAGCCGATATCGCAGCGAACTGACGAACAGCGTGTGCAGAGCGGAAAAATACACGATAGGCAGGGTACAGAGGAAGACGAACCCCAGCGACATCCGCATCACCCAGACGCCATAAATTGCCCCGGCAAACAGAAAGATAGCCGAGAGGGCCAGAATCCAGCGAATTCCGGGGTGCTGAAACTGAGCCGCGTTGGGGAGCAGGTTCCAGTATCGCTCCAGTTTGATCAGCCCCAGCTCGAACGCCCGGCTCGGATTTGCCTTCGCGAACTCGAGAGCCAGGTCTTTGTAATGCTGGTTCATCTCGTATTCGCTCATCCGCTCGAGCACCCTGTCCTGCTCGAAGAACGTCATGTCACTGTCGCCGGTCGCCTGGGGATGCAGCCCGTCGTACAGACTCGGCCCCATCCACAACGTCGTCAGCACGAAATGCCCCGTCACCTGTTGATTGCGAATCCCCCATGGGAGCAGCGTCACCAACAGACAGGCCGCCATCGCCAGCGGCGAGAAGAGCCGCATCGAGAGCTTCGCTTTCGACCAGAGCACGATGATTGGGACCATCGCTAGCGGAAACAGCAGCCAGCTCGGGCGAATGTAAACTGCGATTGCCCCCAGCGCTCCGGTGAGAGCCGCCCAGCCGAGCTGGCTTTCCCAGTTTGAGTCGGCTTCCATCCAGCGGACCATCGCCCAGATATTCCAGATGATCGCGACCGCGAACAGACATTCGCTGAGGATCGTGACCGAAAATGCCACGAACGACGGCATCACCGCGACAATGAGCCCCGCCAGATAACCGGCCCATTTCGAATGACGGAAACCGAGCCAGCAGGCGGGGAAGACGGCGAGACTTGTGAGGATCGCCAGCAGATACCGGGCGGCGTGCAGATTGTCTCCGAAGACCGCGATCGAACCGGCCAGCACGGCGGGAAAGCCGGGCATTCGCATTACGTATCGTGGCGGGTTGTACAGCGAGAAGTCTTCGCCGTCCACGATCTTATGCGCAAGAATCCAGTATCCCGACGCGTCCCCCTCAATGAGAAACTGACGGTCGGGAATCCGATCCAGGGCGATATTCAAAACCGCAGCCGCAACCAGACGGGCGATAACCGCCAGTCCGAAAATCAGCCACACAGTCCGGTGCTCAGTTCGACTTGGAATTCGACTTCTTCTTGTTCTTGCTGTTCTGATTCTTGCCAGCCCGCTTCTTCGCCTGCCCCTCTTTGCCAATTTCGTCGACATTGATTTCCGGCAGCGCCTTGCGGTGCATTGCGATCACATCGGCGTACTCCGCCTTTCCCGCGAGGTTGGTCCACTCGTTCGGATCGCTGGCATGATCATAGTATTCTTCCGAGCCATCTTCATAGCGGATATACCGTCCCTGAGTCGAACGGACCGCATGATTGTTCTTCCCGTGCGTCGTAATACTGAACCGATCCTCTTTTGCATTCGGATTCGCGAGAAACTTCGCCAGCGACTGACCATCCAAATCCTTATTCGGCTTCAGCCCGCACAGGTCGATGAGCGTCGGATAGATGTCGAGCAGATTGCAGGGGACATCGCAGACGGCTCCGGCGTTCTTCGTGCCCGGCACCACAATCGCCAGCGGCACATGCGTCGTATCTTCCCAGAGCGCAAACTTCCGCCAGTGCTCTTTCTCGCCCAGATGCCAGCCGTGGTCGGTCCAGAAGACGATGATCGTGTTGTCACGATTCGGGCTCTTCTCGTACGCCTCGAGCACGCGGCCGACCATGTCATCCGTGAAGGAAATCGAGGCCAGATAGCCCTGCACTGCTTTCTTCCATTCGTCCCCCTTCACGACGGCGGCATGATCCCCGTCGGGACGCGCCATCTTCTTCCCCGGAGCGGGAATGTCGTTCAAGTCACCCTCTTTGACTTCCGGCAGCTGGATCTCATCGAGGGGATACTTGTCGAAGTACTCCTGCGGCACGAACCACGGCAGATGCGGCCGCGTGAATCCACAGGCCAGGAAGACGGGCTGATCCCATTCTTTATTCAGCTGCTCAATCACCCAGTCAGCAGTTTTGCTGTCGGGCATTTCGCTTGCCTGCTGCGGAACCGGGCCCCAGTCGAAATGCGACTTGTCGAGGCCATTCACGTTGTGCGGCCACTTGAAGTCGGCTCCGAACGTGTGCTTCTCCTTCGACGGAGCGTATTCATCCCAGGAGGGCGGATGGCCGCCGTGATAGATCTTGCCGGAGCCGAGGGCGTAGTAGCCGCTCTTCTGGAAGTGCTGGGGCAGCGTCGTCATGCTCTCCAGCGCCGGCTTCCACGGCGTGCCGTTGAAGTAGATCCCGGTCGTCGACGGCCGCCGCCCGCACATCAAAGCCGCCCGCGACGGATTACACGCCGGAGCCGCACAGTAGCACTTCGAAAAGAGCACGCCCATCTCGGTGAGCCTGTCGATGTTCGGCGTGTCCCCCTGCGGATGCCCATTGAGCCGACTGATCCAGTCGTTCATATCATCAACAGCAATGAACAACACATTCGGCTGAGCCTCAGCAGCCTGGGCCACGGGTCCCATGACGAGAGAACACAGAAGCAGCAGACAACCGAGCATGCGAAGCGGCATCAGAAACCCTTTCATCGAGAAGTCGAGATGAGGGCGTCATTCTGACAGAGAGCAGAAGGAAATGCGACCAAGCCATCGGAACATTCCGATTGGTAACAACGCGAAAACCAGGGATGCTAGCGATCCGACTTGCTAATTTCCGGCATGCTTTTGAACTGAAAGCTGTCAGCGATCAACTCGAAGCCTTCCTTGTTGATGCTCGCAGGCCCATCCCACCAGAACTCGGTCACGAACATCCCCTGAGTCTCGTCGGTGTAACCGAAGTATCTGACCAGGAACGGGTGGCCATTCTTCTCCCCAGACAACGTGACCCCATGCCCTTCCAGCGAACCCCATGTATCGAACGGAGTTCGTTTATGAATCTTAACCAAGGGAAAGTCAAAACGCGCGGAATTGACCTCCACCATCCGTTCGGCGTCAATTTCAAGGGGCATTACGACGAGACTCATCCGCCCTTTTCGCGGAGCGTCGATAAACATGAAATGGTCCGGATCGTACTCTTTCATCTGCGTATCAATCGACCAGTTTGCCGGATACGAAAACTTGAACAGTTCGCGATCGTGCGTGCTTACGTTTTCAACATCCGCAGGTTCCAGCGGACGCATCGGGGCAGAAACGATCCTTCCCCATCGATGCCACTGAATCACGCCTGAGGAATGCAATCCGCCAACAACCGCGATTCCGGCAACAGCAATTGCAGCAATCAAGAACAGCAATCGGGACTTGCGGGCATTCCGAGGCGACTCCTCACCTTCGGGTTGACGGAACTCTGTTTCAGCATCTGACATGACGGACCTGGTTGTTGAATACTGGCAATACTAAATGTCCACTGGGTGCGACGATGTGTACACTGAACCGCGAGCCGTTTCAACTCGTGCAAAGAATACCACGGGATTTTCACCGATCGCGGTCCTGAAGACGTATCAATGCTCAGTCACGTTGACATCGTGAAAACGAGCCCATTCCCAGCCTCCTGTTGCTTCGCAATACAACGATAAATCTCTGTACCATCCCTTTGAACTCATCGAGGACATTGCATGCCCACGCGAGCGTGGGCATGGCACCCGCGGCGGTCTTTCGGAATCGTTCTGCGCATGAAAAAAGGTGCACTCCGGGGAGTGCACCTTTCTCATATGATGAACCGCGTTTCGCGGGTTCGGCCTAGTACAGGTCGTCGTCGTGTCCGGAGTGCTTGTCGTCCTTCGGAGCTTCGGCGATCAGGGCGTCGCTGGTCAGCAGCAGAGTGGCCACGCTCGAGGCGTTCTGCAGAGCCGTGCGGGTCACCTTGACCGGGTCGATGACACCAGCCTTGACCATGTCTTCGTACTTCTCGGCAGCGGCATTGTATCCGACGTTGCCTTCCTGATCGAGGACCTTCTCGCAGATCACACTACCGTCGAGACCGGCGTTGTTGGCGATCTGAGTCAACGGAGCACGGCAGGCACGCAGAATGATCTGGTAGCCGACCTTCTCGTCGTGATTCAGCTTCTTGCCTTCAACCTTGGAGGAAGCACGCAGCAGAGCGACTCCACCACCCGGCAGGATGCCTTCTTCGACGGCGGCACGGGTTGCGTGCAGGGCGTCTTCAACGCGAGCCTTCTTTTCCTTCATTTCGCTTTCGGTGGCTGCACCGACGTTGACCTGAGCCACGCCGCCGGACAGCTTGGCGATCCGCTCTTCCAGCTTCTCGCGATCATAGTCGCTGCTGGACGCTTCGAGTTCACGGCGGATCTGATCGATCCGAGCCTTGATGTCGGACGTCTTGCCGGCACCTTCGATGATGGTCGTGTTGTCCTTGTCGACAACGACCTTCTTGGCACGACCGAGGTCGCTCAGCTGAATGTTTTCCAGCTTGATGCCCAGGTCTTCGAAGATGGCCTGACCGCCAACCATGATGGCGATGTCCTGCAGCATGGCCTTACGGCGATCGCCGTAACCAGGAGCTTTGACGGCTGCCACGTTGAAGGTGCCGCGAAGCTTGTTGATGACCAGCGTCGCCAGAGCTTCACCTTCGACATCTTCAGCGATGATCAGCAGCGGCTTGCCGGAGTTGACGACTTTTTCCAGAACCGGAACCAGGTCCTTGATGCTGGAGATCTTCTTCTCATGAATGAGGACGTAAGCGTCGTCGAAGTTGACTTCCATGTTCGTCGAATCGGTGACGAAGTACGGCGACAGGTAGCCGCGATCGAACTGCATCCCTTCGACAACTTCAAAGCTGGTTTCGAGGCTCTGGCCTTCTTCAACGGTGATGACGCCGTCTTTGCCGACCTGATCCATGGCTTCCGAGAGGATCCGACCGATTTCGGTGTCGCCGTTGGCGGCCACGGTTCCGACCTGAGCGATCGACTTCTTGGTTTTGCACTCGATCGACATGTTGCGGAGTTCAGCGGTGATGTCCGTAACAGCCTGTTCCATGCCACGCTTCATGTCGAGCGGGTTCACACCGGCGACAACAGACTTCAGGCCTTCATTGAAGATGGCTTCGGCCATGATCGTGGCGGTCGTGGTTCCGTCGCCGGCGACGTCAGACGTCTTGCTGGCCACTTCGCGAACCATGCGGGCGCCCATGTCTTCGAACTTGTCCTGCAGTTCGATTTCCTTGGCGACAGAAACGCCGTCCTTGGTAACGGTCGGCGAACCGAAGCTCTTTTCCAGAATCACGTTACGGCCACGGGGTCCGAGCGTCACTTTGACTGCGCGAGCCAGCTTGCTCACGCCGCGACGCATCGCTTCCTGTGCTTCCTGATCGAAAGCAATCATCTTTGCCATCTGTATCTCTCCTGAGAATTAAGTCTTGAGTATCTGAAATCGGTCGCCATCGAGGGCGGACGGAGAGTCCGCTCGGGCGAGCGCCGGGCCAGCAGGCCGCCGGCTGATTCGTTGCGGGACGGCGACAGCGGGTCGCCTCTCCCGATTTAGTAGGTCGCGAGGATGTCGCTCTCGCGGAGCAGCAGGTAGGTTTCGTCGCCCAGCTTGATCTCATCGCCGGCGTACGAACTGAAGATGACCTTATCGCCTTCCTTGACCGTCAGCGGCAGCTTGGTGCCATCGCTCTTGGTGTGCCCGTCGCCAATGGCGACAACCTCGCCACGCTGCGGCTTGCTCTGAGCCGAATCGGGCAGAACGATTCCTCCAGCGGTTTTCGTTTCTGCTTCCTGTCGCTTCAGGACGACTTTATCGCCCAGAGGAACGATTTTTACTGCCGAACTCACTGCCATGGGACATGCTCCTGATGTCTGCTTGCTGATGCTCGTTAAGAGAAGAAAAACCCAATCACCCCGCTGCCAAAATGGACGTCAGACGGGGCGTCTATTTCCACGCTGGATCATTAAGGCAACAGGCGTGCCAAATGAAGAGAACGTGAGCAAGGGCCGCCAAACGATGCCGCAGAGCCCTGTTTTTCAGGCTTTTTTTAGAGGCGCCCCCCTGAAGCCGTTTTCGGGCGACATCTGGCTAAAAGAAGAATCTGCCATGATGGCAGCCGTTAAGCGCGGTTTCTCCAGCGGCCCAAGAAGTCGCCGACAAGGGTGGTCCCGGGTTCTTAGTGAAGGGCTTCAATCGCTGAATTCGAAGCAGCGTTGAATCTACACCCCCGTCAAACGGTATTCTCCGACGGCTTCGCCGCCCTGATGGCAGAGCGACCAGAGAATTCCCCGTAAGATCCTACCTTGCAAGGACTTGCAATGTTGACTCTCCTCACCCCGACGACCGACTGCCGCCGCAATGGTTTTCGTCCACGGACAGGGATGTCTGTGCCACTGGCTGAGGGTGACGAATAAAGACAGGGAGTTGAAAACCAGACCTGTGGTTACGTCAGGGGTTTCTGGCCCTGTTCTTTGCGGCGGTCGTTCAACTGCTTCAACGCTTCCGGCTCCAGTTTCAGCAGTTTGACCAGCTGGGAACTGCTTACTCCGAGCTGCTCTGCCGCGGCTTTGTGTTCCCAATCCGTGGCCTGCAGAACATCCAGAGCATCCGCCAGCAATGTCGGAAAGTCCCGGTGATGTGGACTGACAACGATCTTTCCTCCCTGGACGCGAGACTTCCAGAGCTCTTCGTCCGGAAGCGGCTCTCCCGGAGTGCGGTAGGACAACGCCAGTTCCAGTCGCAGCCGTTCGACGGCCTGCTTCTGATTCTCGATCTGTGATCGCCGCTCGCTCGCCATTGCCGAAAGATCGGTTGGCCGATGTCGAACGCGAATCGCGGTCTCCACTTTATTGCGATGCTGCCCGCCCGGGCCGCTCCGCCGCTGGCGCTTCATCTCGCATTCGGCCAGCAGATCCTCTTCACTCAGCCGGCAGGGGTGTTCGACGCGGTCCATCAGGCCTCTTCCAGGTTAAACCATTTCGGCACGGGAGGCGGCTCGTAGGCTCCCATCTTTTCAATCAATTCCTCCGGCCCGGTCCCTACGCACACGAGATTCCGATGCTCCGGCCGCACAAACTGCGACTCGATGGAATGCTCGACCAGATTGACCAGCGGATCGTAGAAACCGTCGGCATTTAACAGCCCGAGCGGCTTGCGGTGGACGCCCAGCTGGGCCCACGTCATCACCTCGAAGAACTCCTCAAACGTGCCGAGTCCCCCCGGCAGAGCGATGAAGGCGTCGGACAGTTCAGCCATCTTCGCTTTGCGGGTGTGCATATCCGGCGTGACGATCACATCGGTCAAGCCGGTGTGCAGCAGTTCTCTGGTCGCCAGAAATTCGGGAATCACACCGACAACCTCGCCCCCTTCGGCCAGAACGGCATCGGCAATGGCTCCCATCAGCCCGACACTGCCGCCCCCGTAAACGAGTGACCAGCGGTTTCGGGTCAGCAGACGGCCCAGGTTCTGAGCCGCCTCGCGGAACTGCGTTCCCTTTCCCAGCTGCGATCCGGCGAACACGCAAACGCTTTTCCAGTTCGGTACAGTTCCTTCCGTCACGCTTTTCCCTTATGAAACTGATCTTCAGAATGATTCGGAGGCGGACTACACTACCGCCCGCCGCCGCTGAGATTCCCAATTCATGAAATCGCAGCGAGCGACAACGGAGCGGGTTACGAAAACGGCCTGCCGAATTCCGAGCTTGAAAAAGCACGACCGCCCGTTGCACATTATCTCTTTTCACCCTGAATTGAAACGACATGCGTACTGCTTATCTCGAATGCCAGATGGGAATCAGCGGCGACATGACGCTCGGCGCTCTGATTGACGCCGGCGTCGATGTCGATGTGATCCGGGCTGGCATCGATTCTTTGAACCTCGAAGGCGTGGAACTGCATGTCGAGAAGATCATCAAAGGGGGCTTCGCCGCCACAGCTGTCACGGTCAAACATCCGAAACAGCACGCTCACCGCCACATGAGCGACATTCGCGAGATCCTTTCCCGGTCGGACGTCATCACCGACGACCAGAAGCAGCTGGCTCTGCAGATCTTCGAAGCGATCGCCGGAGCCGAGGCGAAAGTTCACGGCTCGACGGTCGACAAGGTTCACTTTCACGAAGTCGGAGCAATCGACTCGATTGTCGATATCATCGGAGCGGCCATCGGCTTCGACCTGCTGGATGTCGATCTGATCTGCTGCAGCTCCATTCCGACCGGACACGGCCTCGTCCACATCGATCACGGCATCTGTCCCATTCCCGCTCCCGGCACGGCCGAACTGCTCAAAGGGATTCCGCTCCAGGATGTGCCAGTCGAGTTCGAGCTGACCACGCCGACGGGAGCCGCCATCGTTCGCGTTCTCGTTGATCGATTCGGACCGCGACCGCCGATGACGATTGAACAGATCGGCTACGGAGCCGGAACGAAGACGTTCCCGCAGCGTGCGAATCTGCTGCGGCTGTTCGTCGGGCAGAGCGTTCCGACCAAAGACCGTGAGACGGTTATTCTGCTCGAAACGAATCTCGACGACACCACGCCGGAAGTCGTCGGCTACACACGGCAACTGCTCGAAGAAGCCGGGGCGCTTGATGTCTACACGACTTCGATCGACATGAAGAAGAACCGGCCGGGCGTGCTGCTCAGCGTGCTCTGCCAGCCGCTGCTGTCCGATGAGCTGCAGGACATCATTTTCGAACAGACCGGCACGCTCGGCATCCGCATTTCACCGCTCGAACGGGCCACGCTGTCTAGATCGGTCGCGACTGTTGAAACCGTTTACGGCTCCATTCGGGGCAAGGTCACCCGCCCGGTCGGACGGACCGAATGGTTCCAGCCGGAGTTTGAAGACTGCGCCAAAGCCGCCAGCGAGCACGATATCCCGCTGAGGGATGTCTATCGGACCGCTCAAAGCGTCTTCGCCGAGCACCAGTCCACTGCCGCGACCCACGACCACGACCACGACCACGACCACGACCACGATCACGATCACGATCACGATCACGATCACGATCACGATCACGATCACGATCACGATCACGATCACGATCACGATCACGACAAATAACCACTCAACGTCTTTGCCCGCGTTCCCGGGAGGATCCCTCGAATGCTCAATGGAATGGAATCGACATTCATCATTTTCGGCATCATCCTCCTCAGCAGTGGACTGCTGCTGTGGAAGACGAACGCTGCCCGCAACCGCATCGCCCGGCAGGACCCAATCCGGGACCTGGCCCGCGAACGGGACCAGAAGGCGCAGTCGCCCGAAGCATACATCCACGACATGGAAGTCCGACTGTTCGATTACGGCCGCGAAGTCGAGGGCCGCGTCGAAACCACGCTCACGCTGCTCGATCGGCTCATCATGGACGCCGAGAGCGAAGTTACGCGTCTCGAAGACCTGCTCAGCGTGTCGCGTGTGTCATCGACTTCTGAACCGGTCAATCAGGAACGTCTCCGGCAACTGATCGCTGCCGGTCTGACCGATGAAGAGATTTCCCGGTGTCTTCGTTGCAATATCGAAACGGTTCAAACCGCCCGACTCGGCAACGGCCCTGGCCGGGAAGCTGCGTGATACCAGGGCGGAATGATTCTTCGCCTCATCGCCCGCCGGAATGCAACCAGATCGTCAGAATGATGCCGCACACCCCGAGAAGGATCGCGACCACAACGCCGAGCGAAACGCGGTGAAACCGCAGCGGCAAACCCCGCTTCAGTCGACTGAGCGTGTGCCAGTGCTTGAAGGCCACCGAGAGATTGACCAGCACACCGAGTGCGACCAGGAGCGTTCCGAACCAGAGGGAGAACGCCTGCGTGTCGGGAGGTAACGAGTCGCCCTGCGAGGGGAACTCCTGCAGAAACATCCCAAAGCGGGCCACGACGAAACCGAAGCCGATCATCGCCAGACCGGTCCGAATCCACGCCAGTAGAGTCCTCTCCGCCGCGTAATAGACGCGGGGATCGCCAATCAATCCCTGTTCCTGGGGCTCTGCGGTCATTGATAACGGCCTCCGGTGAGGGTTCATAAATCGTCTGCGTTCATCATATCGCGTTCACGCAGGACGCAATCTCCCTCCGCGAAATGTGTCAGTTGTCCGATCCCTCTTTGTGACGAGGATCGACTCTGCTATGTTAAATCGAGTCGAGGTCGGTCACAGGCCGCCTTGGAAATTCACGCGAAGTTCTGTCGGATACGAGAGTCAGTTATGAGAGCCAGCCTTTCCGTTATCGCCATCCTTCTGACCTGTTGCCTCACGCTGCAGGCGGCTGACAACGCCGCGCTGAATGCGAAGGTCAAAGAAGATGTCAACAAGATCAACAACGCCATCATCGAAGGCAAGTTCGAGACGGTCGTCGACCTGATGTATCCGCCCGCAGTCCAGGCAGCCGGCGGTCGCGAGCCGATGCTCCGCCTCATGGAAACCGGCAAACAGAACATGAACAAACAGGGCTTCTCGTTCCAGAATGCCACCGTCGCCGAACCGTCTGCTCCCATTGCCGGCGGCGAAAAGTGGTTCCTCACCGTTCCCTTCGACCTCACAATGAAAGTCCCCGGCGGGACCTTGAAGTCGCAGTCGTACCTCATCGGCATTTCGAATGACCAGGGCCAGAATTGGTCCTATCTCAATGGGACCGAAGATGTTCAGGGACTCAAGAAACTCGTCCCCGACCTGCCCGAGACCCTGAAACTGCCGGCTCGTAAACAGCCGCAGTTCACGCCCGACGCCAAAGAGTAAAACTCGCACCGGCGGCAGGATGCCGCCGCTACGGGGGCCTAAACACGGTTTGCAGCCGGGTGACTTACATCGTGCGTTGTGCAGCCGGTATGATGGAAATTCGTCGCCGATGCGCATTTCCATCCTGACTCTCCCCACGATGAGGTCCCACCAATGCTGCGAAGCCTGGCTCTGCTGACGTTTCTTCTCCTGATCACCCCCGCCCTCAAGGCCGCCGAGCCGAACTGGATCGATGTTTCGAAGTCGACCATGGGCGAAGGCGATATCGCCTGGTACGACGCGAAACTGCTCACCATCGAAGGCCAGGGCTGGTCCGACACGAAAGCTCCGTACGATCGGCTGCCTCCCAAAGCGGAAGAAACGGTGCGCGGGTCCGTCTGGAGTTTGAGCCGGCACTCGGCTGGGATTGCTGCCCGATTCGTCACGAACGCGACGAAGATCGATCTTCGCTGGGAGCTGACCAGTTCGCAACTCGATATGCCCCACATGGCGGCGACCGGCGTGAGTGGCATCGATCTGTATGTTCGCGACGACGCCGGCGAATGGCGGTGGCTCAACTGCGCCCGCCCGTCCGCCCAGAAGAATACAACCACGGCAATCAGCAAGATTCCCGAAGGGACGCGGGAGTACATGATCTATCTCCCGCTCTATAACGGCGTCACGTCGGTGGAAGTCGGCATTCCCGCCAACAAGGAAATCGCCCCCGGTCCGGAGCGTCCGGAAGGGCATCAGAAACCAATCATCTTCTATGGCACCTCGATCACTCACGGGGCCTGTGCCTCTCGTCCCGGCATGCCGCATCCCGCGATTCTGGGCCGCCGGTTCGATCGCCCGGTCATCAACCTCGGCTTCTCCGGTAACGGACGCATGGAGCCGGAAGTCGCCGAACTGATCGCCGAGATTGACGCAGCCGTCTACGTCATCGACTGCCTGCCGAACATCGGAGCCAAGGAAGTCCTCGAACGTACCAAAGACGTCGTTGGCATCCTCCGCGAAGCGCATCCCGAAACGCCGATCCTGCTTGTCGAAGACCGCAGCTATTCCAACAGCTTCCTGGTCACCTCGAACCGGGAACGCAATCTCACAAGCCGCGAAGCCCTGAAGAAGATGTACGACGAACTCCAGTCCGAAGGCGTCAAGCACCTCTACTACCTCGAAGGCGAACACCTCCTCGGCGACGACAACGAAGGCACCGTCGACAGCTCCCACCCCACCGACCTGGGCTTCTGGCGACAGGCCGACGCGTTTGAAGAGGTGCTGAAGCCGTTGTTGGACTAGGGAACGCTCGCGGACGCTGTAAAGTTCTTCAAGTGAAACGGATGACTCAGACGCGTGCGTCTGAGTGGCGGAGCCACAAGAGGCGGGTGACCGACGTCTGCCTTTCGTCCGCGTCGGTAACCGGCTTCCTGTTCCTGCGGAACCCAGACGTGCACGTCTGGGCCATCCCTATTTGCTCATCAGCTCCGCGAGTTCGATGGCTCGATGTTCTTCGGCGGATTGGTAGCAGGCGTCGACGAGGGCCATGGTCCAGAGGTTGTCGCGGGCGTTGAGGCTGGCTGGGTGGCCGGTTTCCAGTGAACGGAGCAGTTCGCACATCGGGCCGGCGAAGGCGTCGGGGAACCAGACTTCGTTCCACCGGGGTTGATGCCATGTCTCCGGCTCGGCGGTCGTTATGAAATCGAGGGTGCTCGGGGAACGGGCGGGGTAGTCGGGCCAGCCGATGGTGCCGCGTGCCAGGCCGGTGGTGCCCTCGATCCGCCAGTTGATGCCGTGGTCTTTGCCGGGGCCTTCTGCGATCGGGCCGGCCCAGACATCGTCCCAACTGCTGACGCGAAGTCCGTTTTCGTATTCGAGAATGTAGGTGCAGATTCCATCCTGATGCGGGAACTTCGTACGGGGATCGGTGCGGGTGCTGGCGAAGACGCGTTGCGGGTTACCGAACCAGTAACGGAATGTGTCAAGGTGGTGAATCGACATCACGCGGAGTGTGAGCCAGCCGAGCCGCTCCTGCCAGGGCATCCAGTGGGGCACCGCTCGCATCTCGATGGTGGCGAAGACCGGGTCGCCGAGAGCGTTCTGATTGAGAAGCGACTTCGCGGCTCGCACGGACTGGTCGTACCGCATGTTCTGATTGACGACCAGCGTGACCCCCGCGGCTTCGCACATCTCGACGATTTCGCGAGCCTGCTGCAAATTCATGCCGAGAGGTTTCTGCGCGAGGATGCCGCGAATGTGCGGCTGCCGAACCGCTTCGCGGATGACATCGATCTGCACATCGGGTGGGACGGCGATATCGATGACCGGAATCGAGGAATCGGAAAGCAGATCCGATGGCGATTCATAGACCTTGAGACCATGTCGAACCGCGACCGATTCCGCGGATGACTTCGTGCGGGAGGCAATCCCGACGGGAGTGAGCCCGTTGTCCAGATACGCGGGCAGCTGACAGTCGGCCATGATGAAGCCCGCTCCGATGCAGCCGATGGGAACGGAGCGATCCTGCGGGAGTTGCGGGTGAATGTCGAGCTGGTAGTCGCCGGAGTGAATCATGGTTGGCTCCAGACTCAGGGAAGTTCATTTCCGTTGCGGCGGCATCCTGCCGCCGAATCGATGTTGCAGATCAGATGACGTTGGATTGTTTTGAAGTCTTGACCGGTTGTTTCAGGGAATATGACTGCGTCTGTCCCGTTCGGAAGAACACGCCTTAAATGAAACCGAGGGGTGGCCCGTCCGCCTCAGCGGGCGGGTCGCGATAGCGACAAGAGGCTGCGCCATCCGCGTCTTGAACTGGAATCGTGGGCCTTCGAATGAGCCTCACGCATGGCGCGGCCTCTTGTGACTGCGTCACCCGTCCGTGACGGACGGGCCACCCCTGTTGACTATGTTTTTGCATTGGTGCGTATCGCTTTGAGTTGCTCGGCTTTCTTGTATTCGGCGTGCATTCGGCGGCTGGATGCCGCCGGTACTAAAGCGGCTCACTCGTCGATAATACGGGCGGTGTGGTCTTCTTCCTGGCGGAGGAACTGGCTCTGTTCGGCTGCGGTCTTGACGCCGACTTCGCGGAGGGCGGTGTCGGGCAGCTTGATGAGCGGCGTGTATTGCGGATGATGATGCGGGATGAGCGGGTCGTTCTCTTTCGTGTTGTAGCAGCAGATGAGTCCCCAGCGGGGGTGCTCGCTCAGATTCGCATCGGACCGGTGCAGGAGGTTGCCGTCGAAGAAGAGTCCGGTGCCGGCTTTCATTTCGCAGTAGAAGAGC
Organism: Rubinisphaera margarita; assembly: GCF_022267515.1. Classification (NCBI taxonomy): domain Bacteria; kingdom Pseudomonadati; phylum Planctomycetota; class Planctomycetia; order Planctomycetales; family Planctomycetaceae; genus Rubinisphaera; species Rubinisphaera margarita. Next base: position 105,053 of record NZ_JAKFGB010000020.1, on the reverse strand, counting down.
GGAAAGCGGAGCCTGGCCAGTTCGACCCGTTCGAGGTCCGCTCCGGTCTGTTCGCCTTCGAAGTGATGATCGATCCGCCCCATGCGATGCGATCCGGTCAGCACCTGCATGCAGCCGTTTTCTTTGGTCGCCGGATCGATGGCGATGAAGCAGCTCCCCATCGTCGGGAGCAGGCAGCCGTTCTTGTACCAGTAACCGTAATCCTGATGCCATTCCCAGGCACCGCCGACGCGGGGCTGCTTGGCACTCAGCTTGGAATGGTAGTGATAGACCTCGCCGCCGAGCAGCTGCTCCATGCGATTCACGACGCGCTCACTGCGGGCGATGGTGCCGTAGATATCGTCGCCGGGATGATTCCAGAGGGAGAGGTTCGTCTTGCGACCGGAGGCGTCTTTGACATCCATCGCGGCCTGCTGAAGCACGGCATCAGCACGGGCGGCCTGTTGTAGAAGCGACGTTTCTTCGGCATCGAGCAGGTTTTCGACGAGCAGGAACCCGTCGCGACGGTACTGTTCGAGTTCCGCCTCGGTGAACGATGGAGCACGCATCAGAATCTCCTCGCAAGCACGGCTGATCGAATCATCGCACCGCTGGACGAGCCAGCAGTGGCCCTCCAGCGGCAGTCAACTTGAGTAGGGCAGTCTCCTGCCCTTCGGGTTGATTGATTCTATCAGCGGTGGCAGCCGGTGGGAAACCGGCCTGCACGAGGACTGCTGAGACTACTTCGCGGCCTAGAGCGCCTTGAGGACTTCTTCGCCCATCTGGGTCGTATTGATGGCGGAGCCGCCGGCGGCGATGTCCTTCGTGCGATGGCCGTCGTTGAGGACTTTCTCGACGGCTGCATCGATTTGATCGGCTTCGGTCTGCAGGCCGAGCGAATGTCGCAGCATCATGGCGGCTGCGAGAATCGTGGCCAGCGGGTTGGCGATGCCTTTGCCGGCGATGTCGGGTGCGGAACCGTGAATCGGTTCGTAGAGACCCGGACCATCTTCACCGAGTGAAGCGGACGGCAGCAGGCCGAGGGAACCGGGCAGCATCGAGCCTTCATCGGTGAGGATGTCGCCAAACAGGTTGCCGGTGACAACCACGTCGAAATCACGCGGACGCGAAATCAGGTGCATGGCCATGGCGTCGACGAGGACCACATCGTAATTCAGTTCCGAGAATTCCTTGTCGACCACGCTCTTGGCCGTGCGACGCCAGAGGCGGGAGACTTCCAGCACGTTGGCTTTGTCGACGGAAGTGAGATGCTGTCGACGGGTTTGAGCAGCCCTGGCGGCGACGCGGACCACGCGTTCGACTTCCGAGACGCGATAGGTCATCTCGTTGGTGGCTGCTTCTTCGCCATCGATCTGCTCGGTGCGGGAAGCGCCGAAGTAGATGCCGCCGGTCAGTTCGCGGACGAAGAGAATATCGACGCCTTCAATGATTGAGCGCTTCAGCGGAGAGGCATCAATCAGAGCCGAGTACGGCTTGATCGGACGCAGGTTGGCGAACAGGCCGAGTTCCTTGCGAATCTTCAGCAGACCAACTTCCGGGCGCGTCTTGGCGTTCGGATCGTCCCACTTCGGGCCGCCGACGGCTCCGAGCAGAATCCCGTCTGCATTGCGGCACGGATCCAGCGTCTTGTCCGGCAGCGGATCGCCATAGGCATCGATGGCACAGCCGCCGATTTCGCCGGTCGTGAATTCGAAGTCGTGTCCGTGCTCGCTGGCGATGTGACGCAACACCTTTTCGGCCTCAGCGACAATCTCGGGGCCAATTCCATCGCCGGGCAACAGGACCAGATTCGCACGCATCGCAGAAGCTTTCTCGGTGAGTCAGATGTTTGGGGTCGTCAAAGGAAATGATCCTGTCGGCAAGCAGAGAGCACGGCCCACAGGATCGCTGTTTTCTGACCTGCAAGCATAGCCGTCACAGTCGGAACTGCAAGCGACGAAAATGCCTGAATCGAGCGATCTCGATCAGCCCGAACCGCGATTGTGGTCGATAAAACTGGTGCTTCAGGGATCAAACTGACTACCAACCGCACTTCACGAATCAACTGCGTTTCATGATCCGGTCAACTTTTCTTTCACTGGGAATGTTCATTGTCCTCTGCGGAGGCATGTTTCTCGTGACCGATCGGATTGTCTTCGACGCCAGTTACCCGCAGGTCAGCGAGATCCCGGTGCTGAAGAATTTTACCTCCTTGAACTCAGACCATCAGCACGAGCTGGCTCCTCCTGACTGGGTGCCATTTTCGCTTCTCGCTTTCGGTGCAGTCACGGTGCTTTACTCAATCGCGCTGCCCAAAAAACAGGTCTGATAAGATCTGATCATCATAGATCACAAAAGCCTCCTCGCCATTTTGGTGTGGAGGCTTTTGTCGTTGATGGCGGCTCATCACCTGTTGAGTCTTCGCTCCCGTTTCGGACGGAGATCGAGCTCGGGACGAAGTCGGGCGACGGTTCGGCTGTCCCATCGATCTGTGGACGAAGGGCAAATTTGCCCTGCCATTTTGGAGTCGCCGATTTAGAATCGAGTCATGCGGCAATCCAGCGGGGATTGACCGGAGTGCCTGGACCGACTGACTGAGAGTAAACTCATGGCTGCTGACGACGATGTGTTTCGTCCCGAGGGAGAAGAACCCCGCCGCTCGGAACGGGGTTGCGGAATGAACTGCCTGCTGCTCGGGCTGGCCGGGATTGGAGCGGCGATGCTGCTCTGCTGTTGCGGCGTCGGCATTTCGCTGTACTCGCTGGCACCGACGATTGACGAGGACCCACAGATCGCCGGGGAGACTTTGAACGATCTGATCGATATCGAGCTGCCCGAAGATTACAGCCCGCAGATGTCTGCTTCGATGAATCTGATGGGCATGGGCAACGTTCGTGGCGCCGTCGTTGAGGTTGGCGAGAACGAAGGGGCACTAATCATCGTCGGCATGCAGGGACGACTGGCTCAGGACGAACGCTTTATGAATCAGGTGCGGGAATCGCTCCGCGAGCGGGTTGGTAACGCCGATTACGAAGTCACGGAAAGCGAGACCCGTCAGGTGACAATCGACGGGCAGGAGGTGGAATTCACCTTCTCAAAAGGCCGCACGAAAGCGTCTGAAGGAGAAGAGGCTGTCGATATTCGAGCTGTGAGCGGTCTGCTGCCGGGCAACGGCGGTGAACAGGTGGTCTTCCTCCTCTTCATGGAAGAATCGAAATGGGATGAAGCCGAGGCGCTGCAGATGCTCGAATCGATTGATCTTCCGGAAGGGGCGGAGGTTCTTCCCGCTCCCCGGGCGCAACCTCGAGCGAGAGAAGATGCCGCGCCGGATCCGGTGAATACGTCCGAAATTCCGTTTGAAGCTCCTGCTCCGGCAGGGAATCCCAATCGGCCGATCGACACGGAACCGGCGGCCCCCCGTGAAGTTCCCGAGTGAACATACATCACCAAGAACGGAACGTCTGAACCGACTCAGAACCGATGGAGAAAACTTTTCCGTCGGTTTTTCTTTTTCCGTGTAGATTCAGAAATCGGCCTGCGTTTCTGGTGCCAGCAGCGAACTTTGCAGGATCTGTGAAGTCCTCCCGAAGCGATTAAGCAGCGAGTTGCTTCGGGGCGCGAAACACCTGTCGCGTAGTGGCCCGGTCACAGGTCCTGCACTGTAAGAACCCCGGAAAGAGCTTTCTTTCCGGGGTTCTTTTTTGTTTCCGACGTGACTGTGCGACCGGCCGTTATTTCAGAACTGCTTCGGGAGGATCGACCCGGAGCTCACTGGCCGAGCGATTTGTCCGGCTCCATGTTCCGGACTGAGTGTGAGAAAGCCAGCGGAAGAAACCGACCGCCAGCGCTGCATTCATGTTCACGAACATCCAAAAGACACGAATCAGCTTCCCGGCTGCCCCAGGAAATGGCAGCAACGCTCCGCAGAGTGCAATCGCATAGAACAGGCCCTGCCCGATCAGCAGGTTCAGATAGAGCGGATGATCCGCGAGCGCCAAGTTCGCCCCGAAGGCCGTGACCATAAGCAGCGGGCCAAGCCAGCGCAACACTTTGTGAGACCAGAACGCCCAGCTGACTCGGCCGTAGCTCGGCGAGAGCAGCTTCGACATCCAGAACAGCGATTGAAAGCCCCCTGCTCCGATGCGAGCCCGGCGGCGGAATTCGTCGTGGATGGTCGGCGCGGTTTCTTCCCGGGCGATCGCCAGCTTGTCGTACAGCAACTGCTTCCGCTGCCGATGGATCCGCATACCGATCAGGAAATCGTCGACGATCGTATGAGCAGGGATCGGATTCCAGAGAGACTTCCGCATCGCGTAAATCGCGCCGTTGGCTCCGAGCAGGGCTCCGATCTGCCCTTCCCATTCTTTGAGCACGTTTTCGTACTTCCAGTAGAGACCGTCGCAATTCTGTCCGGTTGCCGCGTCGGTCAGAATCAGTCGTCCCACCACGCCGCCTACAGAATCATCAGCAAACGGAGCGACCAGGCGTTTTGCCGCATCGGCATCCCAGAACGTGTTCGCGTCCGAGAACATCAGGATGTCGCCCGTCGCGGTCTTGGCGCAGTCGTTCAGAACCGACGCCTTGCCGCGACGGATCGGGAACTGATGCAGCTTGATGCGGTCGTCTTTGACCGACTCGACCAGCTCTCCGGTCGCGTCCAGGTTGCCGTCGACTCCGATGAGAACTTCGATGTGATCGGCCGGGTAATCGAGCATCAGGGCATTGTGCACTCGCTGCAGGATTACGTCTTCTTCGCAGTAGGCGGCGATGATCAGCGAAACCATCGGCAGATCCTCTGGAGCCGTCGACGGCACAGGAGCCGGTTTCCGCTGCAGTTGCACCAGGACGAACAGAAACAGGGGATAGATCGCGTAAGAATAGACGATCAGACCGATCGATACCCAGAAGATTGCCTGCACCATGGTGCGAATTCCCTTCAGGAGGTGAATGTTTCCGAGACGTCCTGATCTGTCTGTGTGCGAGTTCCAGAATCCCCATTCGTCGACGCCGCAGGCATTTCAACATGCCCCTTCATTCCGACGGTCCACATGTAATCTGCCGCCAGGTCTTCAGGCAGAAGGCCGGCAAACTCCGGGGCCAGGGGCTGCGAACCGGCTTTGATCTCTTCGAGCACTCGAGCGTCGACCCGCTGGTCTTCGATCAGTGCCAGGAAGCCGGCTTCCCGGAACAGCTTTGAGTACTGACTGCAGCGGAGGCGATTGTGATAGGCCAGCCCGCTCCCGTATCGCTCCCACTCTTCCGGAGAAAAGCGGAGGAAGTTGCCCGAACTGATACTCGAATCGTCGTTGGCGTAATGATCACCGGGATTGAAGCGATGCACGGCCAACCCGCCAGGCTTCAGGATCCGCAGACTCTCGCGGTTGATCTGGCGGAGGATTTCCGCCGGAATGTGTTCGAGCACGTTGGAGCTGACAACAAAGTCAAAACTCTCTGCAGGATGGCCGGACGCCGTGGCATCGCCGGGGTAGACGTACCGGCAGTTGAAGGAAGCGAGAAAGTCCTCGAGACGCGTCGCTTGGAAATCGATGCGTTCGTACCGGTCTCTCACGATCTGCTGATTCAATTCGAGCTTTTCGGCGAACCATTCCAGATCGCGTTCCGCACTGTCGACCGCGGATTTGGCGGAAGACAGCGATAACCAGGGATTCACGTCCACGGTTTCAATGTGTTCCGCGCCGGTCAGATAGAAGCCGAGCGGGGTGTAAGGATGCCAGCCGGTGCCAATTTCGAACAGTCGGCGACCTTTCACTGGCTGCCCCGCTTCCCGAATCAGTTCGATCAGCTGAATGGCGCGTGTCAGATCACGACGGGACTGGGGCCGGGTTGTGCCCAGAAACCGCTGAATGGCCAGATAAGCGTTTCGTCCACCGGGCCATCGACTCAAGTGCCTGAGGATACAGGCTTTAAGCTGCCACTTCATCAAGAGACTGTCCTGTGCAATCGATCAAACGGGAGATGTACGACGACGCGGAGCGAGCGGATTGGCCCGTGGTCGCGGACCGGGAGGCGCAGCCAGACCGCATCACTCGGTGTTGCAAGTATAGAACAGGTCTGAGGGCTCAGCGGCGGGGATGTCGAATGTCAGGCAAGGCTCCAGCGGCCGTGAGAAGATTTGACGGATGGCGGAAATCCAACGATTCTGACAACGGCGACGTGAGAACATTTGAACCCCTGGGGTTCTCAGTCTTTCTAAGGATTCTGGAAAATATGCAAAAGTTCTGATTGACGGGACGTCCCCTCTCGCCGACAATTCTCGCTAATGAGACTGAGTCTCAATTGCAGACCCCCACGAACCCCGCCGAAGTTGTTGTTTTCTCCCCGAGGCGTATCCCGTGTCAGAATCAAAACCGCTCTGCCATTGTCTCGGCGTGTCCCGCGAGACCGTCGAACATGCGATTTCGATCTTCTCGGCCGAGACCGTTGAACAGGTCGCCAGGCTGACTGAAGCTGGTACCGGCTGTATGTGCTGCCGTTGCAAGATCAAAGATCTGATCGAAGAACGCCGCGCAGCCGCCCGTCAGCTGGAAATTGCCTGACCACCGCCCTGCGGATTTCACCGGTTGAGAACTTTTGCGTTCAACGTGAAGTCACTTCAGTGCAGGCGGCCGTCGAATGACGCCCGGCACGCAATCCTCTCGCTCGCCGACGATTCTCGCCAGCAGGCGAGTTCCGACCGGGTGACCGAAACGCCAGGACGACCTCGTCAGCCGAGATTCTCAGGTTGCCTGACGATCCTTTGGCTGGTCGCTTCGTCCAGAAATTTTTTGCAATTCCCGTGCACCGGGGAAAACCCCCTGATAACACGGTGCTGACAATGTCGAGACTACATAGGTAAGTGTTACAAATCGGCCTGATAGTCTTGCCAGACCCTCATGATGCTGGTATGACTATGACTCGACTGGTGCTTGATGGAATAAAGCCCGGGAACGAGAATTTCCGAGAACGCAACGATCACTTGCTGACGGCATTCGGATTCCCGTTAAAAGCCCCTCACGGGGTGCCAGACCGAAGACTATGATGGCTCTTCGGAGCGACGATACCTATCGATGGGCAAGGAGGCCGCGGTGAGTTTCAGTCATCTCAGTGATCCAAAATCTTCTCTTCAAATTCGGTGGCTGATTCGTCGGGACATGCCAGAAGTCCTCGCCATCGAACAGGAAAGCTTTGAGTATTCCTGGACCGAAGAAGAGTTTCTCTGCATCCTTCGCCAGCGCAACTGCATCGGCATGGTGGCGGAAGTCGACCACGAAATCGTCGGCTTCATGATCTACGAACTGCACAAATCGAATCTGCACGTGCTGAACTTCGCCGTCGCCGATTCGCATCGGCGTCAGGGGATCGGCACGAAGATGGTGCAGCGGCTCATCGACAAACTGTCGCTGCAGCGTCGCAAGGAAATCCTGCTCGAAGTTCGCGAACGCAACTTGTCCGCGCAGCTGTTTTTCAAGCAGCAGAACTTCATGGCCGTCACGGTTCTACGGAACCATTACGACGACACCTGCGAAGACGCTTACATCATGCGGTATCGACTGGTGGATGAGATGAACATGTCCATCATCCCTATTACCAACCGCATCTCCGACTACTACGACGCCGACGCCGCGTAGTTCCTCTCGCGGCTCGAGAACAGCAACCGTTCGCAGTGTTCAATCATTGCGGACGGTTTTTTATTCGCTGTCCGGCTGCGGCAGGGGATACCGGTAAGCGACCGGCTGCAGACGAGCGGGATCAGGGCGCCAGCTTTTCGTGAACGCCGAAACCCGTCCGCCCGGGCTGGTTGGGAAACTCGGATCTTCGCTCGAAACCAGTCCAGTGACGACAATCAGTCCAGCGGGCGGATCCTGCTGCATCATCTGGTTGAGTTCACCCTCGGTCAGCGAAAAGGAGTCGGCGTCCGCTTTCACGACCGCCTTCACCCGAATCTGATAAGGCTCGGCGTCTTTCTCGCAACGGATGAAGTCGAATACTCCCGGGAGCTGGTCAGCACACTGATATCCGGACTGGGTCAGATACTCGCGACCAATCGCACAGGCCTTTTCCTGCAGAGCCTGATCGGTTCCCGCGTCGATCATTTCGATGTTGGTTTCTCCCGGAAACTCATCAGGGCCCGGCTGGCGCACTTCAGCCATCAACTGTTCGAGGGTCTCCGGAAACTCCATTTGCCCTTCCGGATCGAGTTCCCGGGCTCGGCTCAGAGCGGCGGCGGCTTCTTCGGGCCGATTCAGGTCCGCCAACGCGATCGCCCGCATCAGACTGACTTCCGGATCCTGATTTCGGATTTCAAGGAAGCGATCGATCAATGGCAGGGCTTCGCCGGCTCGATTCTCGTCGAGATAGTAGCTGGCCAGATGGTAGAGAGTTTCGGTCGAATTCGGCATGATTTCGAGGGCGAGGTTCCAGTCGTGTGAAGCACGGATCATCTCGCCACGTTGAGCGTAAGCGCTGCCCCGAGTGAGGAACAGCTCTCCGAATTCCTGACTGATGTCGCTGATCTCAAGAGCGTGGTTGCCATCGGCAATCGCCTTATCGGTCACGCCCATCCGTTCGTAGCATTGGGCACGTCGGATATAGGCGAAGTTGTACTGCGGGTCGATCTCGATCGTGCGATCGAAGTACTCCAACGCTTTCTCCGGCTCCCCCATTTCCAGGTAAGCCAGGCCCTGTTCGTAGGTGACTTCCCAGCGGAAGGGATAGTCCGGGAACTTCTCCAGGACTTCTTCACGGTAGGCGATGGCGCGTTCGTAATCCTGCTGCTGTTCCGCCAGAAGGGCTTTGTGCCGACCAACCATGGGGTTGTCGGTGTCGTAACAGCCGGTCAGACTTCCAACCACGGCGACCAGAATCAGCGAGAGCATACGACATCGCATGAGAACGACCTCAAGTTCTATGATCAATCATCGAAACGTCCGGGTACGGACATTGTCTCCGATGGTTTCAGCCAGCGAGAGCAGTTTACTTTATTTTGTCACCGTTCCGTCCGCGTCAATGCGATGTCCCCGACGAACACTCGCTCCGACGCGAACATCTGGTCGAGCGATCCGCTCGATTAGAGCATTTCATGCTTCTCCAACAGTCGCATGGGCGGCAAGCTCCTGCCATGTTGAGTTTGCTCCTGCAAACGCCTGCCGTCGAATTTTGAATCTGCTCTAGTGAAGACTTGCCATTCCCAGAGCCGGGGCCCGCTCGTCAGAAGTTCGCGCCTCCTGAGTACTCAGATAAGCCGCCGCCTTCGAAAGCTCGTTGATGACATCTTTGCGATCGCAGGGCAGAATCAGAATCCGGTGATGATCCGGCATCGACACGGAATCGAGCCAGCCAGTCTGACGATGACGCATGAGCGTGACGCAGGGGCGGTTTCGCAGGGCGAGTGGCTGCAATGAACAGAAATAGCGTTCGACATCTTCGGCCGAGACTTTCTGCAGGTTCGCGATCACGGCCGATTCCGGCTCGTCTTCGAGCGCTCCCATCAGGTCATCGAGTCCACTCACGACACGGGCTCCCGCACCAAGTCGCTCCAGTTCAGCCGCGGTCTTCCCCGCGGACTCCGTTGAGTGATCGAGCAGGACGACATGTTCAAGCGAGCCTGTCCCCGCCGGAACGGGACGGACTGTGGGCGTGGGCGAAACGGCGACGACTTCGTCGGAACCGAACGACATCCCGGAGACGTATTGAAGCACGGCGCGGAGCTTGAGCGGATCGAGGAATGCCAGATAACCGAACATCATGCAGAAGCCGAACGTCCACATGCCGAGCATCAGTCCGATGCCGAAGTGCATACTGGCACCGACGAGCAGCATCCAGGGTCGCATGAGCGGACGCCAGATCAGGAAGGCAAAGGAAACCTCCCAGGCAATCGTCATGTGCGTCATCAGCTCTGTGAACCACGGAAAGTACGCCAGCCAGGTCATATCGAGAGTCTGATATTCCGCATTGGCCAGACCGCGCCACATAGCCGTGCCGTCCCACCAGGTCTCACCGAACAGTTTTCCCAGTCCGGCCGCCAGATAGATTACACAGAAGTGGACTTGCGACATCCGCGTGGCGATGTTCGTCGCGATCGTTGGAGCAACCGGCTCGGGAGCCACTTCGACGCCCGGATTGTTCTTCTTCCGCCGCCAAGTCCGCAACAATCGGTCGACGGACAAATAAGCACCGCAGGGAGCGATGCAGAGATACAGAGTGAGCACGGCGTTGATCTGATCGAGCCCGAAATTCGCGTAGCGGGCCCGATATGCGTAAGAGACCAGGATCATCAGCGAGAGCACCGAGGTCCATCGCGTGAACAGACCGATCATGAAGCAGAACGTGACGGCCAGACACAGATAATGGACCGGGTAGACCAGCGAATCCGGCACCCAGTACCAGAACGAAAGCGCGAGCGGACCTTCCTCAACGAACAAATGCTTCTCGAGCATCTCCATTGAGTTGAAGCCGTCGACATTGAAGAACGAATCGAGCCGCATGCCCCAGACGAGAATGGTGTAAAACACCATCCAGCCCACCAGAATCCGCATGACGGACATGGAGAATGGGTCGCGGGGCGTGAACCAGAAGTCGTTCCAGTTATCGACTACTCGGCCGAGGTAGTCGCGACATTCGCGTTGGATGATTTGGACAGTTCGTCCCATGTGAAAGTTCCCAGTGGTGTCACCTGGTACAGGTCATCGTCAAACAGGGATCCCCCTGCCAGAATCCGCTCCCGCCGTGCCAGCTCGTGCCATTCCAGGAATAGCGTGGCCCGTTCGGCTCCGTAGTCGCGACAGAGTTGTCGCGCAAAATCCCGCACCATTCGCTCACGCGCTTCCCCGCCGAGAGCTCCCAGCGTTTCAGAGAGCATGAAGTAGCGGTGATACAAAAGTCGGGGCGAGATATCCCGATTCGGAAACTTCCCTTCGAGCGTGCGGCCGTCCTCGAACTCGAGGACATATCGAACGGAGTTCGAACCTTCCGGGTTGGGAGCGAAGAAATGAAAGCCGTTATTCTGATAGAGAATCTGTACGTAAGGTGACATCGTCATCCACAGCCCCCGTTCGAGATTCGACGAGGGAGAGACCGATAGCGGCGCGGAAACAATGGCCAGCAGGTGAAAGACAATCCAGAGATTGAGCAAAACAAATCCGGCCAGCGACCATCCCCGGCGACGAGGTTTGACCTCGGACGCGGATGATGCCGGCTGCATTGCTGTGATGTCAGAAGTCATTGTCCGACCCTGTGGAATGATCTCGGATTCGGAAAACCCGGGATGGAGATCCAGCGTAAACCAAAAAACGGAGAGAAGGTACGGACCTCCTCTCCGTGTGCTTTCGTCGTAACGAGCGTCCTGCTCGTGGCGGACGCTGCACCGGTCAGACCTTATCGGCTGGCCAGCTTCGCGTCCTGATCAGCGGGAACGAGAACCAGAGTACCGTCCTGCTGAGCAAAGGTTAGTTCATACTGTCGGCCGGTGGTTACCTTTTGTTGATGTTCGGTAACAAGTTCCTGCCCATCTTGTGTTAATTCAATTCGAATTTGATAAACGTAGGGACCGGCAGCCGAAAGTTTCGGAGAAACGAAATTCCGAACCGAACCGACTGAAGTCATTTTCTGACCGTTCAGATAGACATCAGCCTGGGCCGGCACCGACATCCGGATGCGGACGGTTTCTTCGACAGCGCTGGTCGGGAATCCCGGGCCGAGCATCTGAGCCGAATCGTCGCCAACCGATTCACGCAGTTCGCCTGGCGGCATCATGTCACCGTCGGGAATCATGTCACCGTCGGGAATCATGTCACCAGGAACAACATGTCCCGGGCTGTAGATGTCCTGACCGTGGTCATGAATCGCATCGCCGTGGTAGTAGCCTCCCGACGATCCGCCGGAAGAACCATGGCTGTATCCCCCCGAAGCGTACCAGCCGGTCGATCCGCTGGAGCCGGTCGATCCGCTCGATCCGCCGGAACCGTAGTAGCTCGTCACATACCCGCCGGAAGACCCACTCGATCCGCTGGAACCGTAATAGCCGCCACCATAGGAACCGTACGATCCCGAGGATCCAGACGATCCTGAAGAACCCCAGCGACGCCCACGGCTTCCGCTACTGCCGCTGCTGCCGCCAGAGCTGCCACTGCTTCCCCAGCTGCCGCTGCTTCCACTACTGCCGGAAGAACCCCAGCGACGGGCTTCCGCCGTATCGCAGACCAGAGCCGCACAGCAGATAACCGCTGCCAACCCCTTCAACCAGGCAAGACTTACTCGTGACTTGACCATGAACCGCCCCCTCAAGTGATGTGTTGTTACTAACCCAAAGCCATCCTGGCAGGACAAACCAGTGTCGATTCGGCCATCGTCGGGCCGACAGACAACGTCGGTTGTGACTCTGTGATGCAATCTCCAACACTGGCAGGCCAGAAAAACAGGGTAACATGGGTATGGTAAAATTCAATATGACGGTTGTAAAAAAGAGGCAGGCTGGGACAGCAAATTACACATCAACATTCGTGTATATCAGCGACTTTCGCTCGCGATCGGAGGCGACGATTGCGGCAACACCGTAATCGAAAAACTCTCATCGATATCCGGCCACCATCTGATATCGCCGAGAATCTTCAGTTCCCAGCGAATTTGGTTATTGGTTGCTCGCACAGTATGCATGCTGCCAATGGGGATCGTGACGTCAGCCTCGCCGATTTCCATCGCAAAAGGATCTTCCAGCACGGCAATATCGTGCACGTAGAAGTCGTCCGTGTCGGTGTACGTATTTGTTCCCTGGCGGTATTGAATCCATTCCTTGCCCACGAGCCGAACGGTCAACTTGCGAATCGACGAGACTTTTCCGTCGATCAGCCATTTGATCCGGATCGTATCGCCGAGCGGAATCTTGCGTTCACTGACGACGAGTTTCGGCACCGGATTGAACATCTTCAGGAACAGATAGAGGGAGACGCAAAGGCCTCCCAGCCCCACCGCTACGAAGGGAAGCGCGAACAGTGTCATGAATATTGGAGAATCGCCGTCCCTCCATCCGTCGATCACTTCCATCACCAGGAACGAAACAATCGAGCACCAGAACAGAGAGAAGAAGAGACAGGCGACAAACACCAGCTTTGAATTCTGCGTCGGCCTCAACTCCTGTGGACCTGCTGGCGTGTCCGTATCGCGCCATTCCGTCTTACTCCCCTGCCCCATGACGGCGGCGAGCCGGACCGCGGATACGGGAAGCTCGAACTTTTCATCGAGCTGATCAATCTTGCGGCTCATTCTCCGGGACAGAACCGGCACGGCGATCATGCCGACAAGTCCTACGAGTGCGAACGGAACGGGAATAAATGCGAACAGGATCGTCGACCGAAACTCGCGGTTCAGCACCGCCTCGGTGGGATCATCCGGATTGACATAGCAGACCGTTTCCGCACCGACGGGAAACTCGCGAACGAACTCAACCGGATCCGCTGGCCTGGCGGGCGCGACGTCGTAGGTGTACCCCGTCCCCGCCACTTCGAGCCCTCTGTAGGTATACTGGTACTCGAGTACGAGATTGCCGATCCCATCCACTTCCGACTTAGTGATTACACACGGGGTTTCCGCCCAGCCGCGCACTTCGAGATAGGGAACGAGCAGGTCCGACATCATGGCCGTGGAGCCAATCAGGCCGACCATGAGAAAGATTCCGAAGAAGAACATGAAAAAGCAGCCGCACCCCATCGCACTGGACTTCCCATGCGAGAGAGCTTTTGCAGAGGACTTACCGTTGAATTCGGCCATGGAATCGCTCATCCTTTTCAGGGTCGCCGGCTGCGTTCAGTTCGCATGTCGCGCATCTTAAACGGTCGCTGTCCCAGATGACAGTTTCCCCGACTCGAAACACGAGCCCGTCTTATGCTGCATTTCATACCGGCAACCCGCTCGCAGGCTCTGCGATTCTTTCAGAACGCCCTGATTGGCACGGCGTTTCTGGGATGCGCCCTCCTGACCTCGTCGACCCTTCACGCCGATCGGTTTGTGTTCATCGACGAGACTGGAGAAAAGAAAGAGGTCGTCGGGAGACTCCACGGCAGTGGACAGGGAGCTTATGCGATCGAACAGCGGGACGGCAGCATGGAAGTGATTGCCCAGGGAGCCGTCATCGAACGGGACAATACGGTCGACTGGACTCCGTTCACCACCGACGAGATGGTCGATCAACTGACCGAACGATTCACGCCAGACCTGTTTCGCAGCTATGTCGACGACAACTTCGTAATCGGAATGGTGCTCATGGCTCCGCTGGACCGAACTGCGGAAGGCCCGGCCAACGGCTTCCTGCGGAAGGCCGCTCAGTTCATGAACAATGTCAACAACGTCTTTTCCTCATTCGCCCGAGACATGCGTCTCGACACCAGAGATCCTGACACTCCACTCGTCCTGCTGATCTTCGAATCGGACAGCGACTTCAACGACTATGCCGCCAGCGTCACCAAGGGGCAGGGTCTGTCAGTGAGCAGTATCTCCGGCTTCTACGACGGCATGACCAATTACCTGGCGATCCGCATGGCCGAGTGTGCAACCTTCGAGGTCCCGCTGCACGAAGCCATTCATCAGCAGGTTTATAACCGGGGCATTCTGCAGCGGCTCGCTCCGATTCCGAGCTGGTTCAACGAAGGAATCGCGACCGGTTTCGAGGCGAACAAGGACCGCATCCAGTCGGGGCCGGCCAAGGTCCACTCTCGTTACGCCGCACAGGTGTCGTCGGTGGAGCAGGTCAGCTGGGAAGACCTGATTTCTCAGGACCTCGCCTTTCAGGGGGACGTAATGGCGGGCGATGCCTACTGTCTCGCCTGGTGCCTGCACTGGTTGCTGGTGACAGAACGTCCCGAGAAATATACCGAATACGTGAAGATGCTTGGGGAGAAAGCCCCGCTCGCCAAGGAAGATGACGCGACGCGAACCGCCGAGTTCGTCGAGCATTTCGGAGACGACTTTCAACAGCTGCGACAGGACTTCAATCTCGCGTTGCGGAACGCGATGCGCCGGCAGCGAAATACTCGTGAGCCGCCCCAGAAACCGGGTTACCTGAATGCTCAGCGGGGTCTGGCGGAGATCGAACTGACGGCTCTGAACCGCCAGGACCGTGGCGGTCTGCTGGAAGTCCAGGGGCGTATCCGCAATATGAATCCCCTGCGAAGTCTGACGTTCGCCGTCAGCATCGTGACCGACGGCAACACCTATGCCCAGTGGATTCTGCCATCCGTCGGGTCCAGTCGAGTCGTTCCGCTGACCAAACAGTACGCCCAGGATCAAATCCCCGGAACAACGCCGCAGCCTTCCAATTCGTTCCGCGTGCATATCCAGGCCGTTCTTCCGGACAGCCCTGAAGCCCAGCAATGGCTCCGAGGCCAGGGGCCAGATCCGAGAGAAGGCTGACCATGGACGACGACGCAGCAATTATCCTGCTCAGTTTCGACACCCTCTCTCCACTCCAGTTGACCCCGTATGGAAACATCGACGCCGAGACGCCGCTCCTGGATGAGCTGCTGAAACGGGCCGATGTCTATTACGAATTCCACGCACAGCCGGGAGTGTTCGCTGAGAGTCGCGACCGACTTGCGGCTACACTCCAGAACGCTGGAATTGAATCCGATCGCCTTGTCGTCGATTCCGGGGACGCTATCGAACGTACCACAATCAGGCCCCGTTCGTTCATGCATGTCGAACTCGTAATCGGATCGGCTCCTTCCGTTGATGCAGTGGATATTCTGATCGAATCGGCACTGGCGGCGCTCGATCCCCCCGGGAACTGTTGGTGGATCATCACAGCCAACCGTGGGGGAGACCTGTCGCAGTGGCAGGATCTGGAGGTCCGCTTCGGCGAGGCGTTCACGGAGAGCCTCACGAGAAAGCTTTGGGCTCCTCTGATTGTAATCAGTCCGGATCCCGAACGGACCGCCCGGCGGCATCAGGAGTTGCTCACCAGTGCTGATCTGATTCCAACCGTTTGCGAGATTCTCAGGATCTCACAACCCGAGTGGTCGACCGGGATCTCCATTGTCGATCGGTCGCGGCAACCTCGATCAGAACTCCTTCTCCTGGCCGAAACGCATTGTGGACTGCGGACCCCCGATCGGCTTCTGGTCACTCCACGCGAGCTTCTCGCAGCGACTTCGGAATCGGAATTCTCGACCGAGTGGCCTCGACTGTTCGTCAAACCAGACGACCGATTCGATGTCAACAATCTCGCTGTGAATGAACCTCAGCGGGCGGCAGACTTGCTCGCACGACTACAGGTTCTCTTCAACGAATCACGGGCGAACGGATAGAACATTTTCATGTTTCTCCTGCAGTCGCGTGGGCGCAAACCCCCTGCCCTTCTGTGTTTGCTGCTGCAAATGCCTGCCGTCGAATTTTGACTATGCTCAAAAAAACGGCCGGGACTGAACCAGTCTCCGGCCGTTTGAATCGCTGTCAGCTTACCGTTCGACTTAGCTGAACAGGGCGTTGTTGATGTCCGTGATTGTCACATACTCATCGTCAGCCGGCTCGGCATCCGTGCGGACCGTTTCGTCAGTCACGGCTTCAGGGGCGGCGACGTTCAACGTCAGTTCGGTGTCGCTGGTGATGCTCTGCACGGAGAAGATTTCATCACCGATCAGGATCTGCTGACCGGCATTTAACTCGGTCGTAAACGCCGTCCCGGTTCCGGTCAGCGTGGCACTTCCGAGCGTCGTTGAAACGGTGCCCGTAATCGTTTCCGTCAACTGCGTGTAGCCATCGAGCGGAAGTTCGCCGAGGGCGGACTCATTCAGTACGCCTCGCAGGTCGAACGTATTCAGATCGTGAATCGCATCGACGACCGTCATCCCGGTGCCAATCACGCGGCCGAAGACCGTGTGCTGGTTGGCATCGAGGAAGGCGTTATTGGTGGTATTGAAGAACCACTGGCTGGTCCCCGATTGTGGCGAAGCTCCGAGAGCCATCGAGAGCGTGCCACGAACGTTGGAATTCGCTGCGTTGAACTCGTTCTGAATAGCCGCGTCCGTCGCGACGGGCTGGAGATCCGGATTGAGAACGAAGCCGCCCCCCTGGATCACAAAGTCGCCCCCGGTTTGAGTCCGGGCCGAGCGATGAATGATCGAATTCGTGTAACGGTCATCATAATTCAGGAAGTTCTGCACGGTGATCGGAGCATCGGCATCGAGCAGTTCGACATCGAACGTTCCTTCGGAAGTCACGAAGCGGCTAACCGTACCAATGGCGTAGTGAACGTCGATCTCTTCTTCGACTTCGCGATTGAGAGCATCCGTTGCTTTGACGGCAATCTGGTTGGCACCGTTATTCGTGGCTGTGTTCGTCAGCGTGGTGGTGATCGAGAACAGGCCGGTTGCGTCGGCAATGTCGGTTCCGTCGTCGAACTCGCCGTCGCCGTCCGCGTCGATGGCAACGGTTGCCCCGGCGGTCGTCGTGCCTTCGATCACAAACTCAGCCGTATCGGTGAGCAGGGTTCCGTTCGACTGAACGACACTGTCCGACAGCAGGTCAAGCGTAAGGGTCAGATCAGCCGGCGAGATCCGACTGGTAAATTCTGCCGCCAGTGCATCGGTGACGGCGAACAGTCCGGTCGTCGGATCGTCGAGACGGTCTTCGGCTGTTGTTCCGGTAATGCCCTGCTCGACCGAACCCGTTCCCGAGTTATCGCCGACGGTCACATCAGATCCGATTTCGGCGGCATCGGTTCCGCGGCCGCCCTTCACTTTGAGATCGTCGCCGACGGCAGTGGTCGTCACCTGCACGACATCATCGCCGGATCGGGTTTTGACCTTCAGATCGTCCGAAATTGTGGAATCGGTGATCGCCACATCATCGGCCCCGTTGCCGGTCTTCAGGCGGAGATCGTCTCCAACCTGGGTGGAATCGATGCGGATATCGTTGGACCCGCGACGGGCAATGATCTTCATGTCGTCGCCGGTGGCCGTGCTGTCGATAAAGACGATGTCGTCGCCCTTACCGGTATCGAGCCGCAGATCATCATCAACAGTGACATCGTTCAGCCAGACGCCGTCGTTGCCGTTGTGCGTCCAGATCCGGAGGTCGTTGCCGACGAAGACATCGTTCAGGCCGATCTTGTCGTTACCCGATCCACCCCAGATTTTCGCATTGCGACCGAACGAGACTCCACTGAGAGTGAGGACATCGTCGCCGCCGTTCATTCGGGCCTTCAGGTTCTTCTCGATCGAAGTCGCACTCGTCAGCAGCGTAACGTCGCCGGTCTGACCATTCACAGTCGTGCCATCGAGACCACGGGCGATGAGATTGCCATTCTCGGCAATGATCAGCACATCGTTGCTGGCGTCATCCCCTTCGATTTCCATATGGCCGCGTTCGAGGGAAATGGCGACATTGCCGGCGAGCAGCGTCCGGCTTTCGAGCACTTCGCCAGCGGTCTGATAGCAATGACGACCGAATTGCCGACGGCCATTTGCGTTGCAGAACAGTCGGGACAGAGTCTGAGCGAGAATCGTAGCAACTGGCATAAGTAGGGAACCTGGGAAGAACTTAGGTGAGAACAGGTGTCGAGTCACTCATCCTACGCCCCTCCCAGCCCAAATTTAAGCCAGAGAATTGGAAAATTCTGCCCGGATCGCCAAGTCGCGCTATTCTATGGCGACTTTGCGGGCCTTAACTTCCTCGGCAGCCGAGACTTCGGGATTCGGTTCCGCCGAGCCTTCCACCTGTCCATCGATCCAACGCACGGCATTCGCGACCGACGTCAAAAAGGCTTCGTTGGTCCATGTCTCGTCGCGGTGGCCCAGGTTATTGAAGTAGACCTTGCCCTGGCCCCAGTTCTTCACCCAGGCGACCGGAACGTGATACGGCTTCTGGGGAGTGCAGCGGGACATGTCCAGGCTCATCAGGACCCGGACCTTTTCCGGCTGCCAGTTCACGTACTGATAAATCTCGTCCTGATGGGTAAATTCCTGGCCGAACGGCTGCATCGTCGGATGTTCCGGATCGTGCACAGTCATCGTCACAGTCGCTCCGGCGTTCCAGGGATGCCCTGAGAATGTGCCGCCGACCATGTCCCAGTACCAGCGATACTCTTCGTTCTTCTTGGGATCCCCAGCCCGATAGGTATCGGCAGCCGAATGGAAGCCGATGAAACCGTGGCCGGGCTGCTTGAGCCAGTCGTTGATGAAGTAATCGCGATCTTCCGGGGCGATCGGCAGAGCCCCCGTTGTGTAGAACATGACGATGTTGTAATTCTGCAGGTTCTCCTTCGTGAAGTCGGCGGCACAATCCTGCGTGCAGTCGATCTCGTAAAGGCCCGACTTCTGTCCCAGCTGGATCATGGCCACTTCCGAAGTTGCCAGCGTCTTGTCCGCCCGTTTCACCGGGTTGTGCACAAACCCCTGACTCTGGGTGACCATCAGCACGCGCGGCTTTTCCTGATCAGCCGCCTGAACAACAGAAGCCGCGAGCAGACAGGCCGCGACAAAACAGAACACATTCCCGGTCAAACGCTTCATGAGGGTCCCTTTTCCAGCACGGTTCAGCAGATCACACGCACAACGATCGATTACGGATTCGTTGCCGCGTTATCAGAACACGTTTTGCGGAACTTGGCAATCATCAACGTATCGACAACCAGTTGTGTCGCGTGGTAGATCAGAGGCGGCATGATCGCGACGGGAGAAATTCCGCTCGCCAGAATCAGTGGAGCCGTGGCGACTTCAATCGCAATCGGCAGTGTCTTCTGACTTGCTGAGAACGCCACACCAATCGCATCGGCGCAGTCACACTTCCAGGCTCGGGCCAGTCCCCAGCCAGCCGCCAATCCAACGAGGTGAATAAAGAGCCCGCAGAAAAACACGATGACGAACTGCAGCAGCGACAATCCCTCGGCATGACTGTCGAAGATCGGTCCGGTGCGAATCGACGTCACGAAGATGATGGTCAGAATGCCAATTTGAGCGACCGATCCAATCATCGTTTTCCGCTCGGTGGCGAAACGAGCCATCGCGGGGATCGCGCGGCAGCACTGTCCAAGTAACATCGGCAGCACAGCGACAATCAACAGGCGTTGAATGAGCGGAACAGGCTCAATCGGGACGGACTGACCAAGTGTCAGCGTCAGCCAGAATGGCACGGTCAGAAAACAGAGCGCGTTCGAGACCAGCGTGACGATCAGCGGGATCGCATCGTTTCCGCCCGCTTTCCGCGTCCAGACCGCCGCGGAAGCCAGCGTCGTTGGCACGGCGGCGAGGATGAGCAACCCTGAGGAAAACGGTCCCAGCGGAACGACGCTGACCAGCCCCCAGCTGATTAACGGCAGTAGCGCCGTATTGATCAGCATCGCGGCAATCACACCAGTCGGCCGGGAGGCGATCGTGCGGATGTTCCCGGTCGGGAGCGTGAACGCCATGCCGAAGAGCACGAAGAAGACGATGACACTGGTGTTGACCGACTCGCGGACGAACTGATCCAGGCCGGGGACCTGTTGACCAAGCACCACTCCGGCGGGCAGAAGTATCGCGAGCGCCAGGAGAAACCATTGCTGAATCAGAAACCGGGTAATCGTTGTATGCTTTCGGCCTGCACAAACCTGGTGAGGGTGTAACGTTCAGAGTCGAATAATCCGCGTCCTCGGAGAACCGACTGAGCCGCTCGGGGACTAGTTTGCCGGCTTCCATTTCTGGATCAGAAGTTCCCGGCGGACTTTCTGGTCCTCCTGCAGTTCGCCCTGTTGAAGGATTTCGATCGCTCGCTGAGGATTCCCTTCGGCGGCTTCCGCTTCGGCCCACAACATTCGCGCCGACTGCACCCAGTGCCCCTGCTGATACCGTTCCAGATAGTTCTGCAGCGTATCGCCGGCCGAACGGTACTGCTCCGTTTCAAACTGAGCGACTGCACTCCAGTAGTGAGCATCTTCAGCCTGCAGGAACCGCATCAGGTTCTCGAGCTCGACCTGAGCCCCCTGCCCCGGCACCCGGAATTGCAGTCGGATCCGCATGTAGGTCTGAAGCGCTTCGACATCGCGGGCGATGAGTTGTTCGACGCGAGCTTTAAGCATCTTCCGCTCCATGCTCACCCGATACGAAGTCTGTTCATTCTGATCCTGACTGGCCCGGATCGACTGGACTTCCTTGAGCAGCGTCGCGACCGTCAACTGTCGCAATCGGGCTTCTTCGTCCGTCGGATCAAGCAGGCCGGTATACATCCGATGCGGATACGGCCAGTACTCAATCTCCCGGTCACCGATGATCGATCCCAGCGATTTCTTCAGTCCGTCGTCGCCGTGAATGGCCGCAGACTGGTGCAGATTGCAGGCCATGTCGCCGACGAAGTCCAGTTGAAGCGCTTCCATCCGCGGTGAAGCCGAGATCGGCGCGACTGGCAACATCACCTTTGCTGTGGTCCAGTCGGCGTTTTTCATCCGCGTGATTGGAGAATCTTCCGGCCAGGTCACCTGATCCAGACCGGCAAACAGATTCTTCAAATCGGCGTTGAACGTGGCCAGCTCCCAGGCTTCGGCGTCGCCTTCAGGCCGAATTTCGATGCCGAGTTGCGGACAGAAGACAACCAGCTGTGATTCGAGCGGAATCAACAGCAGAGCGGGAACCTCGGGCCGCAATGTCAGATCGGCGTCGTGGGTGAGCAGCAGCGATTCAATATTGAGTTGCCGCAACATCGAAGCCGCCATCCAGATGCGATCGTAAGGCAGGCCGCGTCCCGCCAGGGCGACATCCTGAAGAGCCCGGGGAATGCTGAACGGATTCAGCTGGTCGAGCGTTTCCTGAGGAAGCAGTCCAGCGGTGGCAAGTCGACCGTCGATGAGGAGCTCGTCGATCGGAAGATTCCGCCGCACGTACTCCATAACAGCCCGCACCTTCTCTACGTCGGTCGGCGAGAACTTGACGACTTCGGTGACCATCTGCCGCATCAGCAGCTGATCGCGGAGATAGTGAATATCAGCTATGGATGCCGACGGATTATTCAGACTGCCCAGTGCTTCTTCGTCGTTGAGACTCGCGAACGCCGGAGCCGAGACATCGAGCTGCCCATCCGGCATCTCGGCACAGCTGCCGAACCACTGGTTCAGAATGACCAGAGCCGAGGTCGGTTCGCTGTCCATATTCTCCGCACTGGGGCGCAGAATCTGATAGACCTTGTCGAGATTGGCCTTACAGATCCGCCGTCGTTCCAGATTCTCGCGGGCCTGGCTGGAGCCGGTTTTCTCTTCCGTCTGTGATTTCGGATTCTCATCCTGGTTCTGGCAGCCCAGAACCGCCAGCATCATCACCACTGGAAAGCTCCAGCGGAACGTCGTTCGAAGGTGCCGCGCCATGATGTCGTTACAGCTCTGCTGATGTCTCGGAAAGGGAAACCGTCGAGGCAGCCCGACGGCTTTACAGGATTGACGGACGATCGAGCCTTCAGGCGGACTTCGACCACTCGTTGACAAGTACGCGAATTTGCGCCAACTGTTGGATAATCTCTCTCAAATCCTTGAGAGGCAGCATGTTTGGTCCATCGCTGGGAGCCGAATCGGGATTCGGATGTGTCTCCATGAACACCGCGTCTGCTCCTGCGGCGACCGCCGCACGCGCCAGAGGCGGGATCATTTTCCGGTTGCCACCGGTCGTTTTGCCGCCCGGTCGCTGGACACTGTGAGTCGCATCAAACACCACGGGACAGCCGGTGTCCTGCATCAACGGAATGGCCTGCATATCGTTGACCAGATGCCCGTACCCGAACGTCGTGCCACGTTCCGTCAGCAGAACCTTCGACTGCCCGGCTTCTCTGCACTTGTTGACAACGTGTTGAATATCGGCCGGAGCAATGAACTGCGGCTTCTTGACGTTGATCACGCCATCATTGGCGAGCGTCGATTCCGACGCGGCGACCAGCAGGTCGGTCTGGCGGGCCAGAAACGCCGGAATCTGCAGAATCCGACAGACCTTCGCCGCCGGGGCGGCCTGTTCGGGCAGATGAATATCGGTCGTGGTCTGCAGTTCGTACTTGTCCGTGACCGCCTGCAGAATCTCCAGTCCCTTTTCGAGACCAGGTCCACGAAAGCTCTCGATACTGGTCCGATTCGCCTTGTCGAAACTCGACTTGAAAATCACATTCACGCCAAGCTCATCGGCGATGTCGCGGATCTGACCGGCGACATCGAGAATCATTTCCCGCGATTCGATCACACACGGACCCAGGATGAACAACAGCGGCTCGCCATGTCCGCACCGAAAGGATCCGACTTCAACGCTATTCTCAGGCATCCGACGCGTCGCTTCTTTCCGAGAGAATCACAGTCTGCCACCGAATCGAGCTTCCGTGGCTTACTCGTGCATCTTAGCTCGTCACCTCAGGTTCGGAAAGAAACGACCGACATCGATCAGCCGGCTTTGGCCCGTTGTTCATCGCGATGCAGTTTTCGCAGCCGGCGACGCTCCTTCTTGCTCAGGCCTTTCAGAGAATTCGGGTCGAGCCGCTCCCCTCCGATATAGTTCTCCATGTCGATCGAGCCCTGCTGGTCATCGTCATCATCGTAGTCGTCGTCCGACTGCGGGAAGTCATCGTAAACCGGTTTCTTCGCCGCGACAGGCTTCTTATCGACGGGCTTCTGCTGAACGGGAGAATCCTCGGCGTTCGACTCGTCGTTCTCTTCGACTCGAGCCGCGCTCTTGACGCGAATACGAGGCTTCTTCCGGGAGGCACGTTCAGCAGCCTTCTGCTCGGCGGCGTGACGGGCTTCCTCGGCTCGCTGAGCTTCTTCCTGTTTTCGGGCTTCAGCGGCCTGACGAGCTTCTTCCTTCTTTGCTTCTGCGGCCAGTCGGGCCTCTTCGCGTTTCGCTTCCACGGCGAGACGAGCCTCTTCCTTTTTGGCTTCCGCCGATCGTTTGGCCTCTTCCTTTGCCGCGATGGCCGTTTTACGGGACTCCTCGGCTTGAGCCAGTTTGGCGGCACGAGCCGCTTTGGCTTCTTCGACTTTCCTGGCAGCTTCTTCGGCACGAGCCGCGGCCTTCGCCGCTTTCTCCGCCTTTTTCGCTTCGCGAGCCTGACGTCGAAGTTCTGCCCGCGTTGGCTGAGCGTCATCCTCTTCGGAAACCGCCGCTGTCCGGGCACCGAACAGGCGGGACATCATCCCTCGACGAGCAGGACGAACCTCTCCGTCTGATTCCTGACCATCGTCTTCCGACTCGGATTCAGAAGCCGCCGGTTCAACTGGCTTGTTCCGCTTCCGTCGGGCTGGTTTCTTCTCTTCAACTTCATTGTCCTCTGCGGCGACGGCTTTCCGGCGACGCGATTTCAGAGCCACTGTCTCTTCAGGTTCCGACTGCTCCTCGGCAGCGTCTTCTTCCGTGATCGACATGCGACGGCGGTCGCCCAGCGAACGTAGTCCTTCAGCCAGGCTCGCAAAACCCTGCAGCATCCCGACGAACAACCAGCTCTGTCGTTTGCGAACCGGATCGGAAGAGACGTACATCACATAATGCGTCTGAGAAACCAGAGCCGAGAACATGAGCGTGGGCGTCAGGAGCGCCGTGGCGGCGAGGATCGTCCCGATGACATCCAGAAACGTGCGGTATTCCGGTTGAAACCGCATCCACTCCGCGTAGGTGTAGATGACGGCGGAATTCGCGCAGAGCAACAGCATCAGCCAACTGCGGCGGCAATGCCACATTTCCCGGGTAAAAGCGCGGACCGGTTCCACCATGATCCCCGCGACCGGAACCAGCCACAGCAGCGCACAAAGCAGCGGAACTTCAATGCGGGTGTAACTGGCGACCATGGAACTGCAAATGCTGTGCAGCTCACATCCGGCCGCGATCCCGATGATGGCAAACGCCCAGCCGGACCAATACCAGGATTTGAAACATCCTTCAAAGTCGTTCACGCTCGCCGCCCGAAACCAGCTGATCAACCAGCAGGCCGAAGCACAGGCCAGGAGCATCAATCCGGTCAGGAATCGCCAGATGTGTCCGGATTGCAAATCGAGCGACACACGAAGCGGGTGGCCAGCAGGCAGCGGCCACGTGGCGCTGATCAGCACCAGAGCCAGCATCGCGACTGGCAAAGCGCAGCAGATCAGCCAGATGCGAACCGGATTAAAAGGAATCAGGCTGGCGATGGGCGAACGGGGGCGATCGTACGATTCTTCATCGAGTCGACGAATATGCCAATATCCCCCCGAACGGCTCGCTTTCTGAGGAGCTTCCGGAAGATTCTCGTTCTCACTTACGAGCCGTCGGCGACGCCGGTCATCGACGGCGCGCGACCCGGCAAACTTGACACCCATTGTTGACCTTCCCTGGTCCTTCAGTCTTTCGTCTCACGCTCCGGGCGCATCCTGTCCGTAGGAACCGCAATCCGGGTCGTATGGTTCAAATCGAATCACCGGCCATGTCGGCTGCAATCTATTCGTTCGATCCTCTCCGCTCTACGAGCCCCTGCTGTCAACCCTTTCCTAATCGTTACGGATTCACAGCACGCCATTATGGCACCTCAATCCAATTGAGCGGCCCCACACCAAGAATGCCATTATGGCATGCAGCGACGCGCCAGCGTAAAAACGCGCCAATAACGATAAAACGTTACTAAAAAACAAGTTATGACTCACATTTTTCGTGAACCAAACGATTGGCACGCACGTTGCAAATACCATTGGCTGTCCACTCAACTTCTGATCGGACACCAAATCAGCCCGAAATGCAAAGGAGAAACAACCATGTTGGGTTCATTTGCTTTGCCAAAACAGTCGCGACTCCCGGACGTTTGCCAACGTCTGCAGGATGAGCTTCAGAGTTCGCTGATCGAGTTTCGCAACGGCCTGATGGCTTCGCAGGGCGCGCTCAGTATGAACGTCTATAAAAAGGATAACGAGTTCCTGATCCGCCTCGAACTGCCAGGCGTGACCGCAGAAGACATCGAAGTCGATGTGGTCGGCGAACAGGTTCGGATTGCGGTCGAACGGAAGCAGCCCGAACAGTCTGAAGGTTCAAGCCTGAAGCAGGAACGGCCATTCGGTCGCCTGCAGCGGGAAATGCAGTTCGCTTCGCCGATCGATACTTCGAAAACGGAAGCGAGCTTTGAAAAGGGAATTCTTGAACTGAAACTTGTGATCGCTGAAGAACTTGCCCCGAAGCGGGTTCCGGTTCAAGGCCGGTAATTCGTCGGGGGACTTCTCGGTATTCAAACACATAAGATGAAGGAGTTTGTCACATGTCAGAACTTCAAAAGGTGAATGATCCTCAGGAAACCAGCAGCGATGTCCAGCACATTCCGGAGTCGACACACCAGGTCATGACGCGGCCTCGGACGGATATCCGCGAAACGGATCAGGCTTATCTTCTGCAGGCGGACATGCCGGGTATTGATGAAAGTACCGCAGAAGTCACCGTGGAGAAGAAAGTTCTTACGATCCGGGGCACGACCCAGCCGTATACTCCGGAAGGATTTGAGAACGTGTATCGGGAATCGGATCAACGCTTCTACGAGCGGGTCTTCCGCCTGCCGGAAGAAGTCGATCCGACCGCCCTCGAAGCAACTGTGAAGAACGGTGTTCTGACCGTCACTCTTCCCAAGCGTCAGGAGGCTCAACCGGTTCGCGTCCGGATTAATGCTGGCTGATCGAGGGAGTGATTTGCTCGCAGAGCCCTCTCCCGTCAGGCAGGGGGCTCTTTTGCTGCGCGGTCAAAACGGGAGATTCTCCCTGGTTCTGATGGGGGATCCTTTTTCTCATGCGGCGTTGTGATATAACCGATGGTTCAATGATTCTACCTGCTTGAGCATCTTCCTGCGAAGTATGGCAGAGTCCATCCGAAGGTGATCCAGACCGTAGAATGAGGCTCCTCCTCCGTGTCGCCAGATCCGTCCCAGTCGCCGGAACGCCAAAAGCCCCATCCGGGTCCGCGTTCCGACGTCCTGCGAACTCCGCGGCGATTGATGATTGCGGCCGGAGTCACGCTCTTAGGGCTCCTGCTTCTGATACTTCCCATTGAGTGGCAGCATTATCACCGGACGTTCAACAGCCCGCAGCCGTTGACGGCCTGGATGGCCAACTTCAGTGGGGAGACGTCGCTCTTCTTCCTCTGGCTCATTTTGCTTCCGCTCGTCTGGCGAATGAAGCGGGTTCCGGAGTTCGAGTTGCCTCCCCGGGGAGTTCTCGCCTGGGCGAACGCCGGGACGTTTTTCACCAGAACAGTTCGGGAGCGGGAACTGGCTGCTCGCGCACCCCACAAAGGTCGCTGGGTTCTGCCGGCTGCGATGGGCTTGCTCGGTTTCCTCAACACGCTGGCTGTTGGCTCCCGCTTTGGTGATCTGCCGCCTGCCTTCCACGATGAATACAGCTATCTGTTTCAGGCGGAAACCTTTCTGCAGGGCCGGATGACCAATCCCCGCTTTGAACCGGCTCCCGAACTGTTCGATCAGATTCACGTCCTGAATCTGCAACCCGGCCATTTTGTCAGCCGCTATTTCCCGGGGACGGGACTCTGGTTGACGCCGTTTCTGGCGTTCGGAATTCCCTATTTCGGCTATGCGGTCGCTCAGGGAATCATCACCGGTCTCGTCGCGGCCCTGGCTCGTGATCTCGCTGGAAACGGTGCCTGCCTGATTGCAGGACTTCTGACCGCAGCGATGCCGGGCATGATGCTCTTCAGCAATTTGCTTCTGGCCCATCACCCCGGCCTCATTGGCCTTGCCCTGTTCCTCTGGGCCTTTCACCGGAACATCATCCAACCGCAGTGGAGCTATGCCATGGCTGCGGGAATCGGGCTGGCCTGCGCCATGTGGTGTCGACCAATGACCGCCTTCGGAATTGGGTTGCCGTATGGGATCTGGTTTCTCGCCGGGCAGTTTCGTCAGCGGTCGGGGAAGCATCGACTGATCCAGATTTCCGCGATGGGCGGTCCGCTTCTCGTCGGACTGTTGATGCTACTGCCCTACAACGCGGCGACAACCGGCGATCCGTTTCTCACGCCCTATCAGCAGTACACGCAGAACTACACGCCGCGGCACGTCTATGGCTTCGACAATCGCGTCCGCGGGGAAGCATGGATCGCCGAACAGGCTGCGGACGGCGTCGAGTTGCCGGTGGTCGAGAACTACGACCAGTGGGCGACGAACCTCACGTTTTCCGGCGCCCTTCAGAACGAATTGAACCGGATAGTCTCGACGGGTCAGTGGACGCTGGGCATTGTGCCGACGCTGGCTGCCCTGCTTTTCTTCCTCGGGATCGGTCATCGCGATCGTCCCGAATGGTGGCTCGTGCCCGCAGCGATCTTCTCACTGCATCTTGTGCACCTGCCATACTGGTTCGACGGCATTATGCACTGGCACTATGTCTTCGAGGCAGCCCCGCTGCTGGCGTTGATGTTCGCGCGAGATACACAAATCGTGATTCGCAACAGCTGGAAGTGGCATCGCCCCTGGCTGTCGGCCTGGTGGCTCGGACTGCCGGCTCTCGGACTGCTGATCAGCTATACGACGTTCGAGCCATTCTGGCAGTCGACGCTGTCCGCTGGCATCAGCGAAATCCGCTACGCCCGGGAAAAGCACGACACTTTCAATCAGCTGATCGCCACAATTCCGGAAACTCCAGCCGTGGTCTTCATTATTCCGGATCCGAACGATCTGCACATCGACTACGTCATCAATGGACCGACGCTGGATGAGCCAGTGCTTCGCGCACACCGGCTCGCGGATCGTTTTGAGAGCCCGCAGCTACGGGAACTTTTCCCGGCGCGCAGGCTCTATCAATTCGACGTTCGTACAAGCGAACTCCGCGAGCTCATCACGGCAGAAGCCGTTGAGCCATGAGCGTGAGGCGATTACTGGGCTTCGACAGCCGACCAGTTCAGCAGAGTTTCTTCCGGGTTGGCCAGGACAAGCGTTTCCTGATCGTCGGTTTCCTCAAGCGGATAGCCGGATTCTTTCAGGGCAACTTCCTGTTCGCTTCCCTTGCTGATGCGCAAATCGTCGTCAATGGCCCGAAACCACTGCAGATGCGGCCAGTCCTTGCGGACCAGTTTCAAGCAGGACAGCATCGTGCGGCCGTTGGCACCTGGGTTAAAGCCGGCTCGATGAGCGATTTCCGTGAACGTTCCAAGCTTATCGGCCCGTTTCAGTTCCCACAGAATTTCGGCCACGGCTTCGGCGCGAGACATTGACATGACAAACCTCGTTAATTGACTAGCAAACTCTTCAAGCCCGTTTATTTAGTTCGTACTCTACGATAATGAAAAACCCGCGAACTCTCAATGCCGATCCGCAGTGGACGGCCCCGGCATTCCGGACAATCCCTGAGACCCTCTTGACGACAAATTTTGCGGAATCCGAGATCCTGCCATGACAGAATACCCTCAAACCCGTCTCCGACGTCCCCGCCAGTTCGACTGGTCCCGCCGCATGGTTCGGGAGAATCATCTATCCGTGGATGATTTGATCTGGCCCGTGTTCGTCTGTGAAGGGACCGATCAACAGGTGCCGATCGATTCCATGCCAGGTGTTTATCGAAATTCACTCGATCGACTCGAATCCGTCATCGGCGAAGCCGCGGAGCTGGGCATCCCGGCCATCGCTCTGTTTCCCGCGACACCTTCGGAAAAGAAGTCCCCCGAAGGACAGGAAGCACTGAATGAGAGCAACCTGATCTGCAGCGCGATCCGGAAGATCAAGTCGCTGAATCGTGATCTCGGAATCGTCGCCGATGTTGCGCTCGATCCGTACACCACGCATGGCCAGGACGGACTGGTTCGCGATGGCTACGTCGTCAACGATGAATCGGTCCACATGCTCTGCCAGCAGGCGGTCGTTCAGGCTCAGGCCGGCTGCGATATCATTGCGCCTTCCGATATGATGGACGGTCGCATCGGCGAAATTCGGATCGCACTGGACGAAGCGGGATTCGAACACGTTCAGATCATGTCTTACGCCGCCAAGTATGCCTCCGCGTTCTACGGACCATTTCGCGACGCGGTCGGTTCCAAATCCAATCTCGGGTCGGGCGACAAGCGGACTTATCAGATGGATCCGGCCAATACCGACGAAGCCCTTCGCGAGGTCGAACTCGATATCGCCGAGGGAGCCGACTACATCATGGTCAAGCCGGGCATGCCGTATCTCGACATCGTGCGGAGAATCCATGAGCGGTTCCACGTGCCGACGTTCGCTTACCAGGTGAGCGGGGAGTACGCGATGATCATGGGAGCGATCGAACGCGGCTGGCTCGATCGTGAAAAGTCGATCCTGGAGAGCCTCGTCGCCTTCAAACGGGCCGGAGCGTCCGGGATTCTGACCTACTTCGCCGTGGAAGCCGCCCGGCTGCTGCGGGAACAAAGGTAAAGGCTCCGACAGGGAGGCGGTTTCAACAGAGGTGGCCCGGCCTGGCGGCACGGGCCACCTTTTTTCTTTGAGATGACCTGATCCCTGTAGCGTTTCGGCTGCACGGTTGTTGCCTTTGGGCAACATGTCCGCAGACGTGGAATCACAACGCAGCGAACGCAGGTTTTTTGCCCCTGTGCTTTTCTTGCCTTCTTGCAACAACTGGTACCGGCGACTGGAATGCAGGAGTCGTGGTCAGTGAGTCGTGGATGCGACCGACAGGGATGCCTGACACGCGACACTCATCGCGATAATCGCGATGCTGCTTAAGCAGAATCATTCAGTATCACGTTGAAAGATTCGAGCACTTCTGGTCAAAGGACCTAACTATGTTTACACAACTTCTCAACGATGAAGCAGGTTTCATCGTTTCCGCCGAACTGATTCTGGTCGCGACCGTGGTCGTTCTCGGACTGATCGTTGGTCTCAGCGAAGTCCAGCACGCCGTCGTCAGTGAAATGAACGATGTCGCCGACGCCGTGGGCAGCCTCAACCAGAGCTACATGTACTCCGGTTTCTCCTCGAAGAAGTCGATGGGCTACGGCTACAAAGCTTACGCACGCGGTTCCGCATTCAACGACACAATGGATGAATGCGACAACAACCAGTGCGACATTGGTTGCGACGAACCTGTCAGCGAAGGCTACAAAGATTAGAGCGACACGCTGAAAACAGATAAGCCCCAGCCTTCTTCGAAGGTCGGGGCTTTTTCTGTCGCCGTGGCACTGCTACTCCGCCGAGGGAGGAGGAGGCAGGCGGAAGAAGTTCGAGGGCGAGGGCTCCTTCGGAACCATGGCTTTGTCCTGGAAAATCGGCGGCGGCTGCAGAACTTCAACCTTGGAGACCGTGCCGACCTTGCGGGCAACTGCTCGAGTTTCATCAAGGATCTGCTCGACGTTCTGCTGCGTATGCTCCATGACTCGGGACGTCGGATCGCTCAACAGACTCGACAGATACTCGTCGGTCGAACGAAACCCATCCAGACCTTCGCGAGGCGCTGGCAATACGGGTTCATCGTCTCGTGGAGCACCAGGCGTCGGCAGGGATTCGACGAACTCATGCTTCGTTCCGCGCTCCGGCTCGGGAGTCGGGATCGGGACGGACGGTTCCTGTTCGCGATCGATCTTCGGCTTTTCCATTTCCAGGAGCATGCTCGGAATCCCGGTGAGCGCTTCGAAGGGATTCCAGGCTTCTCCGTCAGCCGATTTCTCTGGAACCGGTTCGGACTTGCCCGCCACGTTCACCTGAGACTTATTGACTCGCGGCGTGGACGTCAGAGAGCCGGGCGTCCAGTTCCCCATCAGGGCAGCGTGCATGATCTGAGCCATCTCGGCCTGACCTTCGTGGGAGCTTTGCGGCAGTTCAATCTCGACGGTCGGATAGCCTGCTTCACGCCGTGCTCCGGCGACGTTGACGTCGGAGAGCGAGGAGACCCGATAGGTTCCGGGAACGGAAACCAGTGCGGCGATCGACTCTTCTTCCGAAGAGAACCGCATCCAGCCGCGATCTTCGTTCCCCTGAACAACACGGACCACTCGCGTCGGATTCAATTCGCTCAGCCGACTTTCGGGGCCGGCCATGCCCCCCTCGGGATGTTCGACCAGAATCTCGAGGGTGCGACTGCCGTCTGTTCCCAGCCATTCCCGGCGGAGACCGGTGAAGATCGCGGAGAGCAGCAGCGGATTGCGACTGACCGATTCATCAATTACGCAGACCGTGCGATCCTGACCGCTGCCGAGGGTGAACTGACGCCAGAATTCGGCCGCAGCGGGCGGACGACTCGGCGTCTGAGATGGCGGGGTCACTTTCTCACCTCCTGCCGGCTTCGATTTCTCGCTTCCCCCCGGCAGAAGATCGGTCAATTGTTCGGTGAAAGCGGAGAAGGCTCCCTTCTTCCTGGTAGCGGACGCCGCCGGCTGCTTTTCAGTTGAGGGTCGCTGCTTCTCCTGAAACTTGGGAATCGACTGGCTCTCGCGATGGACGACCGGTTCATCCCAAAGTGATTTCTTCGAACTCGGTCGGCGCGAGGAATCCAGGTTCTCTGGCTGATTGTCGAAGGGAGAAAATCCGCCGGGGCTCTGGCGTTCATTATTTCGCGGCTGAGCCAGACCGTTTAACACATCCTGAGCGGTGTTTTGTCCGTGGCTGACCAGATCCGTCGGCAACGTTCTCGCGTTCGTCTCGGGAAACGGGATCGGATCGGGCAGATCGTCGTTGTTGAACGGGATCGCGTCGGAACCGGATCCGAATCCGGGAGCGTCGCCGTACTGATTCCATTCGGCGAAGGGATCGAAGGCATCTGCGGCGTCGTCGCCAGCCGGCGCACTCATCATCTGGTGCTTCTGGTAGGCGTAGCCGATGGCGCAGAGAATTGCGACGGCCAGGAAGTGGCGGAAGACAGCAAACATAGGTCGGGTGCTCGCTCTGGAGCGCTTTTGAGCAGGAGGCATCGTTCGCTGCGGACGCGGCTTCGGAGCGGACGGTTTTACCTGGACGGACTGAGAAACGAGTTCCGTGGAGGAATCGTGATCAGCGTCGGGAAAAGACGTCTCTGCGGGAACATCGGCACTCTCCGCAGGCAGAGCGTTCTGCTGCTGGGCGTCCCGAATGCATTGCTCCCGCCGCCTGTTGCGGTTGTAGCGTGCGAACATGATGCATTGCCTCAATGCGCATCTTGAGTGGAAATCGTTCGAGCCGGTCGACTCTGCTCGTCCACGAGCAGTTTGCGTTATCGCACCGAATCGAGTGTCGGCTTCCCAACGTCCTGCCGGAAGAGCCACATTCAGTTGTCACGGAGCCGATGCCCCGCGTGGTTAACGTTCAATCCCGAACGTATAACAGAGCTGTTCAAACTCCTCGGCGTATTCGGCCGTGGAAGAGTGAACGTGTTCAGCTTCGGTAATGAATTTCAGTTCGCGACGGCAGTCGATGCCGTGTTCTCTCAGAACCGCTTCGAACGGAGTCAGGTCCTGTCCGTAGACGATGATGAGCTTGTGCTCATCGAACTGGACTTCGTAAGGCACGCGGGGGTTGAGAACGGCCATGCCGGCGCAACCGTCGTTGAGAAGAAGTTCTTCGTGATCCCAGAGAATGCTCTTCAGCACCGGGGCATCGATCGACTCCCGGTAAAGATCGCGGTGCACGCCCGCGGCCTGCTGATGGCTGGTTTCCAGAACCAGGTCGACTTCTTCACCCAGCGGATCGAGCAGATCGACGAACAGGTCCATCAAACGCTCGCTGGTCTGGGCGACGAGCAGCACGGGAATCTCGGCTCCGGTTTCGTTGTCGTAGTACTTGTCCTTCCGGTAGCCGGCACTGGGCACGACGTCGAGGTTGTACGACGGACGAACGGCATCGGTCAGCTTGAAACTCCCGTAGCGGGAGATGCTGAGATGGTGTTCCAACTGCTCTTCGGTCAGGTGATCAAAGCTGCTTTTCTGCGAAGCCAGGGCACCGTCACGATGAGTGCTTTTGATAATTCGCTTGAGGAATCCCATTTTGATCCGTTCTTTCAACGCCCAGTCAAACTTCAGAAGAGCCGACGATTTCGGCCTTCCGGGGGAACGCCCGAGCACGTTCCCTCCAATCCTGTGTGAGCTCTCTGCACGCAATTCAGATTCGCTCGCGACCCGAGTCGGGTCGTCGCCACGCTCAGGTGGCTTTCCACTCTCTCCAAACCTAGAACATGTTTTTCAGGAGAGCGGATTCGGAATCGTGAACTGCGGAGACAAAGCTCGACTCTCCGACTCGACATCGCATTGGCGGAACATTCGTTTCAAACGTCATTGTCGAAGAGTGCGTCCCGCCGTTCGGCATTCGTCCTGCATCGCAGGCGGCTCAGGTCGTGGGTGACACCGAACGGAGTGATGGACACACTCAAATCTAGCACCCCGATTGCCGGTCGCTGAGAATTGGCCCCGTCGCAGACCGGTTTGCAGAAACTCGGAGGCGTTAATGATCCGGTTAGAAAACCCTGGAAACAGCGGAGACCTGGGAAGCCCCTGCATATCCGCGCGGAGGAACCGTCCGCACCAGCTGGAAGGCCCAAAACTGCCGCGAACTCGTTCACGCAGGTGGTCAGGTCGCTGAATCGCTGACCTCACTGCCGCTGATTTCTGCAATTGCTACAATCGCTTGTAAGATTGACAGTCCTTGCGCCCGAGCCCGGGAAGCAATTCGATCGAATGTCCCCAGCGAAGAACTCCGGGACTGGACCGGTCGCGGCACTGAGACCGAGCTGATTCATCGATCGAAAAAAATCATCCAGACGAAAGCGTAGTTGTGAACGAATCCTGGGAAGGCAATCCGGCCGAACTGCTCCTGTTCGGAAAAGATCCGACGAAGCAGCGGGAAGTAATTCTCAAGGAGATCGGCTTCACCGAGATCCCGACCGCCTGCGCGCGAATGCTCAAGATCTGCGAGAATGACGAGCAGAAGCGCACCCTCGAATCGTGCTTCAACAACTTTCTCTATTCGCTCTCGGAGTCCGCCAATCCGGATCAGTCTCTGCTGAACTTCGAACGGTATCTGCAGCGGTACGGCGACCGAGCCGAGCTGCTCAACTTTCTGGCGGCCAATCCGCGAGCCGTTGAAATCCTGATGCGACTGTTCGTCGGCAGCCAGTTTCTCACCGAGATTCTGCTGCGCAATCCGAGCTATCTGGAAGATCTGACGAACCATAAACGACTGGCCGATTTCAAGAGCCGATCCGACTTCTACGAAGAAGCGAAAAACTACGCCCGCAATGAAACCGATTTCTACGGGCGCATTGCCGCCCTGCGTCACTATCAGCATTGGGAATTGCTTCGCATCGGGGCCTGCGACTCCTTTGGGCTGATGGATTTCAAGAGCATTACGCTGCAGTTGTCGCTGCTTGCCGACGCACTCGTGCAGATCTGCCTGAAGTTTGCCGCCGAGAAAGAAGACCTGCCGACAGATGACTTCGTCGTTCTGGCGTTCGGCAAACTTGGCGGGGAGGAAATCAACTACAGTTCCGATATCGATCTGGTGTTCGTCGCACTGGACGATGCCGCCCGTTACTGGCCACTGGGACAGACGTTGATCGAAGCGATCACCAAGGCGACCGCCGACGGGTTTCTTTACCGCGTCGACATGCGGCTTCGTCCCTGGGGGCGATCCGGGGCGCTTGTTTGTTCTGAAGATGCCTATGAGGTCTATCTGAAAAAGAACGGGATGCTGTGGGAAAAACAGGCTCTGCTGAAAGCTCGTCCGGTCGCTGGGAATCTCGAAGCCGGCGAACGATTCCTGAAGAGGATCGAGCCGATCGTCTTTGACAGCGATCCGGAAGACATTCGCAAGAATGTTCTGGAAATGAAGCAGAACATTGAGCGTGAGCTCCAGAAGCAGGGCCGCCGCTACGGGGAAGTCAAAGGCGGCAAGGGGTCCATCCGCGATATCGAGTTCTGCGTGCAGTATCTGCAGTTGATTGCCGGCCGCGAAGACCCGACCGTTCGCAGTATCAACACCCTCGACGGGCTGGTTCGACTGGTCGAGCACAAGCTGATCAAAGTCGACGAATTTCGACACCTGTCCGATGGATACGTCTTTCTCCGCACCATCGAACACGCGTTGCAGCTGACGCACTACAAACAGATTCACCACATCCCGAGCGAGCCACGCGAACTGGCCTATCTGGCCCGCAAGCTCGACTTCCCGGATCCGAATACCTTCACTTCTTATTACGAACGGCATTCGGCATCGATCCGCCGGATTTACGAGAAGTACCTCGAGAAACCCTACGCCGATGTCGAAACCGAAGTCGCATTGGCTCGCCCGCTGCTCGAACTGGTCGCGGAAGCCCAGCCGGACTACGCCTCGACCTTCTCGGAAACGGAAATCCAGCTGCACGCCGCTCTGATCGACAAGTTGCCGAATGGCGAATTCATTCAGGTCGCGACGCATCGGCTGTCGGAGAAAAGCTGGCGACTGATCGTCGTGGGGAAGGACTTGGTCGGACAGTTCTCGGTCACCTGCGGATTGCTGTTCGCCAACGGATTTGACATCGTTCGTGGCCACGTCTTCACCGGACTGTTTCCGACGGAATACTCCCGGGAGAGTTCCGGCGAGAAATACCGCGATGCTCACAGCCGATTCGTGACCGTGCTCGAAGTCGAAGCCAACGACCCGGAAACCGGGGAAGAAGTCTGGCACAAGTACGTGACGGAATGTCGTGAGATCAGTCACATGCTGCACCGCGGTCAGATCCGCGATGTACAGGGCACACTGGCACGCCGCGTTGGGAAAGCTCTTGAAAACAAGCCGAATCCGAGCCGCTCTCTGTTGCCCGTTGAATTGCAGATCCGCAACGACGTCGATGAGAAGTCGACCGCGATCGACATCTCTGGAGAAGACGTTCCAGGCTTTCTGTATGGGCTGACGACCGGGCTGGCGCTGTCCGGCGTGCAGCTGACCCGGGTCATTGTCGACTCGGCGGAAGGACGTGTCCGCGACCGACTGTATGTCCAGTCGCTCGACGGTGAGAAAATTGAAGACGAAGGCAAACTGCAACTGCTGCGGACGGTGATCGTGCTGATCAAGCACATCGCCCATATTTTGCCGACCGCATCGAATCCGGAATCGGCTCTCCTCCACTTCCGTGACCTGCTGGAAAAGCTGTTCGACCAGCCCGACTGGGCCGATCAGCTATCTTCCCTGGAACGCCCTTCCGTTCTCGACGCGCTGGTCAAAGTCCTGGGGGTCAGCGATTTTCTCTGGGAAGACTTTCTTCGACTGCAGTACGCGAACCTCTTCCCGGTTGTTACCGACATCGACAGCCTCAAGATCTCCAAAAGCCAGGCCGAACTCGAGGCGGAACTGCGGAAACAGCTCAAAGGCGTTGACGATCTCAATCAGCAAATCGAAGTCCTCAATGCGTTCAAGGACCGCGAACTGGTCCGCAGCGACATGCGGCACATTCTGGAATACAACACGACCTTCGGCGAGTTCTCGATCGAACTGACGGATATTGCGGAGGTCGTAACCCGACTGGCGGTCGAGATCGTCTACAACAACCTGACGCGCGAGCATGGCAAACCGATGCTGCCAGATGGGAGCCCCTGCCGTTATTGTGCGGCGGCTCTGGGAAAAGGGGGCGGACGTGAATTGGGATTTGCTTCCGACATCGAGCTGATGTTTATCTTCGAAGACAAGGGCGTGACGAACGGCGTCAGCTCGATCACGGCCGTGGAGTTCTACTCGCGGCTCGTGAAGGACTTCCGTTCGATGATCCGGGCCAAAAGCGACGGTATCTTCGAGATCGATCTCCGGCTCCGTCCTTACGGAAACGCAGGCAGCCTGGCTGTTTCCCTGGAAGCCTTCGAGAACTACTTCGGCCCGGAAGGCCCGGCCTGGCCCTATGAACGACAGTCGCTGGTAAAGCTGAGGCCCATTGCTGGCTTCGACACGTTCGCCGAAACGGTCG
Organism: Rubinisphaera margarita; assembly: GCF_022267515.1. Lineage (NCBI taxonomy): Bacteria > Pseudomonadati > Planctomycetota > Planctomycetia > Planctomycetales > Planctomycetaceae > Rubinisphaera > Rubinisphaera margarita. Next base: position 67,279 of record NZ_JAKFGB010000020.1, on the reverse strand, counting down.
TCGCTCTTCGCGACCGGCTCGTCTATACCGGACAGCCATTCGATGTCACCGCGATGCGTGGCATGCGGGAAAAGCAGGTCCGACAACTGGTTCAGCCGGGAACGATCAACGCCAAACTGAGTCCCGGCGGACTCGTCGACTGCGAATATCTGGTGCAGGGACTGCAGATCAGCCACGGTTTCCAGCATCCGAGCCTGCGGACGACAAATACTCGCGAAGCATTGCGGCAGCTGGAAGCGGTCGGAGTGCTGACGTCCGAACAGCGAATCCAGCTGCGGGATTGCTACCGCTTTTTACGAAATCTGATCGATGCGCTCAGAATGGTCCGCGGAAACGCAGGAGAGCTCACGGTTCCGAGCCCGGGAACCGATGAATTTGATTATCTGGCAAGACGAATGGGTTATGCCGGTCGCAGCGACGATCTGCAGAGCGAATTGCAACTTGTGATGAGCACAGTCCTGGAAATGACTTCCCTGCTCGACCAGAACGGGAAAGAATGACCACGCGGCTTCTGCATCCTATCGCGATCTGGCATGGAATTCGCCCGTCTCAGTCCGATGCGAAGCGTGATACGAATGATTGTAAATTGTTCACAATTTGTCGATTGCCATTTCAGGCCTCGGTTGACTTGCCCGTATCAGTGCTTTTTAATGTGGGAGAAATACGACGTTTCTCGAAACTGGCATCGTGGAGGACGCACCATCGCGTCACGGAAGCGTCGTACGTCTGGAATGTAAAACTGGGAGATGACCAAATGAAGAAAGCGATTCTGAGCCTGGGCTGTGTCGCACTGTGTGCAACGTTCGCCCTCTCAACTGCAGAAGCACGTCCTAAGTACTACGCTGAGTTCAAAGATATGTATCCGGATGTCGCTGGCCTCGACGAGCAGAAGTGCAACGTCTGCCACGAAGGCAAGAGCAAGAAGGATAAGAACCACTACGGCATGGCCTACGGCATGGTTCTGAATGCCAAGAACTCCAAAGACGTTGATCAGATCAAGAAGGCCCTGAAGGACGTCGAAGCCAAGCCGAGCGCTGTCTCGGGCAAGACTTTCGGCGACCTGCTGAAGGAGAACAAGCTGCCGGCCACGAAGTAATTTCCACCGGCTGCAAAAACAGAAGCGCAGTGAACCACCGTGGTTCACTGCGTTTTTTCATGCGCCTGCTGAAGGAGTGCTCAGCCGACAGGATGGCCCCGAAAGATTCTTTCGGGCGGCGAAGCCGTCGGAGAATGGAGTTGGCCCCGGCTTGTTGGTGAGCGACTTCATCTAAGGAAAAAGAGGAAGCAGCGGTGAATTCTCACCCTCGCCAAACGGCGGCCTCCCACGGCTTCGCCGCCGTGAGCAAAGCTATCACAGCTACCCCGAGCCACCGACGGAGAGTGACGTCCACAGACAGGAAAGTCTGTGTCACTGGCTGAGGATGACGGAGACTTCGGTGTTGAACCGCGATCAGTGCGGGGGCAGAAGCATCTTCAGGCACGCAGCAAGGGCCACGCCGGCGGTTTCGGTTCGCAGGACATGCCCGGGAAGATGGCACGGTCGCATCCCTGACTGGCACGCCAGTTCGAGTTCTTCATCGGTCCATCCTCCTTCCGGGCCAACGACGAGCAGTACAGGTCCGGTCGTCTCAGTCAGCAACTGATGAAGCTCGGGGACGGTTGCGGGCTGGTCCGAGACGGTGCCGATCAGGCACAACTGGCCGGCTACCACGGTTCCGCAGAGGGTCTCAAAATCTTGCATCTCGTGAAGTTCGAGCGACCGGTTGCGCCCCGACTGCTTGCAGGCTTCCAGAACATACTGCCGATGTTTGTCGATCTTCGACTCGCGCGGGGAAACAACCGATCGCGTGGTGTCGAGCGGAAGAATTTCATCGACACCGAGTTCCGTACATTTCTCGACCAGCCACCGAAAGCGATCTCCCTTTGGAATCGCCGTGGCCAGGAGCAGGGGCCGGTTCGGCACCGTATCTTCACGTTCGCTGCCGGACACCAGCCGCACGCGAGCCGACTTCCGATCCGTCTCCTCGATGGTGCCGACACTGGAGTGGCCCAGGCCATCGAAGACTTCCACCTCCTCACCCGGTTTCAGCCGCATCACATGCAGCAGATGATGCGCTTCCGTCCCCGTCACTTCCACGACAGACGGCCAGGGGGGCGGGCAGTAAAAGCGGGTCGACATGACCGATCTTGTTTCCTGAAGACATAAGACTGACGGGCACGGGCCGCGAAGTTGTCATCGCCCCCGACATCGCCCATACTTGCGGTCGAACCTTGACGGAAGATCCGTCGGCAGCCAGATAACTCTCACTCTAGCGAAGGCTCCAAGATGTCTGAAGTGACTGTCACTCTCCGCGATAACGGCCCGATTCTGATTAATGGCGACATCAAGCTCGTCGACGGAGCCGGGAACGCCATCGATCTGCAGGGGAAAACCAATATCGCACTCTGCCGCTGCAGCGCCTCGAAGAACAGTCCTTTCTGCGACGGCAGCCACAAGGCTTGTGAATTCAAAGCCGAGAACCGCGCCTGAGACGTTCCCCGCTAACGGGTGATATGCGACACGGAATCGATATCGGTGCCGGACCCCAGCAGCAGAGCAAACCATCGTGTGCGTTCATCACTGGCGAGCACGATCTTCACCACCATGGTCAGGGGAACGGCCAGCAACATCCCGGCCGGGCCAAGCACCCAGCCCCAGAAGATCAGGGAGAGAAAGACGACGAACGTCGAAAGACCGAGTCCTTCTCCCATGATCCGCGGCTCAAGCACGTTGCCGATCACAAAGTTCACCGACAGGAACACAGCCGCGACATAACTGGCGGCCCAGGGATCCTGATCGACCAGAACATAGAGCACCGGCACGATCCCCGCGATGATCGAACCGATTGTGGGAATGTAATTGAACAGAAACGCAATCACTCCCCACAATGCGGCGTAATCGGTGCCGAGCAGCATCAGCCCGAAGCCGATCAGCAAACCCGTCATCACACTCACGATGGTTTTGATGAGCATGTATTTGCGGATCGCGGCCAGGACCGCGGCCACCTGAGCCATGGAAAGCTGAGAGTCGCCGGGAAGTGCTTCGAGCTTCTTGCCGAAACGGGACCATTCAAAGAGCAGGAACAGCAGCATCAAAAGCACGATCAACGTGTAGTTGAGCATGCCCATCACGCTCTCAAGAAACGAACGGAAGATCTGCACCGGCGAGAGGACATTGAGAACTCCCTCGTTACGGGTCGACGTGCTTCGTCCCGAGGATGGATGAAATTCAATGACGTGCCGCTGCTCGCCGAACATGTAGCCGGGAATTCCCAGCGGACCGGACGGCTGCGACTCTACCACAATTGGCTCGCTGACACTGGGATCATCGCGATCCAATCGGCCAGGTCTGAGCATATCTCCGAGTCCATCCGAAGATTCTTTCGTCGGATCAGACCGGTCACCCGGGCCGTCAGCACTCTCGATCGCCTCATCCGGGTCGATCAGCATTTCTGCCTGCGGCAACGTCGAAGTCGCTTCCGGGGCGACCAGCCCCGATTCGGTCGGGATTGAGGGTGCACTTGTTCCATCTGGAGGAGGGAGCAGCGAGGTTCCTTCCGGCGATGGCGCGGCTCCACTCGACATCTCAGGAAGTGGAACGAGCCCCGGAACCGATATCTCCAGCGATTGACTCGCCGGCCGGTCATTGTCCTGCTGCTGGACCTTGAAGCCGCGGGCCTCCAGCCAGTCGACGACCTTCTCTTCGGCCTTATTGATCTGCGAGTTCAATTCCGGCAGTCGGCTCACCAGTTCATTCGCCGAGGTCGCCACGACGGAGATCACCACCAGCGACGAGACGGCCATGAAAACCATCATCAGGAAGATGGCGGCTCCCGTATTAATATCCCGCTGGCGAAGCCATTCGAGAATGGCCGAGATAATCACGCCGATGAAAATGGCGAGCAAAAACGGAATGACGATCGCCCGGGCGAGGTGAATTCCGCCAATCACCACGACCACCGCAGCAGCGATCATGATGGCGTTAATGAATGGCGAACTCCTCAAGTCCGGCTTCGGGGAACCTTCGTCCACAGTCATCTCTTTCGTCCTGAAACTCTTGATACGGAAACCGGTCCTCTGTGCCGGCGGTCATTCGTCAACAGCGTGCTGTCCGTATCAGGAAAATAGGTAGCTCACAGATTCGTTGCGGTGAATTCTGCGAATCGCTTCCCCCAGCAGTGGAGCGATGGAAATCGTCTTCACGTTCGGAAGTTTCTGTTCCGGCTTCAGGGCAATACTGTTTGTCACGACAATCTCCCGAACCTGGGCTTCAGCCAGCTTCTGCGGAGCCGGGCCACACAGGACGCCGTGCGTCGCGCTCACAAAGACGTCACGGGCTCCGTGCTGCATCGCAATTCGGGCGGCCCCGCAGATCGATCCGGCCGTCGCGATCATATCGTCGAAGATGACGACCGTCTTGCCTTCGATGGGACCACCGATCAGATTCGCCTGACGGGTCTCCATCGCGTTCGATCGCCGCTTGTCGACGATCACCAGCGAGCCGCCAATGCGGTCGACATGCTTCAGGGCCCGCTTGATGCTGCCTTCATCAGGACTCATCACCACAAGTTGATCCGGAGAGAGTTCCAGCGACTGAAAGTACTGGTCAATCACCGGGGCGGCATACAGGTGGTCGACGGGAACATCGAAGAACCCCTGAATCTGAGCGGCATGCAGATCGACGGTGAGCACGCGGTCTGCTCCCGCTTTGGTAATCAGGTTCGCCACCAGCTTGGCGGTAATGGGCACGCGGCCGGCATCTTTGCGATCCTGCCGAGCGTAGCCGAAATATGGCACGACGCAGGTGATCCGTTCCGCACTGGCCCGCTTGCAGGCGTCGATCAGGATCAACAGTTCCATCAGATGATCATTGACGGGCGGGCTGGTTGGCTGCAGGATAAAGACATCCCGGCCGCGAATGTTCTGCTCCAGACGGACCGACAGTTCCATGTCCGGAAAGTTGCCGATTGACACCGCTGCGAGTTCGACGCCGAGGTAACTGGCAATTTCCTGTGCGAGAGCAGGATTTGCCCGTCCGCTCATCAGACTGAGTTGATCGTACATTAGTTTGCGATGTCTTTCCGCAGAGCGGGCCCGTGTCAGAGAAGCGATAGTCCGACTGGCGGACTGCGAACCCCAATTCTTTTCCCGGACCCTGTTTTTTTCAAGTCAGCTCACAAATCATATAGGGATCCCCCGCTTTCAGCCTCTCCGGCAGGGATTCTTTCCGAGAGGAGCGGGCCATTCACGAATCGTCCATGAGTTTGTCGCAAGCAGAGATTGAACAGATTGTCAGCCGGAACCTGGACCGCGTCCATCAGCAGATGCAGGCCGCCCTCCAGCGCCGCACACTCGATGGCCCCGCTCCGCAGCTGGTCGCGGTAACCAAATACGCCGAAATGGACTGGATCGCCGCGTTGCTGAATCGCGGCTGCCGGGATCTCGGCGAAAGCCGCCCGCAACAGATGGCTCAACGAAAAGAACTCCTCGCCGCTCACGACGATCTCCGCTGGCATCTCATCGGGCATCTGCAGCGGAACAAAGTTCGCCATGTTCTCGAGACCGGAGCATTCATTCACTCCATTAACAGCTGGAGACTGCTCGAACGCATTGACGACATCGCCGGTCAGCTTTCGACGCGGGCCTCCGTGCTGGTGCAGATCAACGTGGCTGGCGAAGAACAGAAGAGCGGAATGGCTCCCGCAGATTTCCTCGAAAACTGCAGCAGACTCGGCGACCTTCACCACACAACGGTCGCTGGTCTGATGACGATGGCACCTTATACAGACGATGAGGTCGTCGTGCGAAATACGTTTCGCGGATTGCGTCAGCTGCGCGACGAAGCCCGGCTCCGCCTTAACACTCCGGAAGTTCTGAACGAGCTCTCGATGGGGATGTCGGGCGATTTCGAAATCGCCATTGAGGAAGGTTCCACCCTTATCCGTATCGGTTCGAGCCTCTTTGAAGGGCTCGAGTCGGAGTGAGTCGTCCGACGGGAATGAGTCGGTGCGAAGGCCAAAATCGGACATTTTTGTCGTGAAGATTCGCTAATTTATCAATCAGCGATTTCTGAAAACCATTGGGGATTTTAGTTCCTATGCTTTTCGCCCGATTTAAGCGCGTGTTAGAATCTGTCCCAGCGTCGGCCGCGATGGTGCCGACTGAACTGCTGCGAATTCGTCCCCGGGACGAGCAAGTCAATTCCTTTTTAATGCTGACCTGAGTCAGTGCAGAGAAGTCATGAGTTTGGACGATCAAGCGTTGAACGGCGAATCGGGTACGAAACAGGACGTCACAGAAAACACCGCGGGACAGACCGATCCCACGACGCCTGCCGTCGAGGGCACCGCGTCGCCCGCCCAGACAGGTGTTTCGTCGACGAAGACGGAGGAGGAGCAAGCCACTCCCCCGGATGCACCAGCGGCGGAGACTCCTGTTCCCGCGGAAGCGGCAACAGAAGCTCCAACGGCGGCCCCGTCTACAGCGGAGCCACCAGCCGCGTCGGATTCAGCAGCCGCTGAGTCCACTCCCGCGCCCGAACGAAAGGTTCAGTTGAATCCGCAGGTCAATGCGGAGAGCGCGAAGGCGATCCCTTCGATCGCTCCTTCCGCTCCCAAGACCATGGATACCAACCAGCCCGCTGAAGAGGGAGCAGCCCCCGTGGCTTCACAGCCCGCTTCCGCTCAGTCCGCTCCGAGCCGGGAACCCGTTGCGATTCCTCGAGCCGACGAACTGGATCTCGATGTTGACCTGGAATCTCAGATTGAAGCCGCCATGGGTGGAGCTTCTTCGGATTCCGGCCAGGGTGGATCAGCCGATGCCCAGGCCTCCGGCCTGCCGCGTGATCCCTCCGAACTCGAACCAGGAACCAGGCTCACGGGAACGGTTGAATCCGTCGACGAAGAGCAGATTGTCGTTGAACTCGGTTTTCGGTCGTCTGGAATTCTGGGTCGCCGTCATCTCGCTGAAGGGGATGCTGTTCCCGAAGTCGGCAGCGAGATCGAGGTCATGGTCGAGTCGGTTGATGCGAACGAAGGCGTGATCCATCTCATCCTGCCTCGCTCCGTACACCGGGCCGGCGGAGACTGGAACGCTCTGGCGGTTGGACAAACGGTCGAATGCACCGTTGAAAAAACGAACAAAGGCGGGCTGTCGGTGATGGTCAGCCAGTTGCGAGGGTTCATGCCGGCCGGTCAGGTCGATACCCACTTCGTTTCGGACCTGGAGCCCTTCGTCGGTCAGAAGCTGACCGTTCGCGTCATCGATGTGAACCCCAAGAAGCGCAATCTGGTCGTCAGCCGCAAGGCGCTGCTGCAGGAAGAACAGGAACAGAACGCCGCTGAGATCTGGGATTCCCTCACAGTCGGCGAGCAGCGAACCGGCACCGTGAAGTCAGTCAAGGACTACGGCGCCTTCGTCGATATCGGTGGCGTCGATGGCCTGCTGCATGTCCGCGAGCTGAGCTGGACTCGGGTGAATCATCCTTCCGACGTCGTTAAGGAAGGCGAGCAGGTCGAAGTCAAAGTGCTCAATATCGATCGCGAGAAGAAGAAGATCAGCCTCGGCATGAAACAGCTCCAGGCCAATCCCTGGGAATACGCCGACCAGAAGTATCCAAAAAGCACTGTGGTCACAGGCACGGTCAAGAAACTGGCAGACTTCGGCGCTTTTGTTGAAATCGAGCCGGGACTTGAAGGTCTGATTCATATCAGCGAACTGGATCACAAACGGGTCGGCCGCGTTTCTGAAGTTGTGTCCGTCGGACAGGAAGTGGAAGCCAAGGTTCTTGAAGTCAACAAGAACAAGAAGCGAATCTCCCTGTCGTTGAAAGCCAACATGGCCAAGCCGCAGATGTCGCCGGAAGAGCAGGCGCGCCGCGAAGCGGATGCTGTTGAAGACCGGCGGCGTCGCGAAGAAGCCGCCAAGCGTCGCGAAACTCTCAAGGGTGGGATCAGCGAAGGGACCGGCGGCGGTCTGTTCGGAAATCCCGGCGACTTCAGCTAAGTAAGGTCCGGGACACGGGCCCGGTTTCACGGCAGGTGAGTGCGTAGCAGCGAGCATCCCCTGAAGTCACTCATTGACAGGGCTCTCGCTGCACTCCACTTTTGCCATGCCTGCGAAGAAGCGAACTGGATCCCGGAAACGGAAGGTTGCCCCGGAAACCGTTTCCGAGATCCTGGAACGCCTGCATAAGACTTATCCGGTCGCGGAATGCGCACTGATCCACAGCAATCCGTACGAATTGCTCGTCGCCACCATCCTGTCCGCTCAATGCACGGATGCCCGCGTCAACCAGTCGACGCCGCTGCTCTTCAAAAAGTATCCCAACGCCCGCAAGCTGGCGGCTGCGAAACAGGAAGACGTTGAAGAGATCATCCGCCCGCTCGGCTTCTTTCGCTCCAAAGCCACCAACCTGCTCGGCATGGCGAACGGGTTGATGGAGCGGCACGGCGGAGAAGTCCCGGACACACTCGACGAACTGGTCGCGCTGCCGGGAGTTGGAAGAAAGACGGCCAACGTCGTTCTGGGCACGTGGTTCAACCTCCCGACCGGCGTGGTTGTCGATACTCATGTGCGGCGGATCTCGCAGTTGCTGGGACTCACAACCGCAAAACAGCCTGAGAAGATCGAACAGGACCTGATCAAGCTGTTGCCGGAAGAGGAGTGGATCGGTTTCTCACACCGGCTCATTCATCATGGGCGGAGGATCTGCATTGCCCGGCGTCCGAAGTGCCGGGAATGTCCGCTGCTCGATGTCTGTCCCCGCGTCGGGTTGCCCCCACTGGATGAGTAGTCATAATGCGGATTCGCTTTTGACGGCGCACCGCTTCACGTTCAACGACACTCACGTACCTGGATTCTGCTGATGGACGACTCTCTGCACACGGCTCTGAAGGATGTGATGGCCGGCGCGACTTTATCCGAAGAGGAGATGCGAGGCGTCGTCAGCGAATTGATGGAAGGACGCAGTGATCCCATCCCGGTCGCGGCGCTGCTGGCGGTACTGGCTTACCGTGGGGAGGATGTCGCCGAGATCGCTGGAGCCGCCCGCGTAATGCGGGAAAAATGCACCCCGATTCGGGAATCGGGAGCCGGTCTGCTCGATACGTGCGGCACGGGAGGGGATGGACTGCATACATTCAACATCAGCACCGTGGCCGCCATCCTGTGCGCCTCGGCTGGGATGCCGGTAGCGAAGCATGGCAATCGTTCCGTTTCGAGCACCAGCGGCAGCGCGGACGTCCTGGAACAACTCGGCGTCACGATTCAGCTGACGCCGGAGCAGGTCGATCGCTGCATCGACGAGGTCGGCATTGGCTTCTGTTTCGCGCCATTGTTGCATCAGGCAATGAAGCACGTCGTTCCGATTCGCAAAGCGATGAAGACGCGGACAATTTTCAATCTGCTCGGCCCCCTGACAAATCCCGCTCATGCGGAGTTCCAGCTGCTTGGAACGATCCGTATTTCCTGGGCGGAGAAGCTGGCCCATGCGTTGAGCCGGCTGGGTACGACTCGAACGGCGGTCGTCTGCGGAAACGATGAACTCGACGAAGTCTGCCTCTGGGGTCCGACGCACGTCTTTCTCGTGGAAAACGATTCCGTCACGAAGCAGCAGTGGACGCCGGAGGACTTCGGTTTGCCTCGTTGTCAGGTGGAAGACGTTCGTGTCGCTACCGCTCAGGAATCAGCGATGATCATTCGCGGGGTTCTGGACGGCAACGCGGGCCCTGCCCGTAATCTGGCGATCGCCAACGCCGCCGCCGGACTGTGGACGACCGGGCGAGCAACATCGCTTCAGGAGGGGGTGAAGAGAGTTTCCGAAGCCATCGACTCCGGAGCCGCCCGACAGAAGCTCGAACAGCTTCGTGAGTTCACGGCTGGATGTCAGTAGGAGTCAGGACCGCGCCGGGGGAACAACATCTCCCCTGGCCCCGCCTTCAATCAACGAAAAACAGGCGAACCTGCAATCGCGGGTTCGCCTGTTTTCGTGAGTCAATCCGCCCAATTTGAGATGACCGGGCAGACCGTTCGTTGAGAGTGGAAGCAGAAAATGCTCTAGCGACGGACGCCTTCGGTTTCGGTGGAGCCGAGACGGGTTCGGACGGCATCGATGAACTTGGCTGGCGACCGCAGGAATTCGTCGGCGTGCGATTCGGAATCACACATGTAGAGCTTGTCGTCGAACTTGATCACCCAGCGAACTTCGCCGCGAACCAGATTGCCGGTTTCAGCAAGATGAACCGGGCAGTTGCCTGCAATCTGGGGCCAGTATTTCGCGGGATTGGCGTCGAACTGCTTCTTGTTTTCTTCCGAAGCAAAACGAACGACGAATCCTTCATGAGTCGCGGTGATGTCTTTCTCGCCGATGACCAGCTTGCCTTCCTCAACGGCGCTGACGAGACAGTAGCTGGTCAGCGTTTCGCCGTTGCCCTTCTCGACAACCGGCATGGTCGCTGATGCCAACTGGATGTCCATCTTGTTGCGGTCCATGAAGGACAGAAACTCACTGGTGCCCTGGTAACCGCGGGACTTCTCGGCATCTTCCGAAACCGGATCAATCACGGCGATCGTCGGCATGGCGGTCACGCCGAATTTCCGCGTCAGACGGGGATTGGCGTCCGTGTCGATCATCACCGGGATGAAATTCTCTGCGAGTTGCCGCTCAACCCGACTGTCCGACAGGGTGGAGCTCTTCATTCGCTGACAGGGTCCGCACCAGGATGCGGTGAACATCGCCAGCATCGGCTTGCCTTCAGCCTGAGCCTGCTTGCGCGCTTTTTCGTAATCCGATTCCCATTTCAAAGAACCGGCCTGTGCGACCGAACCGAGTGCACAGACAATCGCCAGCGTTGCCGTAACTTTTGCAATCCGTGGTAACATTTGCAGCATCGTTTCTCCTTCGTCTCCTGAAAAACAGGCTTTGAGCTGCGCTCCGCCTGTCGGAAAATCTCCAATGTGATCTCGAGCATGATTCGTGCCTTGCGGCATTCGCGTTCCCAGAACGGCGTGAGTTCGAATCGCAGGAACTATTGCAGGCCTTCAGCTCAAATTCTGTGAGCTACAACACGTAACTCACGACTTTTTCAGTACTGCGACTTCAACCGATCGGGCGAGGCTCCCGGCCATCGGCTCCACGTCGCGTCAATCCAGGGGCTTTGCGTCAACCAGGGACTCCCTGAAATCCATCTAAGGGCGTTACTTGTAACAGCCTCCGCGTTCTGCCTCGAGGGGAAACGGGAGAAACCCCGATATAATCGTCAAATTCGAGACTATAGATAAACTACGAATAATAGTGAACAGAGAGGTTCCACAGAAAGCCCAAAGGCCGGTGCGGAGCCAAAATTCTGAAATTGGGCGGCGGGCCAAACGAGGCCCCTGGGAGGACTTTTTGGGGGGACACTGTGGGGAGTGAAAATGATGCGCCCGGTGACTGCGAGAATCAGGTGATGGTTCCCTGCTCGGGACTGGACGCGGTCGCGTAGAGCTTACGCGGAATCCGACCGGCTCCACTGGCGGCGCGACCGGCCAGGCAGGCCAGTTTCATGGCCGTGGCCATCCGACGGGCATCTCGAGCGCCAGCGATCCCCGTATTGAGAAGGACGCCATCGACCCCCAGTTCCATCGCCTGACAGACGTCGCTGGCTGTTCCGACGCCCGCATCGACGATGACGGGGTAATCGGGATCGTTTTCCTTGAGATACTCCAGACAGATGCGAATGTTGTTCGGATTCAGAATGCCCTGTCCGCTGCCGATGGGACTCCCTGCCGGCATCACCGAACTCGCTCCCGCGTCTTTGAGCCGCCGAGCGGTGATGGGATCGTCGGTCGTATAGACCAGCACCTGGAATCCATCGGCTACCAGTTGCTCGGTCGCCTGCAGTGTCGCCACGGGGTCCGGGAGCAGTGTTTTCGTATCGCCCAGGACTTCGAGTTTCACCCAGTCGGCTCCCGGGTTTTCCAGTCCCTCGAGGATCTCCCGTCCCAGCCGGGCCACCCGCACCGCGTCTTCGGCGTTAAAGCAGCCGGCGGTATTCGGCAGAATCGTGTAGCGGCTCAGATCGATGTAATCGAGGATATTGCGTCCCTGGGCATCAATCAGCCGCTCTCGCCGCACCGCCACGGTGATCACTTCCGCCCCGGAAAGTTCGAGGCAGTCTTTCATTAGATCGAAGGTTTCATACTTCCCGGTTCCGACAATCAGACGGGAAGCGAATGTATGGCTGCCAACCTGAAGCGGCTGGTCTGCAAAGGTGGCATCGGACATGATTCTGTTTCGTTAGGCGAGAGCGGAGGGGATTTGAGTTCAGGCAATCGAGGGAGAAGAAGGGCGCATCAGCCGCCACCGACCAGCGTTACAATCTCCACCACATCTCCGGGTTGTAGCCGACATTCGGAGTGTTGTCGACGCGGCACGAGTTCACGATTGCATTCCACCGCCAGATAGCGGGAATCGTGGTTGAGTTCCTGGAGCAGATCCGCGATCGAGCTTCCGTCGGAAACGGACCGCTGTTCCCCGTTCAGTGTGATTTCAATCGTGTCAGGCATGGGGTAATTCTTCGTCGCAGCGGGTGCGAAAGTCAACTTGTCAGTCTTTGGTTGTCATGAACAGTTTGATGGCCTCTGAAGTCAGTTGCCGGTTCACCAGAACGACCGCCGAATCGTGCGACTTCAATACGTCTTCGGCGGTTGGCACTCGCACATAATCATCGCGAACAATCGCGGCGATCAGGGTCTGCGAGAGCGAAAGTTCTTTGAGCGGAATTCGCGTGACCGGCGAGTTGGGCTGAACTTCGACTTCCCAGATCAGGACCTCGCCATCGGCCGTTTCTTCGGCTGCCAGAATCGGTCCTCCCGAGACCATCCCCAGGATCTGTCGAGCCATCACAAGTCGGGGACTGACCGCGAAATCGATCTGCAGCTTCTCCAGAACGTTCACGTAGTCGGGACGACGAACTACGCTCAGGATTCGCCCCGTGCCGAGTTCCCGGGCTTCAACCCCGCAGATGATGTTGTCCTCATCGCGTCCGGTCGAAGCGATGAACACATCGGCTTTTCCGACGCGGGCTTCCCGCATTTCTGCCTGACTGGTCGCATTGGCGTGCAGAATCGTCGCTTCGGGCAACTGCCGGGCGAGTTCGTGGCACCGCTCCTCATCGACCTCCATAATGGTCACTCGATATCGTTCACGCTCCAGCGACTTGGCCAGATAGAATCCGACCTTGCCGCCGCCGGCGATAATGATATCCAGATGCGGAGGAGCCTTGATCTGGAAGAGCTTCATCACGCCCCGGATCTCGGTTCGCTCTCCGACCAGTGTAATCCGGTCTCCTTCCGCGAAGGCATCATCGGCGTGCGGAATGAAGGAACGTTTGCCGCTCGTCACCAGCCCGATACGAACATTGGCGGGCATCCGGATCGCCCGGAGCGACTGTCCGATCACTTTGGAACCGGCCTGAACTTCGACTTCCTGAATCTCAATGCCACCCCGGGCAAAGCTCTCCAGCGTGAACAAACCGTTCGCCCGAATTGTTTTCGCGAGTTCGAGAGCAGTCAGTTGTTCCAGCGACAGGAGATTGTCGATCGCGAAATGACGACGATAATCGAAGGTGCTGTAATCAAGATAGCGCGGCTCAAAGATACGGGAGATGCTGCGTTTGGCTCCCATGGCCTTACAAAGCGAGGCGCCCACGAGATTCACTTCATCGTTGCTGGTCACCGCGAGGCAGAGATCGGCATTGAGCACATCCGCCTGGAACAGAGTCACGGCGTCACAGGCCGAGCCGACAATGGTCTGGATATCGAGATCTTCCCCCGATCGCTCCAGAGCTTCGGCTGAAAAGTCCACCAGGCGGACGTTGTGCCCGTTTTCGCACAGCAGTTGGGCAATCGAGGTCCCAACGGTGCCTGCTCCAAGAATGACGACGTTCATATTCCTATCCCGTTCTGCGAGTGACGTTTGCACTCCAGCCGCAGTTTAGTGATCATTCCCCGGCTTAACAAATTATTCGCCGTCGAACGCCCACCCGGTCACCCGTGTCCGGCCAGACAGAGAAGAACCGATGTGGATCAAGATCTGTGGATTAAGAGTTCCTGAAGAAGCTCCCGACGTCGTCGCCGCAGCGCCCGACGCCATCGGTCTCAACTTCTATGCAGGGACGCCTCGGTTCGTGACGGAAGAAACGGCCGCCGCGATTTCCGCGCAAATCCCCGACGAAATTGCGAGGGTGGGCGTCTTTGTCGATACGCCGCCGGACGAGATCGACGATTTGGCGGAACGATTACAGCTCGACCATGTGCAATTGCATGGGGACTACACGGCTGCAGACGCCGCTCGCCTCGCGCATCGGTCGCTGATCTGGGTGCATCGTCTCGGCACGGATGGTCTGGACCCCCTGCGAAACGAACTGAAACAACTCGCAGCCAAAGGTGTCCAGCCGTTTGCCTGCCTGATCGATGCCAGCGTTCCGGGGCAGTTCGGTGGAAGCGGCAAGACAGTCGACTGGCCGGCTCTGGCGACTGGATATGATCGCGATACGTTACCTCCACTGATTCTCGCTGGAGGACTGGTTCCAGAAAATATCGGCGACGCGATCACTGCGGTTTCCCCCTGGGGCGTGGATACCGCCAGTGGAGTGGAACGGGACGGACGCAAGAGTCGCGAACTGGTCGCCGGATTTGTTCGTAACGCCCGCGGCGCGTAAAGAGAGCTGCGAACACGCGTCCGCAGCTCTCTTTAAATTTACTGGGTCAATTGCTCAAGACACCCACTCTCAGGCAGCGCGGCCTTGCGTGAAGCTGAGGAATTCCGGTGTCGGCTCTTTGCAGGATTCGAGGAAGGCGTCGATGACCTGCATGTCGAGAGCGGAAGCGCTTTCGCTTTCCGGATGGAACTGCACACCCAGGCAGAACCAGTCGTCGCTGATTGTTTCGTAAGCTTCGATAATACCGTCTGGCGTGGTCGCTCCCACGCGGAAGAGCGGGGCGAGCTGGTCAATGGCCATGTGGTGATCGCTGTTGACGCGAATTTCGCCGGGGCCATAGATATCGTCCATCCGCGAACCGGGGACGATTTCGAGAACGTGGCGGAGCGTGTCTTCCACATAATCGCGGTGGTGAAGCGGACGGGGAACCGCTTCGGAAACGTCGGTGTAGAGAGATCCGCCGCAGATCACGTTCATCAGCTGCATGCCGGAACCGATGGCGAGGACTGGGATCTTGAGTTCGTAAGCCATCTTGGCGAGACGACGGTCAAAGTCTTCGCGACGCTGCGGCATGACGCGGGTCGCCGGATGTTTTTCCAGTCCCATCCGAACCGGATCGAGGTCGAGCTTGCAGCCGGTCAGCACGATGCCGTCGACCATATTGAGGAATTGCTTCAGGTCGTTGTCGTCGGCGTAGGGAGGACAGACGAGTGGGATGCCGCCCCCTGCGGTGACCGTGTCGTAGTAGCCGGTGTTAATCCAGCTCAGAGCAATCGCATCTTTGCGAGCGGGCCGAAAGTCGCAGTTGATTCCGATAATGGGTTTGGTCGACATGTTGGATCCTTCCGTAGGCTGGTTTCCACACCCTGCCCTGTCGAGTTTTCCCGCAACGTCCCTGTCATACGTTGCACGGGTCGATCAGTTCAAGGTTCGCAGAACTGGAGAATGCCGCAATAGACGCGCGGACAGTGCAATGAGCAAACGGAAGCGTGTTTGCAACAGCCGAAAGCGATCGGTCTGCTGGAAGCAACCCCGGCATGCTTATCTTCCCTGACAGCGTGCGCCGATTGAACGACATTCGTTCGCCTTCATCGCCCCCCGCATCCTTACGGGCTCGTCAAGATCATTTCGATGAAGGTGTCGCAGTTTTATCGTCGCCCCAACGGGCTGTAAAGCGTTTTGATGATTTTGTGCAAGATTAATTTCCCCACGCTAGATCTAGTGGTCCAGGCTCCAGGTGACCACATCGCAGCTCGTGCACATCTTACGAACCCCGACACGAGAGCCACAGCAACATCGCCGTAACGCACTGCCGACAAGACACTTACAACATTACCACCAGAGATAGCTTCGAAGTGTCTCGATCGGACCGCGGAAGAGCACGAAGAACAGCGGAGCGGTTCCGCAGTCAAAGCGGGCTTCGATCCGCATGCCGGGACGGACCTGATCCGGGTCCACGTCAGAAACTGCGATGGAGGCCGGCGCAGATGCTCTGCCGGAGGGATCGGTTTCGACGACGCCCGCCAGTTGCACGGACTGTCCAGTCCACTTCAGTTGCGCGTTGGCGGCAGCCGAGAGATGCACGGAGCCTTCCTCGGCCAGATTCTGCCGGGCGAATTGCAGATCGACATCCCGAATGTGAACGATGCCTTCCCAGCTCCCTTCGGGATCCCCGACCGTCAACAGAAGTTGACCACGTTCCACAGGCCGGTCTTTCAGGATGCGAGACGCGTCCCACGTCAGGACCTCCCCTTCGATCGGACTGCGCACCTCAAGAGATTCAAGACGGGAGTTCAGCAATTGTTTTTCGGCCTGGAATCCCGCCAGTCGAGCCGTGAGTTCGGCCAGGCGGATCCCGACATCCAGGTCGACAGTTCGTTCTTCGTTCGACGTGCGTTCGAGTCCAGACCGTGTGTTTCGCAAACTGCGAATCTGTTCGCTGACAGTCGCGATCTCGCCTTCGACTTCGCTGACTCGTCGCTGCAGCTCGGGACTCGTGATACGCAGAACGACCTCGCCCGAGGCGACATGGCCATCGGGTGGGAGTTGCAGATCTTCACCACGGATCAATCCCTGCTCCGGAGCGTAGACGTTCTGTCGTTCAACTGGGACGAGTTCCCCTGAAGCGGTGATTGTAAATGGAACCGGAATGAAACCAATTGCGACTACCGCTGCGGCTGCCAGTCCGCTCTTCCAGTTCCAGAAACGCCCCGCAACACGTGCAGGACGGAGGCCGGCTGCGCCGGCCAGGACCAGCTGCCACAAGGGGAATTGCCGTTCGAACTCACTGGTGCCGGAGGTCGACTCCCCCTGGAAGTGTTCGGCGATGAGCAGCAGTTCGGGCCGCCGGACATCAGCTCCCGACTGCACGACATACACGCTCGCGGATTGCGCACTGAGACCGTGGACCGTCAAATCCGCCGCCGACAACTGCGATGGGGCGCCGGCATGCTGAGCAGGCAAAGCCCCGGCGAGCGAGCGCAGTGAGCGAATCACCTGAGAACGGGCGCTCGGAGACGCAGCGCCGCTGACGGCAAGGATTCGAGCTGTTGTTCCGCGACGGGACACGAGAGAACATCGGTCGGCGGCACGGAGCACGATCAGTTCGTCGAGATAGGCTTGCATGCACTCGGCGGCCGGCGTCGACTCGCGAATCCGATTCAATTCTCGCAGCAGCGGGGATTCTGGCTGAGAAGTTGGACTCGAACCGGCTGAGATCTGCCGCAACCATCGCGGACCGGATGCGTTGATCGCGTTGAGCTGTTCTGACTGCAGAAACTGCGCGGCACCTTCTGCTGAAGTGAAGCAGAGTTCGAGCACCCCCGTCTGATTTTCTGTCGAAAGGGGAATCGCGATCAGTTCCACCGCAGAGGCCGTGGTGTCCGCAGATGACGTTCGCGCTTCCGCCCGAAGCGGTTTCCCTGCTTCCAGACACTGTTCCAGCAGGTCCGCGTGGCCAGTCCATTCCCGCTGCAGCGTCTCAATGTTCTGATTTCCGAACCCGTGTGCGGCCCTGAGGACAAATCGCGAAGAAGCCTCTCTGCTCCAGAACAGCCAGGCTATTGAGGAACCGAGAAGTTCACGAACTTCCTGCGAAATGTCAGGCGAGGAACTCATTAGAGGAAGAGAGCTCGTCAGAGGGTGCTGTCCTGGGATGGTCTCACAGGAGCATTGTCCGAATTGTCCTCTCTTCTACCAGACCCGGGGTGATTTTTCACGAGGGGGCGAACGATTCCTCTGGAGCCAGGGGATTGCGGCAAGCTGGAGAAGCGAGGCGGACTACTCCTGTCTTTCTGATCGTACGGCCGTGAAGCGTTCGGAAACTGTCACGAGTCGCGTCGGGACAACCGATAGATCGATAAGGGAAAAGACCGCTCCGATTCTGCGCTGTCGCATCGGGGCGATACGGTATGCATGGATGCGAAACCAGTTTTCCGCAAGCCCAGGGACGGGGCGCCAGTTTGATCTTCATTTCCAGCCAACATCGGCCACCGCGCTCGATCTCGACCAGAATCGGGATGGGCCCCCGCTGCGCCTTCTGGGCAAGCTGCACTGTGCTGGCGATTGCTTTGGCTCCACTGACGGGCTGTCAGTCTTCGAAAACGCATTCGGCCAGTGTTACGGCCGATTCGCACGAGCATTACATCGCTCGCGCCAGTCAGATCGAATACCCGGAACTCGAGCAGCCTGTCCCCGGCGATGCGTTACTCAACACCTGCCCGGTCAGTCTCATCACGGATCTGAACTCGGTGAACTATCGGGATCTCGCTTTGCAGGACGCGGTGCATCTGGCTCTGGAACACTCCAAAGTCATGCGGAATCTCGGAGGGACCGTTCTTCGAGCCCCGGAAGCCGTGACGACGTCGTTCGACCCGGCAATTCGCGAAACCGATCCCCGCTTCGGCGTTCAGGCTGCACTCAGCGCGTTCGATACCTCGTTCGGAGCGAGTGTCTTCCATCAGAACAACGACCGGGCCCTGAATAACCAGTTCTTCGGCGGCGGCACCCGGCTGCTGCAACAGGAAGCGACCGTGTTTCAGGCTCAGCTGGCCAAGCAGAGTGCTGTCGGTACTGAATATTATCTGAGAAACATCACCGATTACGACAAGAACAACGCTCCCGGTAACCGCTTTCCGGGGGCCTGGACGTCGTTGCTGGAAACAGAAGTTCGCCAGCCGCTGCTTCAGGGCTACGGCATCGACTACTGGCAGACAGTCGGAAACAGTCAGACTCCCGGCTTGTACAACGGGGTCCTCGTCGCCCGCACGAACACCGACATCTCGCAAAGCGAGTTCGAGATCTCAGTTCGGGACTTCCTGACTGATGTCGAGAACGCTTACTGGGATCTCTACTTCGCTTACCGCGATCTCGATGCCAAGATCGCCGCCCGGGATTCAGCTCTCGAACTGTGGCGTCGCATTGATACGCTCAAACAACTCGGCCGTGCTGGCGGAGAAGCCGACAAGGAAGCTCAGGCTCGCGAGCAGTATTATCGCTTCGAGGAAGACGTTCAGAACGCCTTGAACGGTAAACCCGAGGACGGCACGCAGGCCTTTAACGGCGCGGCGGGTGGAACATTCAAAGGCAAGGGCGGCGTGCTTCGAGCAGAACGGCGACTGCGCTACATGATTGGCCTGCCAATCAACGACTGTTGCCTGCTGCGACCAAGCGATGAACCGCTGGCCGCTCCGGTCTGCTTCGACTGGGACAGCAGCCTGCTGGAATCGGTGGAACAGCGGCCTGAATTGCGACGCCAGAAGTGGGTCGTCAAGCAGAAGGAACTCGAACTGGTCGCGGCCAAGAAGCTGCTGCTGCCGGAACTCGATGCCGTCGGCTTGTATCGCTGGCGGGGTTTCGGCGAAACCTTGACAAACCCTAGCGACGGCGGAGCTCCTCAGTTCGACAACGCCTGGGGCGATTTGGCCACGGGTCGATTCCAGGAGTGGGAACTTGGGGTCGAGCTCGATATTCCGATCGGAAATCGCCGCGCTCATGCTGGCGTTCGCAATGCCGAGTTTCATGTGGCCCGGTCCCGCAAACTGCTGCAGGAACAGGAGCGACTGATCGTCCACGACCTGAGCAATGCCATGACCGAAACGATTCGGGCCTGGGAAGTTCTGCAGACCGTTCGCAACCGCCTCAAAGCCGCGGCCGACCAGGTCAACGCGCTGATGGCCGCCTACGAAGCCGATCAGGCTCCGGTCAATGTTCTCCTGGAAGCACAGCGACGTTACTCAGCCGCAAAGAGTGCGTACTATCTGGCGGTGCTGGAATACAACGTCGCCGTTCGGAACGTGCACTTCGAGAAAGGAACCTATCTCGAATACTGTTCCGTGCATGTTTCCGAGGGTCCGTGGACCGACGACGCCTACGAATTCGCCGCTCGCATGGAACGCCGGAAGTCTCCGCGGGAAGAGTTGCCTCGCTGGATTAACGAGCCGAACATTATCAGTCACGGCACGACATCCGATCCGAATTCACGGGTCATCGTGAGTGAACCGATGGCGATCCCGGCTCCTCAGCCGGTTCATCATGAACTACCGGGAGATTACTTCGAGCAGACGCCGGCTCCAATTCCTCTGCCGGAACCAGACGAGGAAGCGGAAGACAAATCACAGGCAACCGCTCCCATGCTTACGCCGTTGCCGAACGCGCCACGGGCCGCGGAGCTTCCCCGCGACCTGTTCGCCGCGCCCATCGAGTAGAATCTTGCAAAACGAGACTCAGCCCGGCGGCCAGTTCAGCTTCCGCTTGCCGAGCAGATGGAAGTGCAGATGAAAGACTTCCTGACCGCCCCCTGCTCCCGTATTCAGCACGGTACGAAACCCTTCTTCCAGACCTTCCTGCAGAGCAAGGTCGCGGACGACGAGCATCAAATGTCCGAGCAGCATGCGATCCTCCGCGGTCGCATCAAACAACGAGGCGATCGGCTTCCGGGGAATGACCAGAATGTGCACCGGAGCCTGAGGTTTGATATCGCGGAAGGCGATGCAGAGATCGTCGGAATGAACGATGTCGGCAGGGATTTCTCCGTCGATAATCCGGGCGAAAATCGTCTTTTCCTCAGCCACAGGTACGGCCTTTCTTCAGGGAAACAGCGTGATTAAAGAGGCAGATCGGCTTCGAAGATCGTCCCTTCAGCGGAAGTGGACACGAGCCGCAGTTCGCCAAGGTGATTCTCCAGAATTCCCCGGCAGATCGCCAGGCCCATCCCTAAACCGTTCTCCTTGGTCGACTGGAAGGCGGCGAACAGTCGATCGTTCTCGATTCCCTGAATGCCATCCCCTGTGTCTTCAATTCTCACGGTGACGTACCCATCCCGCTTGAGACTGGCCGAAACCGAAATGGCATGACTCACCGCCTTGCGGCTCGTGCGAATGGCGTCGATGGCGTTGAGCAGCAGGTTGACGAAGACCTGCTGGATCTGTGTCGGATCGACGTTGACTTTGGGGATGTCTTCCGGAATGGAGAGCTGGGCCGCCACCGGGACGTTCGACAGTTCCGCACGAACCAGTTCCAGGGAACGATTGACGATCTCATGGAGATCAGACCGTTGTTTCAGGAAGGGTCGATTGGCGACGAAGTCTCGCGTCTGCTGGACGATTTTCCGAGCCTGCAGGGAGAGATCGGCAATCTGTTCCAGCATCGTCTCGAGTTCCGCCTGCTGCATTTCCCCGGAACGGACCCGATAGAGACAACCTCGGGCGAAGCCTCCGATCGACATCAACGGCTGCTTGAGTTCGTGCGACAGTCGGGCCGACATTTCGCCCATCAAGCTGAGCCGCGAAAGGTGGGCGAGTTCCGCCTGCCTCTGCTTCGCGACCGCTTCCAAGCGGCGGATCTCGGTGACATCCGTTCCGACAATCGTGGCTCCGACGACCTCTCCACCGCTGTAGACCGGGCCCCATCGGGAATTGATGCAGCGATCTTCTTCGCCAATGTCAATCTGCATCTCGAGTTCGATCTGCTTTTCCTGCTCGATCACCGCCCGCAGCGCCTCGCGGGACGGCTCGAGGTACTCGGGCTTCATCCAGCTGAAAACCTTCGAATCAATTACATCTTCCCGACGGACGCCGGGGGTCACGACGCGGTTGACGTACTTGATCCGCCCTTCCTTATCGACGTGGCAAATCAGATCGACAGCGTTTTCGAGCACAGCCTGCAGATGTCCCTGCGAGAGCTGAAGTTCTTCAGCGGCCTGTTTTCTGGACTCTGCTTCCGTAGTGAGCTTGCGGTTCAGGTGATCGAGTTCAGCCGTGCGTGAACGGACCGCTTTTTCCAGCTCTCGTTGCCGGAGAGCAGACACGCTTTCCGCGCGAGCCACTCCGGTCATGTCGATTAATGTCCCGAGAAACCGACCTGACTCCGACTCCTGCAGATGCAGCGACACCGTCTCAACATCTCGCGCGGGAACCAGCGGACTCAATCGCATGCGGAATGGAGTCTTTTGAGTAATCCTCCGTTGCCAGACGGTTTGCAGAGTCTGGTATTCGTCCTGAAACAGCTGGTACCAGCAGACGTCGAGTTCGGGATTGATCGATCCGGTCTCGAGCGTCGGATACTGCTCCCGCAGCGCTTCGATGTCGAAACAGGACCAGAAATGAGGATTGGCGAAAAAGATCCTGCCGTCGCGATCACACTGAAAAATTCCGACTGGGGCCTGCATGGCCAGGCTCTCGAATCGGAACTCGCTTTCCATCAAAGCGGCCCGGGCCAGTTCTTCTTTCGTGACATCCTGCCCGATGACCAGACATGACAGCACGCCCTGATACCGAAAGGTGCGAGTGCTCAGCCGGAAGAGACGGCGTTCTCCACTGCGGGTGGTTAATTCGAACGGCTCGTTCTCAATCGTGGGGTTGGCGAGCGTTTCGATTCCGGTCGAACTGAAGAGATCCAGTTCCTGGAACTGCCGGCCTGCCGCATCGGACTGTGAAATGCCGGTGACTCTCGTGAACGCGTCGTTGACCTCGATGATCTTCCCACTCTCGTTGGCGACGAGAGCCATCATCGCCGGTCCCTGGTTGAACATCGCTTCGAAACGGAACCGATTCTCTTTGAGCCGTTCCCGTGTCTGGGAGAGTTCCGTGATCGAATTCGAGATCCCGACCATCCCCAGCGTTTCGCCGTCGTCGTTGACCAGAGGGCAAAACCAGTTCTCGAAGCACGCCCCTTCCACATCCGTGAATTCGTGAGAAGTCTCGCCTCGAAGCGCCCGCCGCATCTGGTCGCAGACGTCTGGATAGTTCGCGTACATATCGAACAGACACTGCCCGACAACTTCGTCGTCTGCCAGCCCGATATCCTGGAGGCCGGCTCCGCGGGACAGCAGGAAAGTCCCATTCGCATCGACGACCCAGAGGACGAGGGAGGTATTGCTGAGGATATTCTCGAGGAGCGAGAGGACAGACATCCCCGGAATTTCGGCGGGCAGCCAGGTTCCTGAACCGGAGCTCCGAGATGGAGCTCTTCCCGACATATCGGTGGCGCTGTCTACTCGGTTGTCCATGTCAGCCGATTCTGTCCGTCCAGGAGCGTTCGATCTCTCGACAATTTTGGCAGAGTTGCACTTCCTTCTCGTTCTGATCGCAGGCAGGTTTCCCGAGAGTGAACGCGGCCCGTTCTGACCACGAATGTACCAGGAATTGGGACAAGGTTCCGCGTGTTCCGATCGTCACGACTGTCAATAAGTCTACCCGGATTTCAGCTGCGGGTCGAGTTTTTCCTGAGTGGACCGTGATATCCGTACGTAAAACTGAAAAAGCAGACGCCCTTCAGAAAGGACGTCTGCTTGAATTTTCAGTCACCGAACGGAGCCGTAGGCTCCACTCAGTTAAACTTCATCGCCACCGATCTCATCGGGAGTCGGCTGGATGTTGTTCTCATAGATCGTTCCCGGAGTCAGATAATTCGACTCGTAGGTTCCGTTGTTCTGACAGTCGCTGCAACCGGTGTTGCAGGGGTTGTCGTTGCAAACAGTGACCGGAACGAGACGGCAGACTTCGTAGGCGACCTGACGAGGAACCGTCTTAGCGACCATGCGGGTGACGGTGTAGTTCTCCTGACGTGGCACGCACTTGGCGACCCGGTGGTTCACGGTGTACGGCACCTGCTTGGCGACACAGTAAGGAATCTGACGGGTGCGTTCTTCAGAGACCATACGACAGGTCCGAACAGGCACGCGGCAAACTTTCTGCTCAGTGACCATACGACAGGTCTGGAGAGGCACCATCTGTGTCTTGGTTTCGGTCACCCAGCGACAGACGCGAACTGGCACGTTTTCGGTCACGACGTCACGTTCGACGCGAGTCACTTGAACCGGACAGTTCTCGACGACCTGCTCAGGAACGACGCGGCAAACCTGCACCGGGCAGTTCTGCTGAACGACCTGAGGCACGTAGCGAGTGCAGGGAACCTGCTGCTCGACAACGTTCGGGCACCAAACGCGACGCTGAACGGTGTAACCCGGGCACTGAACCATGCAGACGCGAGGCATGCCGCAAGGATCGCAGACGACGCGGGGAACCCGCGGTCCCGGAATGTGAACCGGCTGACAGGTCCACTGACCACAGTCGCGGCGAACGGTGTGATAAGTCGTCACCGGTCGCATTACGGTGTAGCAGCGAGTCTGGTTCACGGTTTCTGTCACATTGCGGTAGACCGTGCGGCACACCTGACGATTGATCGTCTCGGTGACAGGACGGCAGACGACCCGCTGGACCTGGCGCTGATGCGTTTCCCAGACTGGACGCTGAACCTGATAGTGACATTCGCGCTGAGAAGTTTCATACACCGGACGCTGTACGGTGTATGTGTGCTCGCGGAAGCTGGTCTCAAAGACCGGCCGCTGCACGGTGTAGCTTTCGGTCCGACAAGCCTGCTCGTATTCAACTCGGTAGCAGGTCTGCGGGACGTCTTCGTAAACCGTGTCGTACACGGTTCGGCAGGCGGTGTACTGCTGCGGTTCGCAGACAGTTTCGTAGACCGTACGGTAACAGGTCTGACG
Organism: Rubinisphaera margarita; assembly: GCF_022267515.1. Lineage (NCBI taxonomy): Bacteria > Pseudomonadati > Planctomycetota > Planctomycetia > Planctomycetales > Planctomycetaceae > Rubinisphaera > Rubinisphaera margarita. Next base: position 42,535 of record NZ_JAKFGB010000020.1, on the reverse strand, counting down.
TTCAACCTTACAGGTGGTGTAACAGCAGGACGGCTGACAGGCGGCCGGCGGACAGCAGCTGTAATTGCATGCCCCACAAAGGCCATTAGCGTTGGCGACCCCAGCCGACATCGCCATCACCATGACAGCAACCCCAGCAATCAAGCGTTTCATTTATCCCTCTCCCCTCACAGTTGCTAAATTTGATCCCAGCCAATGCAACCTCCTGCAGCATGACATTTAAAACGTGATTCGCTGACCTAGACCGTCCATTATCATCCTGGCAGCTTGGACGATGCAAACCTCATTCCTCGGTCGGAACGAATATTGATCGTTTTCACCATCGGTGTTCCGATTTTTCCTCAAGGATAGCTCTGGGGGGTGAGGGAACTTAATCAAAAGCTGACCCCCGCCGAAGATTCCCGCAACTCGTCGACGCAGAGCCGTTAGAAGTCCTACAGGTTACCATCCACACCCCGATCCCAGCGCCGGAGGAGCCGGAATCAGCATTGGGACCAAATCCCATCAAATTCCCCGAATATGATTGCACGCGGTCTCCCTTCTGCCGTCCAGAGCGAAAATCGGCCGATTTTCAGACCCGAGGATTTCGGCGGAAAGGACCGGTCTGCGGTCTTGAAAGCTACGTGGAGGGCCGATATTATTTGGAGCCCTGAATAAACACGGAAGAACTCCATATTTCCATAACCGCGTAGAACGTCAGAGATTTGAGCAATGGCACATAAGAAGGGACAAGGATCCAGTCGTAACGGTCGCGATTCCAACGCACAGCGTCGTGGCGTGAAGAAGTTCGGCGGCGAGTCGGTACTGGCCGGAAACATTCTGATCCGTCAGTGCGGCACCAAGTGGCATCCTGGCAAACATGTCGGCATGGGCTGCGATTACACGCTGTTCGCTCTGACCGAGGGAACTGTGTACTTCGACCGTAACGGTCGTCGCATCAATGTCGAGCCGGCTGCTTCCGCCAGCTAGACCATCGACGGAGACACAAAGCCGCATCGTTGCATGCGGCTTTTTTTGTTGGCATTCCAAGAGGGAAGTGCATGTATCGAGGCTTCCTCGGCTTTGACGCGTCGCTGATGCTGGACGTGGTCGTATGCGCCCTCGCCCTCGTCGTCCCGATTCTCTGCTACAGCATCTGGGCGGTGAAGTTCCGGCGGCAATATCACCTGCACAAGAAACTGCAGATCCTGCTCTCACTGCTGCTCTTCGTCGCCGTTCTGCTCTTCGAAGTTGACATGCAGCTGCACGGCGGCTGGCAGGCCATCGTGAATAAGGACCCCTCCCAGCCCCGGATGACGCCAGAAGAGCTTTCCGAGGTCGCGCAGGTCCTGTATATTCACCTCGTCTTCGCGATCTCGACCCCGTTTCTCTGGGGTTGGACGATGTTCGAAGCCCTGCGAAAGTTCCCCCGCCCAGTCACGCCAGGCCGTCACAGCCGCAAGCACGCGTTTCTGGGCTGGGCCAGTGCCATTGATCTGACAATGACGTCCATCACTGGACTCATCTTCTACTACTTTGCCTTCGTCCGGTAGAGAGTTGCCTGTCCCGGCAGGAGCCGAACGCGGACGTTGAAGTTTCCAGGAAGGAATCAACTTCATGCAACGCATCCTCAGCATCTCCGGACTCCGCGCGATCGCGGGTGATGGACTCGACCCCGATTTTCTCTGTCAGTTCGCGGCCGCAGTCGGAACCCGGGCTCAGGGAGGCACGGTCGTGCTGTCCCGCGACGGCCGAGCGAGTGGCACGATGGTCAAGCATGCCGTGCTTTCCGGACTGATGGCGACCGGCTGCAAAGTGATTGACGCCGACATCGCGACGACACCAACGTGCGGCGTGCTCGTCACCCACTACAAAGCTCAGGGCGGACTCCAGATCACCGCCAGCCACAACCCGGTCCCTTGGAACGGACTGAAGCCTTTCAACGAACGAGGTTCGGTCTACAACCAGGCCGAAGGAAGCGAACTGCTCTCGCTGCTCGATTCCCGGAAGTTTGCATACGTTCCGCACGATCAGATTGGCTCCGTCGAGAATCTCTCTGATGCCGCGGGTCCTCACATTGACCGCGTGCTCAAACTCGTTGATGCGGCCGCGATTAAACAGAAACGGTTCAAAGTCGTTCTCGACTGCAATCATGGATCGGGCGCTGTCGCCACACCAGCTTTGCTGGAGCAACTTGGCTGTGAAGTCATTGTGATGGGCGGCGTCGCCGATGGTCAGTTTGAACATGTGCCCGAACCACTCGCGGAGAATTTGACCAGCCTCTGTGCCAAAGTTCGCGAAGTCGGAGCCGATGTCGGATTCGCTCAGGACCCCGACGCCGACCGTCTGGCGATCGTCAACGAGCACGGGGAATACATCGGCGAAGAACTGACGCTGGCGCTGGCCGTCGATCATGTGCTCAGCACACAAAAAGGGCCGGTTGTCGTCAATGGTTCGACGAGCCGTGTAACCGCCGACCTGGCCGAACGTCATGGCTGCCCGTTCTACCGATCCCACGTTGGCGAGGCGAACGTCACCGCGAAGATGCTCGAGGTCGATGCTCTCATCGGCGGTGAAGGCAACGGCGGCGTGATCGAACCTCGTGTGGGCTTCGTCCGGGACAGTTTCGTTTCGATGGCGTATGTTCTCGCCGGACTGACGGCTCGCAATCAGTCACTCTCCACCTGGGTCGACTCGATTCCGAAGTATGCGATCGTGAAGTCGAAGCTCTCCTGCCCGCGTGAAGCGGTGGCGACCGCCTGTCAGGCATTGAGTCGCCACTACAGCACCGCCGTCCCAACCGATGGCGACGGACTTCGCCTCGACTGGGACGACCGCTGGGTGCAGGTCCGGGCCAGCAACACCGAACCGATCGTCCGCGTGATCTCCGAAGCTCCGACCTCCGATGACGCCACCGCCCTCTGCGAAGAAGCCCGCGACGTCATCACCCGGCAACTGGGCTAAGCCCCAGTCTCACCGGTGGCATCCTGCGGATGCGAATGGTCACGGCTTCACGAGTCTCCGTGGAACATGGAAACCCATTCCTAACCCGAAGCGTCAGCGAGGGAACTCGACGTCGCTTGTCCAGCCGGCCCTCGCTCACGCTTCGGGTTGGGATTTGCGGGGTCGGCGTCTTGCTGGCGTGAACAAGTAGAGCCGTCTCTCAGCATACCCCTGCTCCCCCGAACCGCGGGGTTACGGAGTGGCGTCGGCTTCGACGACGCGGGGTTGTTCTTCACGCCAGTTGACGGCGGGCCAGATAATCGCTGTTCCATCCCGGCTGCCGGTCAGGACCTCCAGTGACGAGGGGGAGAAGTCCACCGCGGTGACTTCCTGCTGGTGGTTCTTCAGCGTCAGGATCTCCTGCCCTTCGTAGCCAGGCGTGGCGTCCCAGAGTTTCGCCGTGTTGTCGCGGCTCGCGGTCAGGATTCGCTGGCCGTCGTTGGAGAACGCGACGGACGTAACGGCCGCCGTGTGCCCCTTGATCTGAGCAATCTGCTCGCCGGTCATCGCATCCCAGAGCACGGCCTTGTTGTCTTCACTCCCGGAAACGATGCGGGTTCCGTCCGGCGAAAAACCGGCGGAGAGGACGGCCCACTCGTGGCCATCGGCGAATTCATGAATCAGTTCGCCGTTGTGAGCATTCCACAACCGCAGCGTTCGATCCCGCGAAGCGGTCAGAATCACCTTGTCATCTGGCGAGTAGATCGCCAGATTCACTCCGGAACGATGCCCCTTGAGTTTGCGAACTTCCCGGGCTTCCGCGTAGTTCCAGATGATTGCCATGCCATCATCTCCCCCGGTGACGAGGAACTTGCCATTGTGGGAAAAGTCGACGCTGTTGATGTAACCATTGTGAGCTTCCGGAATCTTTCGCTTCGACTGGCCCGTCGAGACATCCCAGAACTTGAGTGACTGATCCCAGCTTCCCGTCACAACCGTTCGGCCATCGGGATGAACCGCCGCAGCTGCGACAGCTCCGTGTGGTCCGAACGACATCCGCTCCCGGCGGGAGTTTACATCCCACAGTCGGGCATCAATTCCGCCGACGGTCAACAACCGTCGGCCATCGCGGCTCAACAGGGATGACCACAGCAGGCCGCCGTGGCGATGGCCATCGATCAGGAGTTCGACGCTACCGGTCTCCACGTCAATCCGTTTGACCGTATTGTCGCTGCATGTCGCATAGCAGATCTGCCCATCAGCGGTCGTAAGAATATCGTTCACGGCGAAGCCCGCCAGCGGGATCGTTTTCAGCAGCTTACCGGCCTCAATATCCCAGAGGTACAACTTGGAGTTCGATACACTTCCTTCCTCTTCCTGCGGCGGCGACGTGACTGACACCAGGCGACTCGCTTCCAAAGCGAGATCGACAGAGATCACGGCGTGCTCATGCTTCATCACGCGATCAAGAAGCTCTTTGCCGTTCGAGACGTCAATCACTCCAATCGTGTTGTCGTGACTGGCCGAGAACAGAACGGGCGGATTTCCGCTGCAACGCAGTTCGGAGATTTTGAGCGTGTTGTGTCGGACCGACCAGAGTGGCTTCTCGGTCTCGGTGTCCCAGAGGATGCAGCGGCCATGGGCATCGCCGGAAGCCAGCTGTTGAGTGCCGGGAACGAACGCCAGAGCTGTGACGGGATGATTGTGCCCCCGCAGCTCGCACAGCAGGACCGGCTTCTTCTCCTGCTCGAGCCCTGAGATGTCCCAAACAAGAATGCTGTCTTCTTCGCTGCCGGTCGCCATGCGTCGTTCATCGGACGAAATTGCCACCAGTCCGGATCGTCCGGTCTGAGGCAGCCGGACGATTTCCGTTCCGGTCTCCGCGTTCCACAAACGGACGGAGTTGTCAGCAGCCGCCGTGGCGAGGAAGCGCTCTTCTTTCAGGAACAGAGCCGACGAACTCAGGTAGCGGTGCCCTTCCTGGAAAATCATCTCCGGCGTGCCGGATTTGATGTCCCACAACCATGCCGAACGATCTCGACTCGTGGTCAACACCCGCGACCCGTCGGGTGTGAACTGAGCCGACAGAATTGCATCCCGGTGTCCATCGAGCTTCTGGCCGTTGAGGGTCTGGATCTCCGCGTATGCATCGACGGACCAGCGGATCGTCTTCTGGTCTTCCGAACAGGAGAGCAGACTGCGGCCGTCGCTCGTCATGAGACAATCACGGACGGCGCTGTCGTGTCCCCGGAATGTCTTGATTGCTCGGCCCGCTTCCAGATCCCAGACTTTAACTGCGTTGTCCTGGGCTCCGCTGACGATCAGTTTGCCTTCTCCGGCAAAGCGGACGCAGCGGACCGGTCCAGTGTGCTCTTCAAACTTCAGATACTCCTGGGAAGGAACCTTGTCCCCCTGAACAGCCGCATCGAAATCAAAAGGACGGACTTTCGCTGGATTCCACACTTGAATGCTGCGGTCGTACCCGGCTGTCACGACCCGCTCACCGGCAGGATGAAAATCAACGCTGTAAACCGGACCGTCGTGTTCGACGTACTCCACAATTGGAGCCGCCGCTGTCGCATCGGCGGAAATCTTCCAGACGATCGCCTTTCCATCCTGACTGACCGTGACGATTCGGTTTCGTTCCGCCGAGGCCGGGTCGAAATTCGGAATAAAGGCGGCGTCCCAGACCCACCAGGTATGTCCTTTGAGCGTACAGGCCCGTTCCAGGCTGAAGTCGGACGTAACTTTCCACAGCGTCGCGGTGTTGTCATAGGAACAGGTCATCAACCATTGACCATTGTCGCTGAAGCGGACTCCGACCACGGCGTCATCGTGGCCTCCCACCTGATGCAGCAGTTCGCCCGAGTCGGTATTCCAGACTTTCACGTTCCCATTTCGATCCGCGCTGCCGGTCACGATGACATTCGCCTTCGGCGACCAGTCGACGGAATGGACGTAGATTCCCTCATGGGGCAATGTCTGGATGACTTTCTCGGAGTTCATATCCCAGACGCGAACCCGTCCGTCCCAGCTGGCGGCGGCAAACTTTGTGTTATCGGGGGAAAGCGCCAGACTGTCGACCGGCGCATCGGAGCGATAGGTCGCCGCACTCTGACTGCACAGATACATCAGTCGCCCCCACTCCCAGTTTCTCAACTCGGGGGGACACTCCAGCAGCAGAGCCAGCGCATCGGCGAAGGCGTTTTCCTCGACCTTGGCGGCCGCCAGTCCAATGCGGGCGATATAAGATTCGTACTGCTCGGCCTGCTTGGCCTTCTCGGCAGCCGTCCGTTGCTCGACAGCAATCTGTCGCTGCTCGCGAGCTTCCTGTTCCCGGTCTTCTGCTTCCGCACGAGCGGCCACGGCGAGCATCCGACTATTTTCAGCATTGTCTCGCTCCTCTTGAGCGATGACTCGCTGCCGTTCGGCTTCCTTCTTCTCGCCGAGGGCGATGTTCTTCTGGTGATTCGATTCCTTCTCAGCCAGCAATGCCCGCTCGACTTCCTTGCTGATGAGATAATACGAAGTCCCCACAATAAAGATGATCGCCAGACTGAGAGCCGCGATTGCTCCCTTGGCCAGCAGGAGCATCCGTTTGCGGGCCTGTCGGTCGAGTTTGGCGTTCCGAATCCGCTGAACAAGTTCCGTGAAGGCTTCATCATCGACTTTGACCAGCGACTCGGCCAGGTCGAAGTCCTGCTTGTCGAGAGCGACCTCCGCATAAGCGAGCTGCGCTTTGCGCAGTCCGGCCTGGGCATCTTCATTGTCCCCCCAGAGAACGATCGCTTCTTCGAAGCCGAACAGGCTGCGGGCGTAATTCGCATAGTCCCGCGTCGACTCGGCTCGGGAAAGCTCATCACCGGCACGAGCGGACAGTTGCAGACTCTCTTCGTGAGCCAGATAGTTGCGAATCGCGGACTGAAACGACTTCACGGTCTGATACCGTTCGGCCGGATCGGTCGCCATCGCCTTCATCGCGATTTCAGCCAGCTCTCCCTGCTCTTTGGAAGGCTGGATGATGTTCCGCATGGCAGCCGCCAGACACTGCTGCGAGGTTCGTCCCCGGTGCGGCGGATGTCCGGTGATGATCTCGTAGAGAATCGCACCGAGCAGATAGATATCACTGGCGTAGGTGACCCGATGCAGCGGCCCGGTCGCCATTTCCGGAGCCATGTAGGCGGGCGTGCCACCCATGCCGTGAAAGCTGCAGATCAGATCTTTCTTGGTGTATTCGTCGGTTGGGAGCGCCAGGCCCCAGTCCATTACGAGCACTTCGCCGTATTCCCCGAGCATGATATTCTCGGGTTTCAGGTCGCGGTGCATGATGCCGCGTGCATGGGCGAATGCCAGTGCGTCGCAGGTTCGCAGCAGATAGTCGAGATTATCGTGCAGCGACTTCTGACGGATGACTTTGTTCCAGGGAGTCCCCTGCACCTGCTTCATCGCGTAGAAGAAGTTGCCGTCGTCGTCTTGTCCGAGTTCGTGGATCGGGACGATGTTCGGATGATCGAGGTCGCCAGTCACGACCGCTTCGGCGATGAACTTCTCGACCTGCCGCGGCTTCTGGGCGATGTTCCCCTTGATCATCTTGATGGCGACGCTGCGCTGGATCGATTCCTGTCGCGCTTCCCAGACGACTCCCATGCCCCCTTCGCCAAGGATCTTGAGAAGTTCGTATTCGGGACGGGACTCGACGCGCGGGCCAGCCTCGGCCAGATGTCGGCGCGGGATCGAGTAATGCTCCGGGATATTGACCTCGGGCGTCACCTCGGCTGCTCGAATGGTCATGCCCGGGTCGGTGATCGAGTTGATCTGCAGGCCCCAGGTCTTGCTCAGATCCTGATTCTCGCCGACATGCGAGTCGTCCTCGACCATGGTTTTCATGTCGGAGTCGCGCATGCCGCTGTCGTCGACGATCGTCTGATCGGGACCGGGCTCGCCGTACTCATCGGAAACAACCGTCGCCGCTCCGGAATCGATCAGATCCCCGTCGGAAATAAACGTGTCTGCGCCATCACCCGGTTCGTCGGTCGACTGTCCTTCGGGCATTTCGACAATGGTCTGCTGATCGGCGCGCGGCTGCACCGGGAAGGCGTCCTCATCGACCAGCGTCTTCTGCGGATCGTCTTCGGGCGGATCGACCGTGGGATCATCGGGCAGCATGACCGTCTGATCGCCGGGATCGTCGGTGGAATCGGACGAGACGGGGAAATCCCCCTCAGGGAGTGTTTCCTCTCCCCGGGACTCATCAGCCGAGTCTCGACGCTGCTGGATGGATTCGTCTTCGGAATTCACAATGTTATCCGATTGGGACTCCCGCGTGGGCCCGCGGAGGATTGAGAACAGATCATTCTACAACTTGAACTTGAGCTCTGCACGGACGCGTCCCGCGCTCACAGCGAGAAGTCAGGGCTGGATTTCATCCGCGTTCGACGTCGAGTCATTCTGCGGCGTGGTATTCGTGGGATCCGGAGAGGAAGGCGTCTGCTCCGAGTTGCCTTCTGTTGGGATCTCCTCGCCGTTCCGCTGCATGAATTCCTCAGCTGTCGGCGGACGGTCCTGCAAACCATCACTATTGTCAGCAGGGCGGCCGTTTCTCAAGAGTAAATCGAAGACGACGCGGGGCGTCGATTCCCCCGGCTCCTGCTGCAGAATCTGGTAGCGACCGTCGGGCAAATCGTATTTTTCGACAAATCCGACAAAGTCGTTCAGGATCATCAGGGCCTGATCCCCCTTCAGCGTGATCTCTTCGGCCACTTCTCCGGCGGCGTTGAACACCCGCAGCTTCACAATCCGTTCATCGAGCGTCTGCACTTCTTCAGTCACGCCAGTGTTTTCACTCGTTTCCTGATCCTGCACCGCATCGGTCTGTTCCGTTTCGATCGCCTCGGCGAATGTGCTCGAAACGGCTCCCAGTTCAGGAACTTCGATACTCAGATCGTACACGAACCCGGATGCCAGACCTTCACCGGGAACGTCGGCGACAGACGTAATCGAGGGCAGCAGGACCTCTTCGCCCCCTTCGAAGAACGTGATGTTCGGGTCATCGATGATGCTCACGGTAATCGGAATTGGAGCGGCCGGATTGGCGGCATTCGGGTTGCCGTCGTAAGTGTGATTGTAGGTGAAGCTCTCGGGCGTCGGATTGTTCTCGAAGTTCGCATCGACCGTGCCATCGGCCCAGTCGACGAAGATCGTGTAGTTCTGCTCGAACAGACGTCCGAAATCTCCCGAGACACTGGCGTCGCCCGACGCGAGCACCTGAGGCGTGACGATGTTCTCAATCAGTGGCAGGTCCTGCACAACCGAGCCGGTCCGGCTGCGAACGATCACATCGTCGGCAATCTCGACGTCATCACCCGCCGATCCGGTGACCGAGCCGCCGAAGATATCGAACTCTTCTCCACTGTCGTTGATCAACAGGTCTCGCCCGGCATTGAGAGTAATCGCCCCGCTCGGCGTCGCAAAGATCATCGAGTCAATCGTGAGGTCAGTCCCAGAAGCGGCTGCATCAGCCGTGAGCGTGATATCTCCCCCACTCAGGTTATTGATCGCATTGCTGACGGTCATCGATCCCTGATTGAAAACGCCGATGTCCCCTTCACTGCCGCCTCGGTTCGAGATCCCGGTAACGCCGGCGAACTGCCCGATGACGAGCTCATCAGTGCTCTGATTGACGATGCGAATTGAGCCCGACTGATCGTTCTCGATCGCGAGAGTGCGGACATCGGTCTGCATCGCCGCAGCGGAACCAACGCCGGTCGCAGAAGAGATCGCAAGCCGCTCTGCCCGCAGATTGACCGTGGCATCGCTCATCGCGTTCACGACGCCGCCATTGGTCGAATCGAGTGTGAGATCGGTCGTCGTTCCGATCTGGCTCACCACGATATTCTGGCCCGCTGTCACGTCGATGGTTCCAGAGAGCGTATCGATCTGAGACGTCGGATTCATCACAAACGCATCGGCTGCGTCCGCATTCAGCGATCCGCCGACTGTCAGCAGATCGGCGTCCGGCCCGAGATCAATTCCCCCAGCCGAGCTGATCGCGACATTGCCACCGTTTGTCTGCAGATCCTGATTCAACGCAAACTGCTCGCCAGCCCCCCGCATCGTCAGATCGACGTTTCCGCCCGTTGTGGTGAGCCCGGTTCCGGCAGCCGTGACCGTGAGCGCGTTCCCGCTGGAGAGAATCACATCGCCCGCTCCCTGACTGATTCCGTCGACCAGCAGCCCGGTGCTCTCGAAGATCTCAATGTTATTGTCCACGTTCGTCACAACCAGCCGGCCGATCGCCGTCTCCAGTGCATTGCCAGAACCGACGCCGTCGCCGGAAGTAATCGTGACGCGTCCCTGTTCGGCGACGAGATCGTGTGTGCCCTGATCGCCGGAATCAAGAACCGCTCCATCGGCAGTGATATTGATCGCGGTTCCCGTCGTCGATTCCACCCGGCTCAAAAAGATGTCGCCAAAGGCGGTAAGTGAGACCGTACCGGTTCCCGTCTTCACGCCCGAGCCATCAACCAGGATGATGTCGCCATCGCCAGTCGCACCGGAGCGGAGCACAATGTTCCCGTCGGTCGTCGCGATCTGGGCGTCATTCGAAACGGTGACATGCTGCCCGTCTGCCCGCAGTGCAATGGAGCCCGTTTCCGAGGTAATGTCAGCCGTGATCGTGAGATCGCCATTGCCGTCAACATCCGCGTCTCCGGAAACAATGCGAACCTGCCCTGCTCCAGTCGTGGAAACGTCCCCCGTCACCTGCAGCGAGCCGTCGCCCGTCATCACGTCGATGCTGCCGGCCGTGTTCGCAATTCCGAGAACCTCGAGATCATTGTCCCCTGCTCCGACAATCTCAAAGATTCGGACATCGCCCGAAACGTCGTTCACACCAAGAAGAGTCGCGACATCGGTCCGCAGATCGTCGCTACTGCCGATCCCCGTGGCGGCCTGAATTTCCAGGGCATCCCCGGTAATGTTCGTGACGCCTTCCGGCGTGCTCTCCGACACCGCTCCGAGTCCTCGCATCAGCGAGCCATCGACGCCGGCGAAATCGGCGATGATCGTCACATCACCCCGGACACCATTCGTATCGGCGTCGGCATTGACCGACGAGAGCGTGACATCCCCGGAAGCCCGCAGCAGGACATCGCCAGCATCAGAGGCAATCGTCGAGGTCGCATTCATGAAGATCGCGGCGTCGTTAACCCCATCGACGGTGCCGGTCAACAGCCGGTCTTCCCCGGCACTGACGAGGATCTCGCCGGTCTGATCGGTTTCAATCGCCGCAGCGCCATCGAGGCTGACATTGCGAACCGCTGTGAGGGCAACGTTCCCCGTCCCGCTTTCCGCGGCCACGCGGGCGTCGATCGTCAGATCGGCATCGGTTTCCCCGGTCGCCGCCAGCAGCACATTTCCGCCGCCGGTGTTCCGAACCTCGGAATCGACCTGCATCGATCCGACCGTGCGGAGATCAATATGATCATCCCCATCTCCAGCAGAGATCGATGCTCCGGAGACGCTGCGGACATTCGTGATCGTCAGCCCGTCGGAGAGATCGATCAGATTGATGTCGCCACGCGTTGTTTCTACGGCGAGATTCTCGACTTCCACGGCCAGCCGATCGTTGTCGGCCACTCCGTCGGTTACGGAAATCGCCAGCGACTGAGCCTGGATCGTTCGCCCTGCTCCACCCCCGTTTACGATGCGGCTGGTGTTATCGGTGCCGATCAGTTCCACCGTCGCGACTCCGGCCTGGATGTCGACCACGGTGATATCGCCGGCCGCCACAGTCGCCGCTTCCAGATTGAAATCGGCATCCACGGTGTGAACGCGATTCAGCACGATGGCATCGTTCTCGATGACAGTCAGAACGCGGCCGGATGTCGTCAGTTCAGCATCGAGGGTGTCGACGCTGGTCAGCAGCCGAGTTTCTCCGCCCACACTTCCCGAACGAACAAACAGGTCCTGAGCGGTGAGCAGTCCCAGTTCGCGACCAGAGGCATCGACGATATCGTTCACGCCGGTCAACCTGAGCTGACCTTCTCCAACATTGATACCAGAGTCCTGCAGAACCAGATCGGTCCCTGCCACGAGATGCACATCATCGCCCGTTGAGGTGACGAGACCGGTGCCGTCGGTGCCGATATCGAGCCCGCCGGTCGATGTCACCACCAGATCGGCTGCTCCATCGGCATCGAGAATGATGGCTCCATCGGAAACGAACAGGTCGCCGGTGTGATGGAGATGAATCTCGCCGCCCGCCTGCTGAACCTCGGCTCGATCGAGCGCAACCGACAGTTGCAGATCGATCGCGTTTCCGGTCGCCATCGCGAAGTCGGAAATCTCTCCAATTGATTGCCCAGCCGTGAACGAAGCCCGGCCAGCGTTAATCAGCGTCTGCCCGTCTGCTCGGTCGAGAATCGAATCGGTCGCCGTCATCACGACTTCACCGTCCGTGTCGCCGACGGTGGTTGTTTCTCCCCGCAGTTCGATCGAGCCGCCATTCGCCGTGATCGAAATCAGGGAACCATCGCCGTTCCCGCCGGCTGCCGTGCCGCCGTTTGCCAGAATGCGATCCGTGAAGACGCTCCCATCAGCTGTGGTGATCGTGATCGTACCCGCATTCCGAGCCGGGCCCGCTCCGCCATTTGCCACAGACGTCTCGAGCCGCTGTTCGAGCAACACGTCACCCGTGCCGCGGACCTGGATCGTCAAAGCGCCGCCGTCAACTCCAGTGACTCCGGTCGTCACCACCGAGCCGCTCATTCCGGTTTGAATGCCGGTGTCCGCGAACAGCATGACATCTCCGCCCAGCGAACTGATCTGCTGCTCAACCAGCAGCGAGCCCCCGCCCTGAGCATCGAGCGTGATCAATCCACCCACCGTCGAGACTCCCGTCCCGCTGCCAAGAACCGACATCGGCCCGGCTTCGGTAATGACCAACACGTTCCCCATTCCGGTCTGGGAGATGCCGACGACATCGAGTGTCGTCTCATCGGTCAGCTGAATATTCCCCGCGGCATTCTCCAGATCAACTTCACCAACGTTGATCTCCAGCCTGTCGGCTGAGCCGATTCCGATTGCTGACTGAATCGTGAGCCGCCCGTCTGTCACAAACTCCCGCGCGGAATCGCCGGCATCGATGATCGCTCCGTTGCGGCTCGTCACCGTAATCGCATTGATCAGCGACGTATCCGACAGCACGTGGGCCACCGTCATATCACCAGCTGCGTTCATCTCGATGGAGCCGGTTGTTTCGACCGAAGAGCCATCGGCCATGAGAATCTGACTCGTCCCAGCCGGAGTCGAGTCATCGGCTGTCAGCGTGGTCGTACCGCCGGTCTGGTTGATGACATGCCCCTGAGCGGTGAACTCGATCATCTGGCCGGCTTCAATGGAAATCGCAGCGGCAGCAGGCGCGGTTGTTTCAATGGTGGCGTCGATGAGCACGCTGTCGACTGCATCCAGGGTGATGCCGCCGGTGGTTGCGGTCATGTTGTCGTGAATCTCCAGCGAGTCGCCTGCCAGCGAAATCGTCCCGGCACTCACGGGCCCACTGAAGTTGACGCTCCCGGTCGCGCCGATGATCTGCAGCAGATCAGACACCGTCACTGCCGACTGGAAGTCGACATCATCCGGGCCATTTAGAACCAGATCAGTCAGATTGCTGACCGTCCCGACAACAGTCACGTCCCCGGCCGTCGGTCCGATAAAGAGCGACTCCGCCCCCGTGATTCCCTGAACATTGTCGTTGAAGACAAGCGAAGTCCCGTCAACGAACGTCACATCCTGCGTCAGGAGGACATCGCCGTTGAAGGTCGCGTCGGTGATGTTGAAGCTGGCCGCATCGAGCGTCGTCCCCATCCCGCTGGTCGCGACCAGCGTGCCGACATCGGTGAGATTGCCCGAGAAGAGAATCGTGTCGGTCGCATTCAGCGTGACAGTTTGCAGCTGCGAAAGGGTGTCGCCGAACACGATGTCTTCGCCGGAGGTCATCTGCAGCTGTTCCGTGCCAGTTTCTCCACTGACCGGATCGTTAAACGTCACATCGCCGGCCGCGTTGAGCATCAGCGACGTCCGTACGGTCACATCGCCGCTAAACATCGCGGTGCCGACGGAAATACTCGGCGTTTCCAGAATCGTTCGCGTGGCGGCATCGACATTGAGCGTGGTCACATCGGTCACCGAGCCGATGATCCGCACCTCGTCCATCGCAGTCACATCGAGCAGCGCCAGATCGGACACGCCGCTGTGGAACGTGATGTCGGAGCCGGTGTCGATTACGAGTTCCGCAATCGTGTCGCCAGCCAGTTCGCCATTGAAGTCGACCGAACCGGTGGCGTTCAGCGTCACATCGCCTTCGAGCCGGACATTGTCATCGAACGATGCCGAACCGATCGTGAGCGTCTGGTTTCCGGTGAAGACTGTCTCCCCACCGCCGGTGGTCTCAAGCATGGCGACATCGGTGATATTTCCGGTGAACCTGGTCGTCCCGGCTGCATCGACCGACAGCTCGGCTGCGTTGGTCCCGGTGATCCCATTCAGGAACGAAACCGCACCGGTCGCCGTGATATCGACATTGCCTTCGAGCTCGACGGCATCATCGAACGTGGCCTGTCCGATCTGCAGAGACTGAGTGCCCGTGAAGACCGTGGTTCCGCCCCCGTTGGTCTGCAACGAGTTGACGTTGGTGACATCGCCGGTGAAGCGAGTCGTTCCGACGGTCGTCACCAGTAGCGATTCAAGGTCGGCAACGCCCGCCCCAAAGGTCACGGGAGCCGCTGCAGCAGAGGTGATCTCAAGATCGACATCGGCGACCGTCCCCTGAACCAGACTCTGGAACTCGAGCGACGTGCCGACATCGAAGGTCACATCTCCTTCCAGATCGACCTGATCGCCAAACGTGCCGGTGCCGATTGATACGGTCTGATTCCCGGAAAAGACAGTCGTCCCGCCGCCATCCGTCTGCAGAACAGCGACGTCGGTGACGTTCGCATTGAACCGGGTTGCACCGGCTGCGGTGACATTCAATGAGGCAAAGTCACTCACGATTCCGGTGAAAGTCGCCGAGGCAGACGTGATATCGAGATCGACATCCGCTCCATCGGCATCGAGAGTATTCTGGAACGCCACAGCCCCGGTCGCATTGATGGTCACGTCATCGAGCATGCGGACCGCATCGGTGAACGTGGCCGTCCCGATTTCGAGTGTCTGCATCCCGCCAAAGACTGTTTCGCCGCCCCCGTCGGTCTGAACCGCATCGATATTCACAAAGTTGCCATTGAAGCGGGTCTCGCCCGCAGCCGTCACATCGAGCGAAGTGAGGTTCGAGATTGATCCATCCACCTGAGTTGAACCGGCTGTGATATCGAGCGAACCATTGCTGGCGGTGTAAATCGACTCGCCCGCACTCGTGAACTGCAGGGCTCCGGCGATCTGCATCACGACATCGTTCTCAATCCTGGTCGGATTGTTAAACGTCGCGACGTCCGCGGAGATCAGATCGGTCTCAACAACCGTCCGGCCCCCCGCCCCGGTGGTGAGTGTTCCGATCGAGGTCACCTGCCCAACGTAGACGATCTCCTGCCCGGCAACTGTAGAGACATTCAACTCGTCGAGGGTCGCAACTTCGTCTTCAAAGCGAACATCGCCGCCGGCATCGAGCACGAGAGAATGCGTCGCCGCATTGCCATCAACCCGGCTGGCAAACGTCACCGCTCCGGTCGCCGTGAAATCGACGGAAGTCATCAGCAGCACATCGTTGCCGAAGTTCGCCGTGTCGACGCTGAAGATGCCCGTTTCGAACTGAGTGGTGCCCGTCGCGGCTGTCGTCAGCTGGCCCACGCCTGTCACATCGCCCTGGAACCGCGTCAGATCGGTCGCGGTGATATCAAGAACATTGAAGTCCATGATCGTCGAGGCGAAGACGACATCATCGGCCGAGGTGACCGTCAACGCGTCCAGCGAATCGACGGTGTCGTTGAAGTTGATGGTCCCGGTACCGGCTGTCAGCGAGAGATCGAACAGGCTGTTCGACTGCGACGTCACGGCTGCATCGATCACGATGTTTCCGCCCGCAGGTCCCGTTGTGAAGGCGGAATCCGCATCGATCCGCACGTCATTGGTCATCAGATGCAACTGACCGCCGGCGGTCGACAGGACATTAACCATCGACTGCTCGAACGTAATCGTGTTTCCGGACGTGAACTCCAGCAGCCCCGTCGCTGTGGAAGCCGTTCCGTTGTCGGTGAACGTGATCGCATCGATCGCGTCCATGCCAATCGCAGCTGCTCCGGTCGCCGAGACCGCATCGGCAATCGTGATGCACGTCGGGGTCGTGACGAGGAGATTATTGGCCCCGATCGTCAGGGCCTGCAGAATGTTCAGATCGCTTCCTGCTCCGGCGAGCAGCGTCAGATCGAACTGTTCGCCACTGATATCGAGTTCATGGGTTGTGACCGTGGCGGCGAGATCCGCCCGGCCGATTGTCATTGTGCCAGTCGATGCGAATCGCCCGATCTCGGCGGCCGTCAGATTGAACGTCCCGGCTGCCGGATCGCCAATCGTTCCGCCGAGTCCGACCGAGGTGCTGGTGTCCAATGGAATCAGAACGATTCCCGCGTTGGCCGTCAGCGTCGCCGTGCCGGTGATGTCCATCGTCTCAGCGGTCACCGTCAGCGTGCCGGTTCCGACCGTCAACTGACTCTCGCCGGTGAAATCGGTGGTGGTCGCTTCAAACGTGGCCGCTGACTGTGTTCCACTCAGGCGGATTGAACTCGAACCGTCGAGCGTGACCAGAGAGATCTGACTGAAGTCGCCGAGATCGATATCCGTCGCATCGATCGTGAAGTCCTCGGCCCCCGTACTCCCCTGCAGCGGACCTTCGATCAGCACATTGTTAGTGGCGAGAATCTCCAGCGTCTGTGTGAATTCGACCGGGCCATGGAACTCAGCCGAGTCGACCGAGAGCTGAGCGAAGTCGACCGTGGTGAGAACTCCCGCCTCAGTGATCCAGTCGCCGACGTTCGTGACCGTATCATTGAAGTCGATCGTATCGGCGGCCTGCACGTCGAGGGTGACCAGGTTATCAATCGCCACAAAATCAACGGCTGTGCCGTTCAGCACTTCCAGAGAATCGGCCATGGTGACGCCGGACAGCGTATTCAGGAAATGCAGCTGATCAACGGCGTCAAACTTGATCGCTCCCGTCAGTTCAACCGTGGTGGAGAATGTTGCTTCTCCGATATTCGTCCAGGGATCTCCGGCGATTCGCGTAACGCCCGCCCCATTCAGAGCGACAGTGTTGATACTGGAAACGCCGTTGAACTCGGTGGCCGCCGAGGTGATCAGCAGTTGATCAAACCCGGTCACGTTCGCGTTGAAGTCGAAGTCGGTGCCGTCGATCAACTGCAGGATGACACTCGCTCCGCTGTCCTGCACCACGCCATCGAAGGTGGCCTGATCGGCGTCGATCGTGAGCGAATTCACAACGGTCACCTGCGGCGTGATCGCCACATTGTCGGCGGTAATCGTGGCCATCGACAGTTCAACCGGACCGCCGAGAAGAGTCAGAGTTCCGACGCCTGATACATTGCCGGCGAGCGATGTTGACGTTGTTCCGGTCAACTGCAGCTGATCGAACGTCTGAATGGCTCCATCAATGGAAACTGTATCGGCGGACGCAGTCAGATTGACGCCCGCGGCTCCGGTCAGCGAGCTCATCAGCGAGAGTTGACTGCCGATGGTGAAGTTCGCCGAGTTACTGACTGAAACCGTGTTCTGAACCGTAAGATTCTGAGCGGACAGCGTGGTGAGATCGAAGTCGGTGTTGCCGGCCAGAGTGATGTCGATATCGCCCGTCACGGAGACGTCAGCTCCGAACGCTCCCGTTCCGTTGCCATCGAGCGTGAGAGAGGAGACGGTGCTGAGTGTATCCTGGAAATCGACGCTGTTCTGCACGGTCACTGTCGCGGGACCAAGCGAGGAGAGAGCTCCCACGAACACAGCGTCATCGGCCGTAACATCGAGCTGAGTAAATCCGGAGAGGCCGCCGGAGTTCTGATTGAATGTCGCGGTCGTCGCCGAAGTCAGTGCAAACGTTCCCGCTCCCGTTCCGGTCAGGGTCTGCTCGAAAGTGACCAGTCGAGTGGCTTCAACCGAGACATTCACGACATCGGTCACATCGCCCTGAACGAGAATGTTGCCGCCAGCTGGGCCGAGGGCGATGGCCGTCATCGAAAGCGTACCGACTCCGGTAATGCCTTTCGTTGTGATTTCTTCCGATTCGAGCGTCAAGTTGGAAACCGCTCCGCCGTCGGTCACATTCGCCAGCGTGATGGACGATTCGCCATCGAGCGTGACGTGCTGATCGAGCACGGCGTCGACCTGAATGTCGATCGCGTCGGCGGACACACTCTGAGCCGCTGCCCCATTGAACCGAGTCTGGCCCGTTCCCGTGACTGTGAACTGATCGATGCCGAACAAATCGGCTGCGATGCGTAATTCCGTGTCGACATCGACGGCGACCGAATTGAAGCCGCTGACATCGGCATCAAACTCCACCGAATCAGCCGCGATATCGATATTGCTGCCAGCCGCGAACGCCGGCGCCTGCGAGATCGCGTCGTTGAAGTCGACCAGGCCGGAACTCTGGACGTCAATCTGTTCAAAACCTGAGATGGCTCCCGTGACCTGCACGCCGGTGGAACTGGTGATATCGAGCTGGCCGGTATTGCTCGAGTGCTGCAGACTCTCCAGCGAAACCGAACTTTGCGAATCGATCGTCAGCAGCCCGAGATCGAAGACCGCATCCTGAAACGTGACCGTTCCGGTCGTCGTCAGGTCGAGCGATTCCGAGCCGGTCATCGACGTGACCGTGCTGGTAAAGTCCATCTGGCCGGTGACGTCGAAGGTCGTGGCCGCCAGAACTTCGACAGAGCCATTCGCCGTGAAATCGCCGCCGAGCACGAAGTCGCCCGTCAGCGTGATCTCCTCGGCTGTGATGTTCATCGCACCGCCGGTGATGGAATTATCGCCGGAGAGCCGGACCTCGTCGGTGCCGAGATCGTCGATCACCGTGATCGAGAGCGAGTCGATCGGAGCGGTGATGATCGTGTCGTTTCCGCCCTTGAGATCAAACTCCAGGCCGCCCGTGATCGATCCGAGCGTGACCGAGGCGTTGCCGTCGATCAGAATGTTGTTGTTGAGTTCGTCGAAGAGTTCGAGCGTATCGGTCATGTAGTCGACTTCGACGCGAACGGTTTCATCGCTGCCGAGCCCATCGCCGACGATTTCAAGTACGTTGCCGTTGACGCCGGCGGTCACACTCAGCAGGCGGCGTTCTTCGAGCCGAACGGTTCGCAGCGGGCGATGCACCGGAACGGGAACCAGAGCCGGTGCGGGTTTCCGCTGTCCCAGCCAGCGGAAAAACAGGTCGCTCCACGAGTCGTCAGCTTGCCGAGTCGGAACGGCCCGACGAGGCCGCTTCCCCCCGAGTCGGCCGAGAAAGAGAGCGGCTACGCTCCATTTCGTTTCCTGCTGGCTGTCTGATTTTCCGTGCACGTACAACGTCTCCGCTTCTCGGCCGTATTTTCGCTCCACGATCGGGAGTCCTCCCTGTCGACCAGTCCTGGCGCACCGGTCCCCTTCGCGCAGATCTGGCGCCTGATCAACTCTGGCATATGCAGCCGTCCTGAGAGGCCAGATTCCGCCCGGTTTCTCCGGAAATTTGTGTCTTCACTCCGGTTTGACACATCACCATCGCAGTCAAGCAGCCGCTGCGATGTCCTCTGGCCCGCGACTCACGTTCGACTTCATCTTACCGGTCCGAACGCCCTCAAATGCAAGAAATTCCGGCAGGATAGGCGTTTTGTATCAGTTTTTTTGAATTCTCTCAGCTTTGCGATTCCCCGGATCCGATGACGACTGAAGAGGGACCGCGTGCGCTGTTCGATGCGCACAATGAATGAGCGGACGACGGCACAGAAAACCTGAACGGGCCACTGAACAGCATGTCCAAGGACCGATGGCGAATTCGACACGTCGCAAAGCCCGTCCCGTCATGGACGCCGGCGCTGCTGATGTTGCTGTGCTCGATGATCGCCGTCGCTGGCGAGCGGTCGGAACCGCCGGGGCGGACGACGATTCCGCTGTTCCCGGCTGCCGGCGATTCGGCCTGGCTTTCTCTCTCCAGCGACAATCCCCAGGCCGCAGCCGATCTCTGGATTCGGACGAATCCCCAGCGGATTCCCAGAACAGGCGAGCCGACACTCGTTCAAGAAGTCCCGGCCACTACGGCGTCACCTTCCGAGGTGTTCCCCGCTGGTTGGGACGAAACTGCGACTCCAGCTGAAGTCGAGCTGGCCGGGAATCCGTCGCAACAGGCCGAGCAGGCTAACTTCGAGGTCGATGCTGAGCAGGCTGCTTCTGAAACTTCGGTGATGCCAACCGGATGGTTCGACGCTGGACCGCGGTGCTTTCAGAATGCCGCTGCGGAACCGCTTTTCCCCGGGATGCGTGCCCCAGGCCCGGGCGTCTGGTATGAAGACGATGAACTCGCTCCCGCTCAGTTGCTGATCCCGAGAAGCCGATCCTTCGCCGGGCGGCGTCCGGTCTGGCCCAATGTCTTTCAGCGAGAACAGGTTCCGGGGTCGACCAGTTATCTGGAGCCGCTCAACCCGTGTGCCCCCGTTGAAGGACGGGCCCGCGTCCCGGCCCTGAACCGGGCCCGCTGGGACGACGACCAACCACTGGCCGAAGTACGGCTCGATATCAGCCCGAAGAAAGGCCCGCTGCCGGAAGATCGAACTCCCGCCCAGGCCGAGCGAATGGTGCTCGTCCATGTGCCGGGGACTCAACGGGACTGGTGTGCTCACGAGCAGCACTGGAATGCTCCGCAAACGACGCATGCCCCGTTGTACTTCGAAGAACCGAACCTGGAGCGTTACGGCTACTCCCGGGGATACTGGCAGCCACTCGTTTCCGGGGTGCAGTTCTTCGCGACGGCTCCATTGCTGCCGGGGCTGATGACAATCGACCCGCCGAACTCGGTTCAGTATGAACTGTCCGAGAGCGACCCGGGCTCGATGACGCCGTACGCACCGCGGCAGCCGGAATGGACGTACAAGGCGGTCCTCGTCGAGCTGACCGCCGTCACTGGCATGGCGTTCATCATTCCCTGACCGGCCTCGCTCTCAAATTGGTCTCGTCCGCATCGGCAATGTCTGCTACGATCCGGCCGCTCCGAGAAAGGATTTCGGAGTTTTCGCCGAATTTCGACACTTGCAGGGACGCGACGCCATGCCCGGGCAGACATCCAACTGGTTTTACATTCTTTGCGCAGCTTGCCTGATTACCGGCTTCAATCTGAACGCTTTCGCTGGCGAAGAAGCCGAAAAAGAACCGTCGACCGCGGCCAAAGAAACTGCAGCAGACGAAACCGATCAGCCGACCTACCGGCTGACGTACCAGTTCGAGAAGGGCGAGTTCGTCAAATATCAGGTGCACGACCGTTCGGTTTACACGACCCGCAAGAACGAAATTGCCGAGACGGTTCGCAATGAATCCCAGCAATGGCGTCACTACCGGGTCGTCAGCGTCGATGAGAACAACGAGGCGACGCTCGAGCTGATGATCGACCGGGTCCGGATGATGGCCCAGTTCGACGAGTCGAATCCAACGCTTTTCGACAGCGCCAATCCCGATCTGCAGCCGGCGAAGATGCAGTCAATCATGGATTCGATCAACGTCCCGCTCTGTCGGATGCGAGTGAATGATCGTGGCGAACTGGTTCACGTTCAGGGCCTGCAGGCTAATACCGACACCAAGAACGATCCTGCCATTAACTTTCTGGTCGTCTTTCCCGACCGCGAAATCGCAGTTGGGGACACCTGGAATCAGAGTCTCGAAGTCGAAGTCCCGGTCACCGACAGCCTGAAAGAGAAGGTCAAGCTGATTCGCAAGTACACGCTGAAAGGCGTGGAAGGTGATGTGGCGACTCTGCAGGTATCGACCGCCCTGGCGACGCTGATGCGGGATCCGGCGGTCCAGACTCGACTGATGCAGATGACCCCCTCAGGCACGATCGCCTTTGATATGAAGCGCGGCGTGATGCTGTCTCGAGAGCAGAACGTAAACGACCAGGTCGTCGGTGCGTTCGGAACCGGTACGCTCGTGAGAGCCCAGAACCATCGGGTCGAGAAGTTGATCGAACAGCAGAATCCGGTCGCGGAAGCCGACAAGGTCTCGCAGAAATAATTGCAGAACCATCGGGACTGCTTGACGGAGCATCCCGTTTGCCTACACTCACTCAGACCGCAGGCGGCTATGCCTCTGCGGTCTGATGTCTTTTCCCCACTCCTCTGTTGCCTCCTGAGCAACGTCTCCGGAGTTTTCCGTGACCGACAAGCGCGCCGAGATTTCGACCCACGTTGGCAGCCTCCTCATGGCGGCGAAGCTGCTGACCGATCAGCTCGAACTCGATGCCGTGCTCATCATGGCCGAATCCGCTTACGACTTCAAAGCGATCCAGCGGACCTTCAAAGACACCCGGCTGATTGTCGCTTCCGATAAGCAGGACATTCAGGACGCTGTCAAAGCGGACGATATCGACCTGATTGAACTTCTCCAGGAACCGGGCACCCGGCAGAACCAGCTTGGCCAGGCGCTGCTTGAGGGGATTGCCGATGAACTGATCAGTTCCGGCGATACTGTTGTCACGCTTTATGCCGGCTACGACCGCGACGACGTCGACACCATCAGTGTGATTCCACTTGGCGAGCAACTCTCGAGACTCACATCCCGCGATCTGCAGCGACTCGAAACTCAGGTTCCGCTTGAAACACTGCGGCTCGTCGTCGATCTGGCCTGTGAAATCGGCCGCGAAGGACGGGAAGGCAAATCGGTCGGAACCCTCTTCGTGGTCGGCAATCACCGCAAAGTGATGCAGATGTCTCACGAACAGGTTCACGATCCGTTTCGGGGGTACAGTCGGAAAGATTGCAAGCTTCGCAATCCCCGAGTTCGGGAGAGCGTGAAGGAACTGGCGCAGATCGATGGAGCGTTTGTCATCGGTTCCGACGGCACGGTTGTCGCGGCCGGTCGCATTCTCGATGCTCCGGCTGAAGGACTGACTCTTTCCAAAGGGCTTGGCTCTCGACACTGGGCCGCGGCGGCGATTTCGAAAGCGACAAAGGGCATTGCGATCGCGGTCTCGGAATCGACCGGAACCGTGCGACTGTTTCAGGACGGGGTGGTCGTCCTGCGGATCGAGCCGATGGATCGGGCCATGAAATGGCGGGAAGATATCCTCGAACCGCCGGCGAGCGCCAACGACTAATTCTTCCCGATCCCTTCGGGCATTATCACCATGGCTGATCCGCAATTGACCGTCATGATTCCCGCTGAGGTCATCCAGGGCCGGGTCCGCGAACTGGCGCTCGAAGTCTCCGAACAGTTCCAGGGCGGGCCAATCACGCTGCTCGGCGTGATGACCGGAAGTCTGATGTTCCTCACCGACTTCATGCGCGCTCTGGAAGTCCCCCATCAGGTCGGCGTCATTCAGGCCTCCAGTTACTGCGGCGAGTCGACCACCTCGGGCAAGCTCACCGTCAATATCGACTTCCTTCCCTCGCTGACGGGCCGGAACGTGCTGCTGATCGACGATATTCTGGACACGGGACAAACCCTGCAGCGGCTGGTCGAAGAGATCGAGACACTCGACCCCGCTTCGCTCAATACCGCCGTCCTGCTCTGGAAGCAGTGCCGAACGACGTATGCGGTCGAGCCGAATTACTATGGGTTCAAGATCGACGATCACTTCGTCGTCGGCTACGGGCTCGACTACAACGACGACTACCGCCATCTCGCCGACATCTGCGAGCTTCGTCTGCAGTAGAGCCGCGATCGGTCTGGCATCAGTGGGTTTTTATCGTTTTCCCGGGACGGCCCATGGAAAGCCGGAAACCGGATCGCTACCCTAAGCGAACGGGCGCAAGCCTTTCGGTGTGCTCAGACCGTATCGCTTTCGAACACTCTGATGACGTGTCCGAAGCCGCTGCGGCAAACAATGGATTCAATTTCACTCTCAGAGATTTCGGCGTCACTCGACGTCGCTCGCAGGAGAATCGGACATGCTCAGGTTCGTTGGCTTTTCCGCTTGTGTCTTGTTGGCAGGAATGATTGGCATGGCTCAGGGAGATCCCGCCCCGAAGAAGGCCGAGTCCTCTCAGGCGGATTCGAAAAGGTTGTACCGGCACGTGGTTCTCTTCAAGTTCAAGGAAGAGGCGAAGCAGGAACAGATCGACGACATCGTGGAAGCGTTCGGCTCTCTGCAGAACGAGATCGATACGATCATCGGCTACGAACACGGCACCGACGTCAGCCCGGAAAAACTCTCCAAGGGCTTCACGCACTGCTTTATGGTCACCTTTAAAAGCAAGGCCGACCTCGACGCCTATCTGCCGCACCCCGCACACCAGGCCTTCACGGTGAAACTGAAACCGATCCTGGCGGACGTCCTGGTCGTCGACTACTGGACCCACGAGTAGCGTTTCTCAGCGGAGTCTCCACACGGTGACCGGCAACGACGTAACCGAGCACCTCATTGGCGCGGCCATCGAAGTCCATCGGTCATTCGGGCCAGGTCTTCTCGAATGGGCCTATGAACTCTGCTTGCGCAGAGAGTTGAGTCTGCAAGAGATCCCTTTTCAGAGGCAGCTGGAACTGCCCGTCTGTTACAAAGCGACACAGTCGCACTGTGGTGAATCTCAATCACCCTCTCTAAACGGTCGGGTTTCAGCCTTCCCAATTGGTTTCCGGATCGGTGCTCTGGAGCATTTCTTTGGGGAGTTGTTCCAGGAGTTCCAGCCACGTGTCCCGGTGGCTCTCCAGCAGGCGGATCGCTTCGGCGATGTGACCTGATTCGTGATCGATATCGGCCAGAGCCAGCGCCCGGTAGATGTAAGCGAAGAGCCGCTTCAATGTGCCGACCATTTCCGGTGCGACCTCGGGATTGAGACCGGCGATCAATTCGGAGACAAACTCCCGCGAGCGGCTGAGCAACTGGTGGGAGTTCTCGAACTCTTTCTGTTCGAGGGCGGCCTGAGCCTGTCGCGCACTGCGCAAGGCGCCTTCGACCACCATCAGATGCAGCCGCGGTCCCGGTGCGGTGAGCACCTGAGTCTCGAGGTAGGCGTCTTCATACATGATCGAGTTCTCCAGTCGTTAAATCGAATTGGGATCCAGCTCATCGTCGCGATCCCCGCGAGACGCTGAACCGACTTGTTATCAGGCCACTCCCGTGGGAGCCGGGTTGACCCGCAGTGACGAGATCGACGACAGCGCCGTCTGTTGCGACTGCAGCGAGCTCAGAATATTTTCCATCTGTACGAACTCGCTGAGCAGCCGTGCTTTTTTGCTTTCCAGTAGAACATTCAATTCACCGATTCGCTCCGTTGTGGCATCGATCGAGGCATCGAGCACGTTCTTTTCATTGGTGAACGTCCCGTCGACAATGTCGGTCAGCGATTTCAGCGTCGCTTCGAACTTCGCGCCAAAGCCTTTTTCCGCCGTCGTGAAGAAGCTCTTCACGTTCGTCAGATCATCCCGCAGCGCGTCGGCGAGTTTCTCTTCATCGAGCTCCAGTTTTCCGGTCGAGCCCATTTTCAGCCCGATTCCCGAGAGCGAATTGATCGTGTCCGAGACGCCGTTGATCCGCGATGTCAGCGACTGAGTGAGGCGGTTCGACACCCTCAGCACGAATGTATCGCCCTGCAGGATACCGCGTTTGTTGTTCTCGATATCAAACAGCGTCAGTTCATCGGCAGCCGACACGAACCCGTTATAGAGGCTGACGAAGTTGTTAATGTGTTCGCTGACTTTCTCCGTATTGACGGCCACTTCCACTGTTGCGGCCTGGGCGCCAATCTTTCGAACGTCGATGTCAATTCCCTGAACGACATCGTCGAAGCGGTTGTCCTTGGAGGAAACCAGAAACGCGGAGGCCGGATTGGCCCCGACACGCAACAGCGAATCTTGAGCTTCAACGACGGCTCCGAACTTCAGATTCAGTCCGCCATCGTCAATCAGCAGCCGGCTGTCTTTCCCCGTCGTGGACGATGTAATACTCAGACGCTTGGAATTGAAGCTCGATCCATCGTCAAACACGCTTGCCTTAACCGCTGAACCGGCTGCATTCAACTTGGTGACAAGCTTGTCGAGGGTGTCAGTCGCTTCAATATCGATCAGCGTCACTTTCCGACTCGAAACGCGCTGGGCGCCGTCATCGCCGGTAAAGGATTCCCCAAGCAGACGCAGGTCGGCCGCGGTCGTCGTATCGCCGAATTCCGAGACTTCCAGCGTACCGGTCCCGGCAGCTTCATCGATCAGCACAAAGCCGTCGCCCGTTTCATTCATCTCCGCTCGCACGGAGATGGATGTATTGGCGTTGATTCGCTGAATCACATCTCCGACCGTTTTGACAGCCGAGGTGATATCGATGATCCCGACGTTGCCATCGGAATCGGTGATCTGGAACATTCCGACCTGAACGCCCTGGCCATCCGGCGCATAGTTGGCGATAGAAGTCGCTTCGTTCACGAACCGCAAATGCAGCGGCTCGGATTCGACTTCATCGACGGCGGAATCGAACGTGATGCCGAGATCGGCAGCGACGGTCGATCCCCCCACATCGGATATGATCAGGTTACTCGCGGTCTCTCCTGATGTATCCGCGATAACGAGTCCGTTGCCCCGACCGTTAATAGAAGCCCGAATCTTCAAAGGATCGCCGCTTACGTCGTCGACAGCGGTGTTGATTGCTTCGAGGACATCGGTCAGCGTCTCTGCTCCCGCCAGATCGATGGTGGCCGTCTGCCCGGAGCGATCGGTGATCGAGATCTCGCCCAGCGTTTCAATCCCCTGGCCACCGCGAAGATTCCGTAGAAGCACGGAATCGAGGCCGCCCGTCAGGCGGTTTCCTGACAGCGTGTTGCCGGCACTCGCGGCGTCGAGCCCCAACTGGCGGACGGCTTTGGAATTGTTGATGTCGATGACCGAAAGTGTGCCGCTGCCAGCCGTGTTGTCCGTCAGCACAAGTCGCCCGTTGCTGATCTCAGCGGTCACTTTGCCACCATTACTGGCATGGTCATTAATCTTGGCGAGCACATCTTTCAGCGTCTTGCTGCCGTCGAGATTAACTTCGAGGTTGGATTCATCGGCAAGGCTGATCCGTATATCAGCTGCTCCCTGGAGAAGGCGGATGTTGTTGCCGTCGTTGAGCTGTTCGAGCAGGAAGTTCTCGGTGACCTGATAGACTTCGTCGCCGGTGAGTGTGGAATTCGCGATCGACTTCGCGATGCCCAGATCGGTCGCGGTCTTGCCGCCGTTCAGGTCGGTAACCGTGAAATTCACTGCGGAACTTCCACTGGTGTCATCGAGGATGAAGCGGCCATCGACCACGCGGGCGGAAACGGAGATATCGACGTTGTCGTTGATCTTGTCGAGGACATCATCAACGCTGATCACATCCGTCAGGTCGATCACCGCCGAAGCTCCCGAGCGATCGGTCACCCGGATCATTCCTCGGCGGATGCCCGAGCCATCGTTTAACGTTTCCAGCAGCGACGAATTGTCAAGGAATCCCCCCTGAGCGATCGTAAGCGTACCAGTCCCGATCGTCTGCGTCGTCGTATCGGCGTAACCACGGGAAAGCGACTGCTGAGCCGAAGCCTGCTGCACGGTCTGAAAGACATAGTTCCCGGGAACTGCGGTCTTCCCCACAGTCACCGAGAACTGATCGGTTCCCGTGTTGTTAACCTTGAGCTGCTCGAACGTGACCTTGTTCTTCAACGACGCAATCGTTGTGGAGAGTGTCAGCAGGTTGGCTTCGAGGGCATTGATGCCCGTCTTCTTGATGCTGAACTCTTCTGTCCGTGCTTCGAGGCGTTTGATTGCCTGCTGCTGATTTGAAGCCAGCGCATCAACGAGCCCCGCGATATCGAGACCGCTGATCAGCCCGGTCGAGATGCTGAAGCCTGACATGACTCAATCCCGTTGAGGGTTTCAGTCGTACTGAAGAAAAGATTCGAGAGCTCGAGCGGCGAGGTCGCCGCGTTGATTTCGGGTCGCGCTCGTCTTGTTTATCGGCATCCCCGTCGTGACCGGTGGAACCCCGCGTCCGACATGAGCCGGGATGATCGAAATTCCTCCCTCTCCACCGTGGCATCAGCAATCAAATCGATTCTGCCGGGCAGGCGGGCTGGGAGGTTTTTAACGACTCTCAGGCCACACTTCGTTGTTCGCCAGCAGCTGTCCGCTTACGAATGAACAGCTGATTGTTGGAGAACTGAACGAGATGCATCTGACCGAACTCTTTTTCGAGGAATCGATCGATCGGGGGAGAAGCCAGCCGGTCCCGTCCCGGGAAATAGTCATCGAAACCAAGAATCCCGCCCGGGGCCAGTCGCGGCCAGGCCCAGTCAATCGCCTGGGCGGTTGGATCGTGGTGATCCAGATCGACGTAGATGAACGCGAACTGGTTGACAGGACATCTGGTCAGGCAGTCGGGGACATAGCCTTCCCAAAGCTGATAGCGGTCGTCCCGAATCTCATTCGACATCGCTCCCACATTCGACTGCAGCGACAGCTGACGATGCCGGGCGACAGAATCATCGATGATACCGCGAAAAGCCTCCACTCCCCCGACACTGAGCTCGCCCTTCTGATACCGCCCCTGATCATGCTCTGTCGGCTCGTTCATTCCCACAAAGCTGTCGAAGCCGTGGACTGTCCGCTTCAACACATGAGCGACAGCGACGAGTCGCTTAAAGAGCGCGCCGCGAAACACGCCGACTTCCGCGAAGTCGCCGGGCACGCCTACCAGTTCGTTCATCAGATTACTCAGGACGTCATCAGGCAAATATCCCGTGCCCATGATAGCCTCAACTTTCTAATTTGAATTCCGCGACTGTCCTCAACGCCACGTTCTGTGCCGTGCCGTCAGGCTTGATTCGATCGCTCGAACTTCAGGAATGTGATGTTCGTATCCGGATAGTGTTTGTAAGGACGCTCTTCCTGACAGGTGAGGAAGAATCCCCGTTCACGCATGAGCTCGACATAGTCTTCCGCATCGCGATTGAAGACCGGAGGATTACCGCCGCGTCGCCAGCGGGCCTTCCCCATGATCTCGGCGATCAGGACCACATCGGTCGATCGGCAGATCCGTTCAAGCATTGAACCGATCGTGTCGTCATCGATGTGGAGGAGCACCGTGTACGCCATGATGGCATCCGCTTTCGGATAGTCGTCGCAGAAGTCGATGGACTGAAACTCATACCCCGGATGGACTCGACGAGCCTGTTCGACTGCTTCTGGATTGATGTCGACACCGACGTAATAATCCGTCGG
This sequence comes from Rubinisphaera margarita, assembly GCF_022267515.1. Taxonomy (NCBI): domain Bacteria; kingdom Pseudomonadati; phylum Planctomycetota; class Planctomycetia; order Planctomycetales; family Planctomycetaceae; genus Rubinisphaera; species Rubinisphaera margarita. The sequence continues at coordinate 13,207 of NZ_JAKFGB010000020.1, read as the reverse complement.
GAAGGCCTGACAGAGCCGTCCGTAGCCGCAACCGACTTCGACAATTCGCCGTTGCAGATGAATCCGCAACAGTTCCCACAGATGTGGCCGCACATCCCAGCCTTCGGGAAACGCTCCCAGTTCCTCATTACGGGGAATGATGTTGGCCAGCTGATCCTGCTTCCAGAAGCTGTCGAGATGTTGAACGATGTTCGTATCGGCCTGCGGCGCCGACACTTCACCTACCGGAGTGGACTTCACTCGCGTGGAGTACCCGAACAGCTCATTGAATTCTCCGCACTTCTCCCAGACCTTTCGAGCCAGTTCCTTTCGAGGGCCTTCCGGTTCGCTGTCGAAGCGCTGAATTGATTTTCGGGATACCTTGCCTTCATGCTTGGTGTTCTCGTAGAGCCGATGTGGAACGGCATCCAGACTGAGACGATGATCACCCGGTCGAGGAAGTCCCATCCGGGCTGCCAGATCTTCGATCAGTCGCGGACGACTGCACATATCTTCGTAACGCATCAGCGTGTGAGGCCGACGCGCCATCTTCACCAGAGCAGCCGCGGTCTCGAGAGCCCGCTTTTCGATCCAGGCTTCGTCGACAAAGTTGCCGAGCTTCGGAGCCAGATCCTGAGCGGACAGCACGACGTCCCGCATATCGCGGACGCAGAGAATCAGATGTTCCGGCGGGTAGGCGTTCAGGAACTTCTCACTGTCGGCGAAGTTCACCATCTTTACGCCCCAGTAGTTCAACTCCTGCAGACGCGGCAGGACTTCCCGATTGAAGTACGACTGGAACGATTCGGACTGCGAGGCCCGTCTCCAGTCCTCTTCCTGCACCGGGATACCGAAGTCATTGAGCTGTTTACAGATGTGGAACGGCCACCCGGGCATGTGGATGTTCGGTTCCAGCAACACCAGTCCGCGTCCCGGAACAGTCAGTTTGTCGCAGAGCAGTGTGGTGCCGCTTCGCATCATGCCGTAAATGGCGACCTTCATCGGAGCGGTGACGCTTGTTATCGGTGCCGCTCCGCTCACGGGAGTCGTCAACCGCGTCAACCGGCGTGTACGCATCATCTCGTTGACACGGATCGTCCAGTCGCGTCCTGTTCCGGCTCGGGGCCCCGTGGAATGTCGTCCGCGGCGATTGGCGAAAAAGGCCTGATCGGTCTTGATGCACCGCTGCGATTCCCAGAGCCGCAGGTAGTAATCGAAGTCTTCTCCGACATCGAGCGATTCATTGAACGGATGCCGCAACGCGATTTCCGTTCTGACAAAGTGCCCGATTTGCAGGGACAGGTAGGGATCGCTGTTCAGAACGTCGTCGAAGCGATCGGTTTGTCCAAGCTGATTCTCCCGCTGGACTGCGTGCTCAGTCCCATCGTCAAAGCTGAAGATCTGTCCCCAGATGGCGTCATAGCGATCGAGATACGGCCCCACAGCTGCAAACGCGTTGGGAACCATCAGGTCATCGGCATCAAGGAAGAACACCCACTCGATTCCCATTTCGGCTGCGCGTTGAACGGCATGATTCCGGGCCCGCGACCGTCCGATCTTCCCGGCGGTGTCGTCAATGCGGAACGGGATAATCTCCCGGAATGGTCCGGCGGACTGCAACGCCGCATTGCGAATCGAACGTTCGGCCTGCGAGTAGATCTCAGCATGTCCGGGACCCACTGGAGAAATGACGGCACAACGAGGTTTGAGCCCAGAAGAAACCGGGACCACAGGCAGCGTCGGAGACTGCGGAATCGTCGGAGCCGCGTCAAACTGTTGTGTCACTTCCGGAATCGCCACTCCGCCCGCCTGTCGACTGAGTTCTTCAGCCACGCGATGGAGCACCGGTTGCCAGTCGCCCTGGGTCGACTGCCGAAATAAACGGAGCGATTCGTACCACGGCGTCGTGTCGTCGTCATGGAACCACCGCCAGTCGGCAAGTTGATGCAACAGACACCATGTTGGCGTGCCGAGTCCGCCAGCAAAATGAATGGTGGCATTGTCGATCGAGATCACCAGATCAAGCTCTGCGATTTCAGCCGCGAAATTCTCAAGATCGGCGAGCGGATCGCAATCGGCCCAGTTGTGGAGCGTCACGCCTTCCCGGCTGCAGACCTGATCGATCTCTTGCTGATGATCGCCATACTGCAGATTGACGAAATGAACCCCCGGCATTCGCAGGAGTTGCCCCCATTGCCGCAGCGGAATCGCGCGGCGGGTTTGCAGGTCGGCGTTCTTTCCCCCAAACCAGGAAATGCCAACCTTCAAACCGTCGCCAAGTTCGGCAAACCGGCTCCGCCATCTGTTTCTCAGTTGCGGGTCGGGGACGAGAATCGACTTCTGTCGGGGAAACTCGTGACGCGACAGTCGATACCGGGACGGCAGATCGGCGAGCGAAATCTGCGACGCAACGCCCGGTAAAGTCAGCGGCGCAGGCGGGTCAACTTCCGGACGCGGGATTGTCTCAATGTTCGGGAACGAACGAGCGAGCAGTCCCTGCATCCGACGATCGACTTCCAGGGTGACGTTCCCCGTCTTGTTCAGCACGTCCGGAAGACAAGTCGCGAACATGACCACATCACCAATCCCCTGTTCGGAGAAGATGAGCAGTCGACCGTCACTCACCGAAGTTCCCTCCCAGACGGGATGCTGGTAAGGACGATGATCATGGTCCTGCTTGCGACGTCGCCACGCGTAAAGCTCCCAACCTGTGATGAACTCTTCATTGCGCAGATGAACCTGCGAAAGCGAATGGTGTGCTTCCGCGTAATCGGGACGAAGCTGAATGGCCTGCTCGTAAAGGGGCTGCAGTTTCTCTTCGATTCCGAATGCTTCGTAGACGTTGGCGAGGTTGTTGCTCACATCCGCCAGTTGCGGCATGATCCGCATCGCCTCTTCGAGGCAGTTGCGCGACTTCTGATACTCGGCTCGCGTCTGATAAATCACGCCGAGATTGTTCCAGGCGGATGCGCAGTTCCGATCGATCTCCAGCGAGCGCAAATAGTACTTCTCGGCCTGAACAAGGTCTCCGGCGAAGTGATACTCCCGGCCCAGATTGTGATTCGACAACAGTTGATTCGGGCGTTCCGCGTGAGTCTGCTCCAGGATTCGAATCGCCTGCTTTCGCTCTCCCAGTCGGGAATAGCAGTCGCCGGCGTGAATCAGAACCTCAAATCTGTCGTCGGCGTTCAGGTCCCCTTCCAGCGCATTACGGAAGTGTACCAGAGCCGCACGATAGTCCTGCAGTTGTTCGAGAACTCGTCCGAGCATCTGCTGGACAATGGCGTCGTTCGGTTCGGAAGCAAGCACTTCCTCGCACAACTGTCGGGCTCGCGGCAGATCGCCTGCGGCACGCGTCGCGGAGGCGAGGTTCTTCCGGTACAGAATCGATGCGGGCTTCAACTGCAGCGCACGCTCAATCCGCTTCATCGCGGCCCGATGCTCCCCCTGCTGATGAAGGACAACCCCGGAAAGATGCAGCGCATCGGCATGATCCGGCTCATGGCCGAGAATCTGCTCGTACGTCTGCATCGCCGTCGCAAGGTCTCCCTGTTGATGCGTCGCCATGGCGCGCGACAGGGCATCATTCGGCAATGGGATGTGCGGGGCACGCTCCCCAGAAGCAGAATGGGAACCGACGGGCTGTGTGCTGGTTTGATCGGATGGGCGAGTCAACGTCCTTGTCCTCGCTGGCTGAATTCTGAATCTCTAATGAACGAATCGTTCGTTCTTCACACGGATGAACCGGACCGCCGCTGTTCGAGCACGGCCAGTTCTTCCTCAAACGGCTTGAGCAAAGACGCGTAGTTCTTCCACTTCTGAACTGACTGGCGATAGATCGGCTGGCGAACCTGCCAAAGCGAAGCGGTAAGAACCGCGCGATCATTTCGATGAAACTGCAGGCAGTTCTCGTCCCACGGAAGTCCGCATACGTCCTCGATGAGCCACCGCGATTTCGCTTCCTGGTCGGCAACCAGTTCTTCGTACACGATATCGTGAATGGTGATCGGCAGGACGTTGCGCCAGTAATCCATCATCAGGGCATGTTCGCGATAGAACTTGCCGATGTTTCGCATGTCGTAGCTGAACTCGTGATGGGTCGTGAAATTCTGGAAGTAGCACGACAGTGCAATATCACGCGGCTCGCGACAGGTGTAAATGACCGTCGCCTTCGGAAACAGTGTCGCGATCAACCCGAGTTGAAACGCATTGTTCGGCATCTTGTCTGTAATCCGTTCGGCTTCTCCCGCGGTGTCGACCATGCGGCTGAGATAGACGTCGGCCATCTCGTCCAGGTAGCTCTGGGTCACATCCTGCACGCTGGCGGGATAGCCGGCTAACGCCGGGTTGCGACGCTGGAACGGGAGCGTGAGGAGATTGCTGATCAAATGCCGGATGCCATCGAACTCGCCGGCCCCTCCGATCGAACGATGACTGGTCAGGATCTGCTCAACAAGCGTGGACCCGGATCGCGGCATCCCCAGAATGAAGATCGGCCGAGCGCTCTCGGAACCGCGCAGCCGTGCCCAGGGGGCCGCCTCTGGAGAAAAGACGTTGCGGATACACTCCAGCTGAGCCTGCAGATCTTCGTAGCGGAACTGATAACGTCGCGGCGTGAGCGCATTGGCCTTCTGGAAGTGCACGACTGCCTCATCGTACCGCTTCAGCTGATCGCACCGTTTCCCCAGGCTGAAATACGCATTGGCCTTGTCGACGCCATTGATTTCGGGCTGCTGCAACAGTCGCTCGAGTTGAGCAACTTCCTCTTCCGTGACATTCGAGGAATTGAACGTGAACAGATTGTAGTAAGCCGGAGCGTAGTCTGGATCGAGATCGATCAGACCGCGACACTGGACGGCGGACTCTGCAAAGTCCCCCATCGTGTTCAGCAGCGTGACATAGTTGAGTCGGAAATCCTTGACGTTCGGGCTCAGCTCGACGGCTCGGCGATAATGCTCCAATGCCAGTTCATGCTTCAGCATGTCTCGATAAAGATTGGCGAGATTGAAGTGAGCTCCGCCGTAGTCAGGTTGCAGCCGCAACGCCTGCTTGAGGGCCGTTTCCGCCTCTGGCAACCGTTTCAGCTCGTGCAGAGCCGCACCGTAGTTCGACCAGATCCGGGCATGATTCACGTCGATCCGCGTGGCCAGATCGTAGAGTTCAGCCGCTTCGGCGAGCCGCCGTTGCTGCCAGAGCACATTGGCCAGATCGTTGAGCAGATGCGGATCATCCGGAACCAGTTCCAATGCGCGTCGACAGACCTCTTCGGCTCGCCCAAAGTTTCGGGCCTGTTCGTAAGCAGTACTCAGCAGCCTCAGCATCGAAAGATCTTTAGGATCCCGCTTTAATGCCGCCTCGAAGCTGACCGCCGCTTCCGCGGGCTGCCCCAGCTTCAGCTGGCATTGTCCCAGGTTCTTCCACGGCTCGGCGAGGTTCGGATTCAGAGCCGTCGCCTGACGAAATGCCGCTTCCGCAGCCGGTAGCTGCTGCAATTTCAGATAGACCGAACCGAGATTGTTATGAATCTTCGCGATCTGCGGATCGCCCGCCAGAGCTTCCAGGAGAAAAGGAAGAGCCGCTTCCGGTTGCCCTCGATGATGCTCGGCCAGCCCACGAACGTGCAGCACGACAGGCGAGCGGCTCGTTTGCAGCAGCTGATCGTAGATGTCAATCGCGGCGGCGAAATCTCCCTGCTGATGCAGCTGAAGGGCGAGGTCAAAGTCGACGGGACGTGACATAAGTAGCTTCGGAAAGAAAGACCGGTCAAATCGGAACGGGGGCGCACGAGTACCTGTGAATTAGATCGGCGACCGGAAGAATCGATATGAAGCGCATTCTCGACGCAATCGATATTTCTTCACAATGCAATCCTTTCCAGATTGCGCATTACCCCCACCCCACCTGTCCGCCCCACTACCCCTGATTGAATTGCGATTGAGGCGTTCTGAATTTGCTGAGTAAGATTGGCAGCCTCTCTGAGATTCGACGATTGCCAGGTCGATATATCAGAATGGGCAGAGGTACGCCCGCTGCGTTCGCAGGACGAAGGCGAACGACCGACGGATCGAGACTTAAGCAGGATGCTGACATGAAGATGCGGATCAACAAGCCGGTACTTCGAATCGTACGTGGTAAGACACAGTTTCCGGTCCGGGCACTGGATGTGGAACAGTATCTCATCGGAGCCGGAAGCACCTGCCATCTGCAGCTTTCGGCTGGCGAGATCCCGATGATGTTCGGCATGATCACGCCGGAAGCCGACGGGCACCTCATCGAAGCGATGCACCCCGAGCCGACTTTGCTCGTCAACGGAGGAGCCACCCGCAAGGCCGTGTTGCGTCCTGGAGACCAGTTCCAGATCGGCACTTACCGGTTCGAGTACCTGATGGCCGAGGTCGAACACGAGCTCCGCGCGACCGACTCAATTTCACCACGCAGCGAACGCACGAAACTGGATCAGTCCGTCGTGCCGAATCAACTGGAATCGAAGAAGCTGCAGGAGCTGACGGCTGCTCAGCTGGTCGACAAGATCGAACAGGAACTCAAGCTCCTCGATGAGCTCGACCACTACGACGATCTCGAACACGGCTACACGCTCGAATTCCCGGAAGGGGATCAAAGCGGTCCGAACCGCCTGAGTGCATAACAGCTGCCGGCATCCGGTGGCTAACCTCAATTGGAGAATTCTCCCGGGGGGTTACTGCATTTTGTGCTCCACGGTCGGGCTCGGCTTCCAGCCCAGACGAATGGCCTGTGCTTTGACGATCGTGCCTGCCGGTGCGGTGAACGGTTCGACGTAGAGCTGCCAGTTCTTGTCATTCGGGCGGCGGAATGCGATAGAAGCTCCTTCGGTATCGCAGCTGACCTGCACCTCGTCGCCCTGTTGCCGGATGACGGGAACGGCGGTTTCGGGCTGCTCGCCATCGGGCGGCCACAGGTGCTTCACCAGCTCGGTCTCGGGGAGTTCTCCCAGATCGCCGAGCATGCGAAAGAACCTTTCGTGAGCTTCTCTCAGTCGTGCCATTTCTGAAAACCATTTCGGATCTCCGGCGAGATTGTGAATCTCGTGGGGATCATTCTCGGTATCGTAGAACTCTTCGAGCGGCTTGTACTGAGCCGTGAACTGCCACTGATCTTCGGTTAGCGTTCCTTCCCGGTTCAGCCGGTGAATCTCCTGCATCAGTTCCATCAGATCGCGATACGGCTGAAATGCGATGTAAGGAAGATCTGGCCGATAGTTCCGCACGTATTTGAAGCGATGGTCGCGGACGGCTCGAATTCGCTCGGTCGCCGGATCCATGCGATCCCGGAACGCGAAGATGTACTCCCGCTTCTTGCCGGCGGCCGGACCAAGAAACGCGGTTCCCTGCATATGAGCCGGCAGCGAGATCCCGGCCAGCGACAGCACTGTCGGCGCGAAGTCGACGAAGCTCACCAGATCATCGTTCGTGGTGCCGGCTTTCTTTCCATCGGGATACCGTACGAGCAGCGGCACATGAATGCCGGAGTCATACACCCAGCGTTTGGCTCGGGGAAGCCCGTCGCCGTGATCGCTGAAAAAGAACACGATCGTGTCGTCGGCAAGCCCGTCCTCTTCGAGCTGATCGAGCACTTCCCCCACTTGAGCGTCCAGGGCAATGATGTTGTCGTAGTGCCGGGCGAGATCGCGGCGGATGATCGGCGTATCCGGATAGTACGGAGGAAGCTCGACACCCGCCGGGTCAACCACAGTGGGCGACGACTGTTTGTGGACTTTGCTTTCGTGAGTGATCGTGAAGTTGAAGACCGAGAAAAATGGCGTCTGATCATCCGGCCGATTGCGCCAGTGAGCCTTCTTGCTCGAATCGTCCCAAGCCGTGATCGGCGTCCGGAACTGATAGTCGGTTTTCGAGTTGTTGGAGCAGTAATAGCCGTTGGCTCGCAGATACTCCGTGAAACATTTCGCTCCGGCGGGCGGAGTCGCTTCGTAAGTCGGAATAGCCAGAAGTTCGGGATCCTTGATCAGGTGCAAAGCGGAAGTCCGTTTCCAGGTCCGCATCGCCATCGCGCCGGTCGTACTGGGATACATCCCCATGATGAGCGTATGGCGGTTCGGAGCACAGACGCCGTAAGTCCCGTAGCAGTGGTTGTAGCGAACCGACTGACTGGCGAGCTCATCGAGTCGCGGCGTCTTGACCGTGTCGTCTCCGTAAAAGGACAGACGGGCGCTCATATCTTCGCAGGTGATCCAGAGAATGTTCGGCTGTCCTTCAGCCGCTTCCAGTACGGTGCCAACGTGAAGCATCGGCACGATCACACACAGGAACGTGAGCAGAACGTTCGTCCGTATCATTGGTGTCTCCTCGGTTGAACCCGGGTCGTCGTTGGTGAGCGATCGATCATAACTGGGGCGTGCGAGCGCGTCGACTTTCGCTCTGATTGAATTCAGTTGGTGTTTCGGCCAGACTGACCTGATTCCTTCTCGCACATTTCAGCGTATCCCCCAGGTGAATCGTGATTCCAGACCAGGTCGGCCCGTATCAGATTGAACGCAAAATCGGATCCGGTGGCATGGGAACCGTCTATCTGGGCCGCCATGTCGAGAGCGATCGCGTTGCCGCGGTGAAGGTCCTGCCCGCTTCGCTGGCCCGCGAGGAAGGGTTCGTCCTGCGATTCACCCGGGAAATCGAAGCGATGCAGTCGGTTTCGAACCCGCACATCGTCGAGATCTACGAAAGCGGCGTCGATGACAGCGAGACGTACTACTACGCCATGGAGTACGTCGAAGGGGTGACGCTTAACCAGTACATTCGCGATCAGGGTCGCATTCCCTGGCGGACTGTGATTGAACTCGCGATTCAGATCTGCCAGGCACTCAAGTCCGCACACGACGCCGGGGTCATCCATCGTGATCTCAAGCCATCCAATCTGCTGATTACACCCGACGAGAACATCAAGCTGCTCGACTTCGGCGTCGCCCAGGTATTCGCTTCGTCACGCCTGACCAAAACGGGCGGGATTATCGGGACGGCGGAATACATGTCGCCGGAACAGGCGCAGGGACGCCGGGCCACCAAAAAGAGCGACATCTATTCGCTGGGAGCGGTGATGTACGCGATGCTTACAGCTCGTCCTCCCTTCAGCGGTCAGACTTCCATGGAGGTGATCCAGAAGCATCGCTTCGGACAGTTCGACCGGCCCCGTACCTACGTTCCGGACATTCCTCACTGGCTGGATGATGTGGTCTGCCAGTGCCTGGAGAAAGATCCCGACAAACGGTATCCGGATACTTACGTCCTGTCGCTGCGGCTCAAGGAGATCCTGAAGAAAGTCGACCTGTCGATTTCCGGTACGCTGCCCGATGACACGGCTGGCAACATTCTGGACGGCACGGCCGAGACGATAGTCGCTGGAACAGAAGATCCCAACGCGGTCGGCGGGACGCTGATGCGGGATCTCATTCGAGCCGAGATCGAGCGAGCCGAGTCCGGATCCGCCCTGGCCCGTTACTTTGATAATACCTGGGTCCTGATCCTGCTTCTGATCGCCGTGATCGCCGGCGGTGTGTACTGGTTCCAACAGCAACAGCTCTCGCCTGAAGAGAGATTCGCCCGCGGTCAGGAGCTGTTCGACAAGGGAACGATCTACTGGCCGGAAGCGCGGGATGAGTTTCTCGCCCCTCTGATCGAAGAAGACCCCGATCGCTGGGAAGCGGAAGTCAGCCCGATGCTTTCAGAGATTTTGGTTGAAGAACTGAAGCAGGACTTCGGCGTCACGCGTTTGAGCCGAAAACGGGTGCATGGCGTCACAGACGCCCAGCGGTTTCTCCGCATGGCCGGCGAGTACTACAAGCTCGGCGACCGCGTCGCAGCCGAACAGGTTCTGCGTAACCTGTACGGGTTACTCGAAGGGGACAACGATCATACGGAACTCCGCCGGGCGATTGGGGAGATCCTCGATGACCTTTCGCTACAGGTTGACGAGACGCTTCAATCGAGCGACTCCCGCCCGTTAGCCTCGACGGCTTTGATGCGAGCTCGTGAAATGCTGAAGAAGGGCCAGAATGAAGAAGCCCGTTCAATTTTGCGAAGCCTGATCGAACTGTATGATGGGGACTCGACCTCTCAAAATGAAGTGGATGCAGCTCGCCAGCTGCTGCGAAATACAGAAAGCTCTACTCAATGACGGCGACTCTTGATCTGAAACAATACATCCGTTCGGTCCCGAACTTTCCCAAGCCGGGAATCATGTTTCGCGACATCACTCCGCTACTCGCCAATGCGGGTGCGATGCGGGAAAGCGTTCGGCAGTTTGCCGATCACTTCCGGGACTCCGGGGTCACAAAGATCATGGCCGCCGAAGCACGGGGCTTCATCTTCGCCGCTCCGCTCGCCATGGAGCTCGACGTCTCCTTCATTCCAGTCCGCAAGCCGAAGAAGCTGCCGTTCGATACGCACGCCTTCCACTACGAACTGGAGTACGGAACCGACTGCCTCGAAATCCATATCGATGCCGTCGACGAAGGCGACAAAGTGCTGCTCATCGACGATCTACTCGCCACCGGCGGGACGATTCAGGCCTGTGCCAAACTGGCCGAGCAATGCGGAGCCGAGGTCGTCGGCTGCGGCTTCCTGATTGAACTCGACTTCCTGGATGGACGTCGGCATCTCGCCGACTACGACGTCTGCAGTCTGATCCACTATCAGGACGAGAACCCGTAGGTCGTAGATCGAAAATCTGAAAGAACGTATGAACGAGCAGATCGAGAACGATACCGCCGCGCCGGAGAACGACGTTTCTCTTCTGGAAGAGCTGGTCCACGACTGCCAGATGGTCATGGCTCATGCGTGGATGGTCCGGACGTTCGTCAAGCACTCCGACGAATCCGAAGATTTTCCCGAGCTGATGGGAATCGCCCGCAGCGTGTTCGACACATCGCGGGCACTGGAAACGCGGGTCGACGATCCGGCGGCTTACTTCAAAATGCTGAGCAAGAAGATCGGCAAGCTCGAAAAGGCGACACGTCAGTTCGCGGTCGATGCTCCGGAAGCGTCGACGCACACGAATTTCCAGCAGGCTGTGCTTTCGATGCAGACCTGCTGCCGAGATCTGCGGTCACTCATGGAACGCGGGCAGCAGGAACTGAAGAAGGCCGTCTGAGTCTGCGTCGCGTTAGCGAATCGCGTCGATCGTGATCACTCGAGCCGTCGGACGCGACAGGTCGATCAGCAGCGGCTCCCGCGTAATCTGTTCAGACGCATTCCCGGCACTATCGGTCGCGACCATGCGGAGGTACATCCGTGTGGGAGCGTGATTGGGCAGACGGAAGGTGTAACTTCCGGTGTTCCGAATCCCGCCATCAATCTGCTGCCACGGTCCTGTCGGATTACCCGAGTAATACAAAGCGACCGGTTTGGCCGACGGATACTCATCTTCCAGCTGCCATTGCACGGTCAGCTGATTGATGTGCGGTCCGTGCCCCTGATAGCTGCGAACCAGATGCAGCTTGGGCGCCTGAGAATCGACGATGACATCGATCTGCGGAGCCCGTCCCGGCTGCGGCGGAGCTTCGGCGTTTCCGACTCCGCTGTGAATCCGGAAGTGAAACCCGTAGCGTCCATCTTCCGGCACGCTGACTTCCATCGGACTTTTCAGATCCGGGTCGACCCCATACCGCCACCATTGAGCGCCGTTGTCCTGGGTAATGAACAGTTCCACGGCTCCGACCCCGGAAGGCCCCACCCCAGCGACCTGATAGTCGATCTGGAACTGATGAGCGTTGACGTGGCGAGTGCGTGTTTCCTGCAGATCGAGCACTTCAGCGGGAAGTGCGTTCTCGTCGTAGGAAACCTGGGGCAACTGCCCCGGATGCTTCTGACTCCATTCCTGGGCGGGTGCCAGCGAAGTTTCCGAACGGGGTTCAACCGGCGTCGGCGTCGGTAGCCCCTGGGGCGGTGCCGGCACGTTCAGTGGTGCGTTGAGCTGAACGGGCTGATTCACCGTCACCGTTTCTTTGGGCATGATGATCGGCATGGCGGGAGGTTCGGTCGAAGCCTTCTCCAAAAGCGGTGCGCGGACCGGATCTGTCGCCGTAACGGTCTGTGTTCTCGATTTGACCGGCTCGATCTCTTTCTCCAGAGAGATGACCGTCTGCGTCACGTTCCCGGCGGTATCGAACACTCGTCCGCGGACTTCCGGCAGCTGGCCCGGCAACATCTTCCAGGACGTTTGTCCGGAAAGGGCCTTGGCGATGTAAACCTGCTTCCAGCTTTCATCCGAGGCATTGCGGTACTCAAGCTGAAGAGTCTCGATGTCGGGATGAACTTCCTGGATCTTCCAACTCAGTTCAATTCGATCTGATTTCTGTCGAGTCAGTTTCAACTGCAGATCCGGATTCTGGCGATCGACAATTACCTTCAATCCTGGCGGAGTTTTCTTCGGATCGGGATGCAGACGCCCTTCGGTATCTCGCACCGAAACTGCGAACCAGTATTCGCCTTCCGCAGTCGGTTCGAACTGAAAATCCTGCTCGTCAATCGGTTGAGCAGCCGCCTGATTCCAGCTTCGCCCTCCATCGACGGAGACAGAAAGTACGACTTCACGAGCCGAGAGACGACCGAGCATCTGCTGGTCGTACCGGAACGGAATGGTGAATTCGTCCCGCGCTGTAATGATTGTCGCCGGGTCGTCAGCCTGACAGGCCGTGAGCGGCGCCCAGAGGCTGATGATCGCCCCCAGTGCAGACAGAATTGTTACCCGTCTCATGACAGTCCCCTTGCGAACCACGAAGCACCGTCTGTCGAGCTGGCAGACCGTCTGCGTCTCTGCGTATTCCGCAGCTGTTTCGCCCACATCCCCAGTTTTGTCAGTCCGCTGGATCAGTCCAATGACTTCTTCATCAGCGGAAACGCGTAACGGCTGATCCCCCAACCGACCCCGCGGCCTGATCTACAGGCAGGACTTCAGCGGCAACGAATCACGCTCGCTGAAGTCTGCGCTATCGACTGTATCGGTTATTCAGGATATGCCGCTTGAAGCGATTTTCCCGGTCCAGCCCCGGAGAGACGCCAGAACCGGGCGAACAGGGTTGGCCTAGACGCGTGCGTCTGGGTGACGAAGTCACAGGAAGAAGCTGTCCAGCGCTGAATGGAAGCTACAGTCTTCGATGACAAAGGTTGTGATAAAGCCTACTGAACGCCGGTCAGCGACCTCTTGTGGCTGCGCCACTCAGACGCACGCGTCTGAGCCA